>JAILQZ010000079.1 GCA_024698685.1 bacterium
TCTGGGCCGGCGATGCCGAGCTCGATTCGGATGCCATTGGCGAGGATGTCGTGATAGCGGGAGCGGGCTTCACTGGAATGGAGCTCGGCCTCGCGCTGCTGCGCCTTGGCAAGAAGGTGACGCTCGTCGACATGCTGCCGATCGACAAGATCGGACAAGGTGGCTCGGAGATAAACCTCATCGCGCTCAAGCAGCTGCTCGCCGCAGAGGGAGCGGAGATACGCTGCGGGCTGCGCATCGAGGACATCGTCGACGAGGGCGCGATCGTCAGCAGCGCCGACGGATCTACCGAGACCATCCCCTGCGACACCGCCATCATCTCCCTTGGATTCAAGCCGAACACTGCAGCCTACGAGGCCTTCGAGAGAGCCTTCCCGAAGTGCTACAGGATTGGAGATTGCTCTGGCAAGGGGCGCGGCGGAAATCTGGGAAATGCGGTGAAGACGGCCTTCGAAAAGGCAATGCAGGTGTAGAGAATCATTCCGAAGAGATATTAATATGGTTTTTTCACCGACAAAGTCGCTTTTGCGTAAGATCGGTTTTCGTTAATACTTTATTAAATTCTTTAATGCGCGCGAGATACGATGCATATATCCGAGCAGAAATGCAAGATTGTTTATTACAATGCTAACAAGTTCTGCTTCTGCAGGGATTATGCATCTACCGCAAAGCCAGCAAGCAGATTGCACAGTCAAGTGAAGAGAGGTTGACGATGGAAGGATTCATAGCAGGTCTCGGCAGTGCTATCGGAACCATTGATGGAATCGTGTGGGGATTCCCGCTCATCATCATTCTGGTAGGCACTCACATCTACATGACCATCCGCACCCGCGGAATCCAACGCAAGGTCGGCTTGGGCATCAAGCTGAGCTTCGCTAAGGACAAGGACGGCGAGGGAAACATCAGCCAGTTCGGCGCGCTGACAACCGCGCTCTCTGCCACGATCGGTACCGGTAACATCGTCGGTGTCGCCACCGCAATCGTCAGCGGCGGACCTGGCGCGGTCTTCTGGATGTGGATCATCGGCGTCTTCGGAATCGCCACCAAGTACGCGGAGAGCTTCATCTCCCTGCGCTTCAGGGTCAAGGACCACGCGGGCGATATGCTCGGTGGAGCGATGTACGCTCTCGAGAACGGATTCCCCAAGAAGAAGTGGGCCAAGGTCGTCGCAATCCTGTTCGCGCTCTTCGCTGCTCTGGCATCCTTCGGAATCGGCGGCGCAGTCCAGTCGAACTCCGTCTGCGGAATCATCACCGAGTACGCCAACGTCCCGATCTGGGCGATCGGCCTCATCATGGCGGTCCTCGTGGGAATCGTCGTCCTCGGCGGCATCCGCTCCATCTCCAGGGTATGCGAGAAGCTCGTCCCCTTCATGGCGATCTTCTACGTTCTCTGCTGCCTCATCATCATCGGCATGAACTACGCATACATCGGCCCCGCCATCAAGTACATCGTCCTCTGCGCATTCACCCCGACGGCGCTCTTCGGCGGCGGCGCAGGTTTCGCGGTCATGCAGGCGATGCGCTACGGCGCGGCCCGCGGCCTCTTCTCGAATGAGTCTGGAATGGGTTCGGCACCGCTGGCTTCCGCCAACGCCGTTACCCGCAACCCCGCTCGCCAGGCTCTCGTTTCGATGACCGGCACCTTCTGGGACACCGTCATCGTCTGCGCGATCACCGGAATCACCCTGATCTCCTCGATGCTCGCAACCGATCCCGGCACCTCCGGCTCTATCGCCGCCACCTACGCTGCCGGCGGATTCGAGAAGGGCCTCCAGCTCACGGTCGCCTGCTTCGGCCAGGTTCCGCTGTTCGGACCTGCGGTCCTCATTGTCGGCATGGTCCTCTTCTCCTACACGACGATGCTCGGCTGGAGCTGGTATGGCAACCGCGTCGTTGCCTATCTCTTCGGCAAGAAGGCCATCAAGCCCTACCAGGTCGTCTTCCTCGTCTTCATCGTCCTCGGCGCCATCGGCGGCAGCTCGGCGCTCGCAAGCTTGGCTTGGGACTTCGCGGATGTCATGAACGGACTGATGGTCGTCCCCAACGTCATCGCGGTCTGGGCGCTCGCAGGGCTCATCTCCCGCGAGACCAAGCATTACGTCTACGACAAGAACCTCGACGAGAAGGAGGAAAGGGAGATCCCGACCATCGATTCGAAGTAGCTCCCTTCTCTGATATGCAAAAGCGTTGCGGCTGGATTCATTGCGAATCCAGCCGCATTTCTTTTCAGTACCGCAGCTTGAGGCTACTTGCCGCTAGAGCCGAACCCTTTCGAGCTGCGCGATGTCTCGTCGAGCGCGTCGACTATCTCGACCTCTATGTCGGGAACGCTCGAGATGACGAGCTGGGCGATGCGCTCTCCCCTCTCTATCGAGATGGCTCGCTTCGGGTCCAAGTTGATGAAGATCGCCGAGAGTTCCTCGTCGAGGGATGCGGTCGCGACCACCGAGGGGCTGTCGACTATCGAGAGCCCCTCGCGCAGGGAGAGACCGCTTCTCGGCTGGATGAATCCGATGCATCCCTGCGGAATGCCAACCCCGATACCGAACGGGACCTCGACACGCTCGAGAGGCGCTACCTCCACTTCGATCGCAGAGCGCAGGTCGAGACCGTTGTCGCCCTCATGGGCATACATCACCGCATCGAGACCCTCGCACAGCGGCTTGATAGCAAGCTTTCCATCCATCTGAGCCACATCCTCACCTTCAATCTGGACGACATCGCAGCGCAGTGCGTCGCGAACGACTATCCAGCCGATAGTCTGTCCCTCTTCTATGCATAGGGGCGAATCGGCATTCACATTCATGCATACGAATGCGACATCGCCTCTGTATCCGTTGTCTATGAGCCCGGGCGAATTCGCGAACTTCAGGCCTTGCGCAGCCATCTCGCGCACAGGAATCGCGAAGCCCGCGTAGTCTCCCGGCAGAGCGATTGAGGTGCCAGTCGAAACGAGACGGCGCTCCAGGGGGTCGAGCGTCGCTGATTCGCATGCCCTGAACGCGACCGCAGCCGATGGCATGCTGGCCTCGGGCACCTGAGCGCCATCCGAGACCAAAGCCACCCTGAGCTTCAGCGCATCCTTGTCCGAAACGTCATCTCTGCCCATATCCAACCCGCTAATGCTAGAATCGATAGTGCATAGACAATTCTACAGCCTCGGCGCCAGTCGAGTGCCGGTGAGACCATGAAACGGAGCGGGAAGATGAAGGAAGCCCTGAGAAACGGCATGGTGCTGGGTATCGCCATGATAATCCTCGGCATCGTCGTGATGGTATGGCCTGGCGCTGTGATGAGCATGGTCTGCACGATATTGGGAATCGGCCTGATCGCTGTGGGAATCGTCGGCATCGTCAAGCTCTTCTACAAGAAGAGGAATGGAGAGATCGTCGAGGTCGACATCACCTCGATCTTCAAGAACGTCGTCGCCATAGTCCTCGGCATCGCGTTCATCGCCAAAATGGAGACCTTCGTCTCGATCATGCCGTTCCTCGCCGGGGTTCTCGTCACCGTCGACGGCGTGATAGTAATCATCATGTCGCTCATCTACAGGAGCATCAACAAGAACTGGTACCTCGCGCTGATCGGTGGCGCCATCGCCGCGATCCTCGGAATCATCATGGTCGCCTTCCCGTACGAGGTTGCGCTCTCCGAGGTCTTCGTAGTGGGATTCGCGATCGCAATCGGCGGCGTGGCCAACATAATCTATGCATGCACGGTGAAGACGGTCATCGTCGAGCTCACCGAGGACGAGCAGCCGGTTGAAGTGGAGATCGAGGAAGGCCAGCTCTAGCCTATCTCCGCGAAGTCCGCGAAGCTAGCCTGCAGGTGCTTGGGACACTTCAGGCTCAAGTGCAACCCGTCCTCCTCGTAGCGCTGCGCCACTATCGTGCACTTGCTGTGCGCGAGGCTGATGAGGTCTCCACGATCGAAGGGAATCACGAGGCTGAGCGTGGCATCGGAATCGCTGCAGACCTGCGAGATCCTCTCTACCAACTCGTCAATCCCCTGCCCCAGTTCAGCGCTTATCGCGCACGCCGTGGGGTATCTGGCCATCATGACCTCGCGCTCGTCGGAGCCGAGCAGATCCATCTTGTTGAGTACGGTGATCGACGGTATGCTCTGCGCACCGATCTGCTCGAGGATATCGAGAACCGCCTGATACTGCGACTCCATCTTCGTAGATGAGACGTCGAGGACGATGAGCATGAGGTCGGAGTCGGAGATCTCGTCGAGGGTCGACTTGAACGCCTCGACCAGCGTCGTAGGGAGCTTCTGGATGAATCCGACGGTATCGGTGATCGTGACGGTGCGTCCCTCCGGCAAAACGAGCTTGCGCGTCGTCGAATCGAGCGTGGCGAAGAGCCTGTCCGTGGCGAGCACGTCAGCACCCGTGAGGCGGTTGATCAGAGTCGACTTGCCTGCGTTGGTGTAGCCGACGAGGCTAACCCGGCTCATCCCCTGGCGAAGCCTTGCCTTGCGCTGGTTGTCCCTGTCCGACTCGAGCTTGGCGAGCTCCTTCTTGATGCGGTCGATGCGCTTGCGCACCATGCGCCTGTCGACCTCGAGCTGGCTCTCGCCCTCGCCGAAGCGCGAGCCCACACCGCCGCCCATCCTGTTGGATGCGAGGTGGGCCCACATGCCGCGCAGCCTTGGATAGAGGTACTGGTTCTTCGCGAGGCGAACCTGCAGGCGGCCTTCGCGCGTCACAGCATGCAGCGAGAATATGTCGAGCACGAGCGCGGTTCGGTCGATGATCTTCGCCCCTGGTATCGCTCGCTCGAGATTGGCCTGCTGGGATGGAGAGAGCTCGTCGTCGAAGATCACGACCTGCGCATCGTGGGCCTTCACCAGCTGCGCCACCTCCTCCGCCTTGCCAGAGCCGATGAACGTCTTGGGATTAGGCGAGGCCAGCCTCTGATAGGTTGTGGCCACAGTCTCTGCGCCAGCGGTATCGGCGAGCCTCTCGAGCTCGGCCAGCGACTCCTCGACAGGCCACTCGGGATTTCCCCGATCGATGCCGACGAGAACCGCACGCTCGCGTTCGGCCTCGAACGCGGAACCCGCCTCGAAGGTCGTGGTGCGCCCCTGCGTCATATGAATTCCCCCGTGAGCACATCGATCCACCTGATTCTGGGATCTCTCCTGAACCAAGTGCCCTGGCGCTTGCTATAGCGCCGCGTAGAACGCTTTACGAGCTCAACCGCCTCGTCTACCGTGCACCTGCCGCACAGGGCATCGATGAGCTCCTTGTAGCCTATCGCCTGCCTGGAAGTGAGCGCGTCGGCGAACCCACCCTCGACGAGCGACTTGCACTCGTCGATCAAGCCAGCGGCCATCATCTCGTCAACGCGGGCGTCGATGCGCTCGTAGAGCAGCTCGCGGCTCATGGTGAGGCCGAAGTAATCGCAAGCGTAGAAAGGCGCGAAGACCCTCATTCCCTCGTTTTGCTTAGCGTATGAGATGCCCTCGTCCATCATCTCGAAGGCGCGGATGGTCCTGCGCACGTTGTTGGGATGGATAAGCGCAGCGCTCTCGGGATCGACCTCGGCGAGCATGTCGTGGAGGTATTGCGCACCATGCTCCTCGTATATCGCAGTGTATTTGCTGCGAACCGGGTTGTCCTCCTGCTCCCCCGCAGGGAAGTTCATCACGTCGAGGGCTGCTCGCACGTATAGGCCCGTGCCGCCGCAGACTATGGGCTTCTTGCCGCGCGCCAGGATCGAGTCGATCGCCTCGCGCGCCACCTGCTGGAAGTTGGCGGCGGAGAAGGTCTCGTCGGGATCGACGATGTCTATGCAATGGTATGGGACGGGGCGACTGTCCTCGGGAACCTTGGCCGTTCCGATGTCCATTCCGCGGTAGATCTGCATAGAGTCGGCCGAGACTATCTCGCCGTCGACCATGAGCGCAAGCGCATCCGCAACGGCAGACTTCCCCACTCCGGTGGGGCCGACTATCGCCACTACGGGGGCGCTGCTCTCGGAGATCGACTCGGCTATGAGGGCTGCAAGGCCTTGGGAGGTCGGCCTTGGGGAACCGGCTACCATGGCTGCCCGACCAGTTCGCCGCTGAGGTACCAGGTGCGCGCGAGATCTACCCTCACCTCGACAATGCGACCGACCATCTGCTCGGGCTCGATGCCCTCAGGGCAATCGAAGTGGACCGTCTGGTTCTTCTCGCTTCTGCCCGAGAGCTTGGAATCGTCGCGTTTGGAAAGCCCCTCGACCAGCACCTTGACGACCTTGCCCCTATCCACTTGGTTCGCATCGTAGGCTCCGCGCTGCACCACCTCGACGAGCCTGTCGAAGCGATCCTGGATCTCCTCGCGCGTCGAGACGTTCTCCATCTCGGCGGCGGGCGTTCCAGCGCGCTTCGAGTAGATGAAGGTGAACGCCTGCGAGTAGCCGACCTCGTCGACGATCGCCATGGTATCGAGGAAATCGGCCTCGGTCTCCGTCGGGTATCCTACGATGATGTCTGTCGAGAACGCGATGCCTGGCACCGCGGCCTTGAGCTTGTCGATGATGCCGAGATAGTGCGATGCGGTGTATCTGCGGTTCATGTCCGCGAGCACCTTGTTCGAGCCGGACTGGACCGGCAGGTGCAGGAAGGGCATGATCGACTCGACAGTCGCCATGGCCTCGATGGTCTCATCGGTGAGATCCTTAGGATGGCTCGTCAAGAACCTCAGCCGCTCGATGCCGGTCTTCCCCACTGCGCGCAACAGCTTCGCGAACCTCGGGTTGCCGTAGATGTCGCGGCCATAGGAGTTGACGTTCTGCCCGAGCAACGTGATCTCGCGCACCCCGTCGTCCACCAGCGCACGCGCATCCGCGACGACCTCCTCCATCGGGCGGCTCATCTCCCTGCCGCGAACGTATGGGACGATGCAATAGGAGCAGAAGTTGTTGCAGCCCTTCATGATCGGCAGCCACGCCTGGAACCTGCTCTCGCGAACAGTCGGGAAGGAGGAGTCATAGGGCACTCTGTCGTCTATGAGCGAAAGCTGGGGCTTAGCGCACGCGATTGCCTGCGCAAGCAGCTCCGGGAGCTCCTCGATGTTGTGGGTTCCGAATACGACGTCGATGTTCGGAAAGCTTTCGATGAGCTTGCCGCCGTCGCGCTGCCCGATGCAGCCTCCAACCGCCACAAGGCGCGTGCCAAGTTGCGAACCGGAGCGTGCGGGCAGGTTCTTCATCGAGGCAATCTGCCCGAAGACGCGCGTATCGGCGTTCTCGCGCACGCAACAGGTCATGAAGATGACGATGTCGGCATCCTCGACCTCTTCGACGCGCTTGGCCTGCGCGGCTTCCATGAGGCCGCAGACCAGCTCGGAATCGAACAGGTTCATCTGGCAACCGAAGGTCTTGACCAGATATCTCAGGCCGCTGAGATCGGGCATCTACATCAGCCTCCCCATGTCGAATCCACGCTCGGCGCCAAAGGCGAAGAGCTCCTCGATGCACTCGTCGGGCGGCTGGAACTCCGCAAGCGCACCCGGGTGCACGACATCGCCGTGGTAGTCGGAGCCTCCCGTGATCAGCAGGCCGCGTTCCTTCGCGAATTCGATGAGGGAGTTCGCCTCCTCGTCGGTCTGTTCGCTATGGAAGCACTCGATGCCCATGAGCCCCTTCTCCACGAGCGGGTCGATCGCGTCGATCACGTGATAGTGGGCCGGATGCGCGATGACCGGTACTCCACCAGCCCCGAGGATGAGCTCCAGCGCGAGGAAGCAATCCATGTCGTTGCGCTCGACGTAGTAGGGCGTGCGGCGCCCGACGTAGGTGTCGAATGCGGTGTCATGGTCTGGGGCATATCCCTTGTCGACCATGATCCTGGCGACGTTGGACCTGTTGATCTCCATCTCCTGCGCCTCGAGCTCATCGGCCGAGATGCTGTAGCCCGCAGCCCTGAGGTTTCCGATTATCTTGAGCGTTGCGACCCTTCGACGAGCCCGAGTAGCGGCGCACTCGTCGAGCAGGTCCTGGTTCTCGATGTCGATGAAGTAGCCGAGCATATGGAGGTCGCGACGGCCCTGGTAGCGTGCGGAGATCTCGATTCCCGGGATCAAGGCCATCCCCTCCGGCATGATGTTGCGAGCCACGCAATAGCCGGAGACGGTGTCATGATCGGTTATCGAGATATGAGTAAGGCCGCGCTCTGCGGCCTTGGAAAGGAGCTCCGACGGGCTCATCAACCCGTCGGAGTGATCTGTATGGCAATGCAGCTCGATGATCGCTCTGCGATATCTTCCTGTCTCAATGCCCATAAGACGCGAAGCGCTCCGATCAGTACTTGTCGGAGGAGGAACGCTCGGCCTTGTTGTACCTGGGTTCGACTGTGAAGCGGATCGCCGTCCTGTTCTCGCCGTCGATGTTGATGTCGGCGAATGATGGCGCGCAGACGACCTCGATATCGACTGGCGCGAGGAATCCGCGCGAGATGGCGATCGCCTTGACCGCCTGATTGACCGCTCCTGCGCCCACGGATTGGATCTCAACCGGAATGCCGTCCTTGATCATGCCGGCGATGGCGCCTGCGACGGACGATGGAGATGATTTGGAAGAAACCTTGAGATAACCCATTTGCGTTCCGTTCGTTCTCTATTTGCGCTGCATTTCAAATATTGCCGTTTTGCTGCATTCTATCGTTTCGAGACATTATTGCACAAAGTGTCAAATCTGGCATCAATTGGCGTGAAACTGCACGACATAGACCGCGAAGATGTACATGGACGGCGCGTTTCACTCCTTATCGATGAGGAAAGTGACCTGGATCTTCTGCTTTCCCACCTTGATCTTCGGCTCCTCGAGGAGCGTCATGTAGTAGCCCTCGGAGATCGACTCGAACGCGTCCTCGAGCTTGCGAGAGAAGGTCTCGAGATCCGTCGGGGATATCTTGAGGGCGCGGCTGTCCTTGTAGATGTCTACACGCTGCGAGCTCGAAGCCTTCGAGGAGAGCTGATCGTAGAGGTTCCTGAGCGGCTGGATCTGCCCATGGAGAATCCTATGGGAAGTTCTCTCGGAAATGTCCAAACCGAGGCTCAGAGCGCATTCTGTGAGCTCTGAGGCCGATGCGCAAGCGCTGAGCATGCGGCAGATGTCGAGGTCATCTATATTGTCGTGGAAGAGGAGCTCGGTGGAGTCGTACTCGCGCTCCCCATAGGCTATCAGCGTTGCGACGATCTCGGCTGGCGAGCCGAGGTAGACGTCGACGTCGTGCCTGCACGCGATGGCGAACTCCGCGGCGATGCGGTTGATGTTATGCGGGCCCTTGGAGACTACGAGGCTGCCATCCTCATCGCGCTCGAGCGCGGGCATCGAGGATTGGTCGGTCTTCTCGGGCAGCGAGGTCGTATTGGCCTTGACGCGAATCGCGCTGCCCTTGCCCGACTCGGAGCGCATGACCATCGCTTCGTCAACGTTGGAGAAGATCGAGAAGAGCGCCATGCCCCTGCCGTGAACCCCCCAGGAATCCATGACCATGGTATCGAGCTTGGAGGTGACGCGCGGCTCGAAGATGGCCTCATGCATGCTCGCGGGAATTCCGCAGCCATCGTCGATGATCGTCAGCAGGCGCTCATCGCCATCCCTAGTGGTGGCCAGGAAGATCGAGCGGGCGCTGGCATCGCGGGAGTTGCGCAGGAGCTCGATGACGATGTCCTCGACGCAGCGGATGTCGTGCTTGGCCTGGCGGCGCTCCGCCTCGGACATCAGCAGCCTGACGTAGCCGTCGCCGAGATTCTCCTCCACACGAATCGAGCCTTCGGTGGAGACGCTCTGCAGGAATCCGAGGAGGCCCGAGCTGTTGTCGGGGCTCCCGCCGCCTATCCTCTTCCCATCGAGTTCGCTCATAGCCATCGACCTTCGCTTGCGAGGCACCGACTACTTGGCGTAGTCGACCGCTCTGTTCTCCCTGATGACAAGCACCTTGACCTGGCCGGGATACTGCATCTCGTCCTCGATCTGCTTCGCAATATCGTGCGCGAGGACGACCGACTGAGCGTCGGAGATCTTGCTCGGCTCGACCATGACCCTGATCTCGCGACCTGCCTGCATAGCATAGGTCTGCTCGACGCCATCGTGGGCGTTCGCGATGGACTCGAGCTTCTCGAGCCTCTTGATGTAGTTCTCGAGCGACTCGCTGCGTGCGCCCGGACGAGCCGCGGAGATGGCGTCTGCGGACTGGACGAGCACGTCGGTGATGGTGGTGAGCTCGATGTCGTTGTGGTGCGCTTCGATGGCGTGGACGATCTCGGGAGCCTCGCCGAACCTGCGTGCAAGGTCTGCGCCGATGACGGCATGCGAGCCCTCGACCTCGTGGTCGATGGCTTTGCCGAGGTCATGCAGCAGGCCTGCGCGCTTCGCGGCGTGGACATCGACTCCGAGCTCCGCAGCCATGATGCCTGCGAGCGTGGCGACCTCGATGGAGTGGTCGAGGACGTTCTGACCGTAGGAGGTGCGGAACCTCAGGCGACCGAGGATCTTGATGATCTCGGGGTCGAGGTCGTGGATGCCGGTGTCGAACGCGGCCTTCTCGCCCGCGTCCTGGATCTGCTGGTTGACGAGCTTGGTGGCCTTGCTGAACATCTCCTCGATGCGCGCGGGGTGGATGCGCCCGTCGGTGACGAGGTTCTCGAGCGTGATGCGGCCGATCTCGCGGCGAACAGGATCGAAGCTCGAGATGACGACGACCTCGGGAGTATCGTCGATGATGAGGTTGACGCCGGTGATCTGCTCGAAGGTCCTGATGTTGCGGCCCTCGCGTCCGATGATGCGGCCCTTGAGGTCGTCGGACGGAATCGGAACGGAGGATATCGTGCGCTCGGAGGTGTGATCCGCAGCGATGCGCTGGATGGCGAGGCTGATGATGTTCTGCGCCTTCCTGTCGGCCTCGAGCTTGGTCTGGGTCTCGACGCTCCTGATGATGGCAGCGGCCTTCTTGGTGACGTCGCCCTTGACGCGCTCGATGAGGGCCTCGCGGGCCTGCTCGGTGGTCATCGACGAGATCTGCTCGAGACGCTCGGTGACCTCCTCGAGGGAAGCGTCGAGCCTCTGGCTCTTCTTCTCGACCTGGCCCTGCAGCGACATGATCTGCTGCTCGCGCTTGTCGAGGCCGTCGGACCTGCGGTCGAGGGACTCCTGCCTCTGGTTCAGGCGCCTCTCCTGCTGCTTGATCTCCTGCTTGCGATCCTCGATCTCTGCATCGACGTTCTTCTTCATCCTATAGACCTGGTCGCGCGCCTCGATCTCGGCCTCGCGCTTGATGTTCTCGGCCTCATGCTCGGCATCCTTGATCATGGTCTCGGATTGCGAAACTATCTTGTTGGCCTTGTTGATCCTCGCCTTGAGCACCGCGAATACGATAACCGCACCCACGATGAGTCCTGCGAGCAAGGCGATGATTATGTAGATTGTCATCGTGCTTCCTCCTTGTTGCCCCTGCTATGGGCTCAAAATATTCAAAATCTTAAGAATGTATGCATAAAAATAAGAAAAATCGCGCCAAAACGCACGATTGCATAATGACACGACCGAATCGGATTGGTTTGCTGCTATTCAATTCTGGTTGTTCGTACCTATATGAAAAACGCCGAAGCGAGTCAATGCATATGCAATCGTATCCATTTTAAGCAATTATCGAATAATGCAAGCGATTATTCGGCGACGCGTGCAAAAAGTGAACCAAAAGATGCCGAATATGCATTTCCTAGCGGATTTGCGCTACTGGAGGGTTATCTCGATGATCCTCACAGGCGTGCCCGAGCCGGCTGGAGAGGCATCGGGATAGGAGTAGGTGAAGGCGAGCATCCACTTGGTTGGGGCCTTGTTCCCCTTGATGGTTCCGACGAACAGGGAGCTCTCCTTGGAGACGATCTTGTTCTTGTTGTCCATGTAGGTGGTGTAGTCGCTCTCCTTTGGAGCCGTGTAGGTGAAGTCGTCGTAATCGATCTCGGCAGACCTGAGCGCCGATTTCAGCGCATCCGATGTGGAAACCAGCGTATTGAAGTCGGATACGGGATATCCGAGGATCTCCATCGAGGACATGTAGTAGACCTGGACGACCTTGCCGTCCTTGTCGAGGGAGATCTTGATGGTGGGCGCGTTGATGAGGTTTGTGGTCGAGCCCTGCGGCGAATAGACGAAGGTGACCCTGCGCGTGACGTTTCCGTCGTTGACATTCTCGGTGGAGCTGGTTTGGTAGTTCTCGCCTAGGAAGATGCCCACCTCGTCGCTGGTGGAGCCGAAGAGCTGGCAGAGCATGGGAATCGTCGTTGTCATGTCGGACTGGCTCGGCACGACGGGAACGACGTCGGCATCGTCGATGTCGGAGATGTTGATGCCAGAATTGGCCTCGCGCGCTTTGTCCTGATCCTTGAGATAGAGGTAGCCGGCAACTGCGAGAGCCAAGATGATCAGCAGCACGATGACGATGCCGGCGATGTACTTGCCCTTGCTGGGCGAGTCCTTCTTCTTCTTGTTATCGCCGGGAATCACGAAGAAC
Source organism: bacterium (assembly GCA_024698685.1). GTDB lineage: Bacteria > Actinomycetota > Coriobacteriia > Coriobacteriales > CADBOM01 > RGIG5709. The sequence continues at coordinate 12,510 of JAILQZ010000079.1, forward strand.
TGCGAGCTGGACGGATCGAGGGTTGCCTTGGCCTTCTCCGCATCTGCGGCACGCTGGGCGGATGTATCCTCGATCGGAACCGGAGGAGCGGGAAGGGGCTGCTCTTGAGGTGAGATGGTTTGCGAGAACGTTGCGGAATCTGGCTGCGAGAAGAAGCCGCTGGTTCCAGGATCGCTGGTAAACCCGTTGTTGCCATTGTTCTGGAATCCGTTGGAACCCGGCATTCGGAAGCCTCTCGCAAATCAGCGAATCGATCGCTCGATTCATTTCCACCGCTCATTCGATTCTACAATAAGAAGTCGTATCTGCGCGGTTGCATTTTGCCGAGTTCGGGAAAGGGGTTGGGCCGGGTTGGCGCGGGCGAGCTCAGCAGCCTTGGATGAGGCACTGGGCGAGAGCGTCGATGAGCGCGATGTTGTCATCGTCGCCGCGCACTGGAACCTTGAGGCACCTGCGCGAGAGCTCCAGACCCTCGAGCGGATCCAGCGCGATGCCGAAGTCCCGCTTGAGGATGGCGCGCGCCCTATCGGCATCTGAGATCTCCACGAGAATGAAGTCCGATGCGCTCTCGAATACCTTGCAGCCGGAGAGCTTGCCAAGGCGCTCGGCCAGGTAGCCCCTCCGCATGAAAAGCGACCTCTCGAAGCCCTCGTACTTGCCGAGGTTCTCGCAGATCTCCACACCTATGGCCTGCGTGATTGCATCGACCGGGTGGTACGTGAGGTCGGAGCGCACCTTGCGGGTAATCTCGGGCGAGGCAATGCCGTAGGCTATCTGGAAGCCGGCAACTGGATGCGCATAGGTCAACGAGCGCAGCACGCAGAGGTTGGAGCAGCTGCCGACGAGCCCTGCGGCGGTGCATGGAGCCGCCACGGCGAGGGTTTCGTCGACGACCACAACGGCATCGGTTCGCTGAAGAAGCCTCTCGACGAACCTTAGATCGAGGGCATCAGCCATCGGGTCACCGGGGTTTGAGATGAAGATCGCCATCGGGTTGACCTCTTCGGCCCTGGCGATGAAGCCGTCCTCGTCGATGGAGAGGTCCTCACGACGCGGGAAGCTCTCGACGCTCCTGTTGAGGATCGTCGCGTGCACCAGGGCACAGGTCTGCGCTCCCCCATCGAGCATGATTCCGCGCTCAAGGTTGCCATAGCAGGTGACGAGCGAGAAGACCAGCTCGTCGGAGGCGTTGCCCGCGATCAGGCGGTCTGCATCAGCGCCCGACCTCTTGGCGGCCTCTGCGCCGACGAGGCGCGGCAAAGCCGTGGCGACCGCCTCGCGAAGCTTCGAGTCGCCCACGCCAAGCTCTAGCTCGCCGGACTTCTCGAGCTTTGCTATCGCCGAGTTCAGTATGTCCATCGAAACGAATTCGGGAACCATCGACCCTTGCATCATCGCTCCTAAACCGCCGTCAGCCACAGCCGCGTCACTGGATCAGAATCCTGTGCGGCACGCTCTCGAGCGCGATGTGCAGGTATGCCGAAATCGCACCGTTGGCACTGTCAACCTTGATCGGCAGCTCGATCGTCTTGTACTTGCCGCCACCCTGGGTGAGCCTGATCACCGCATCGTTCTTGCCAGGGTACTCCTTGAACGTGTTGTTTATCGCCCTGACCACATCGGCGTTCACGGCCTCCTGCGGCAGCTCTACTATCACCTTCTTGCCGAAATCGAGCTCGTTGACCGCGCTGACCCTGATCTGCACGCCGCGGTCGCTGCGGTCGTAGCGGCCCTTCACCTTGACGATGCGCTCCTCGGCCAGTGCGGTGCCGAAGTTGCCGTAGACCTTCGGGAATACGATGCAAGGCACCGACCCGTCCATGTCCTCTAGCGTGAATACCGCCATCCTGTCGCCGTTCTTGGTAGTCTTGAGGGCGAGGTCGGTGACCATTCCCGCGATCAGGATGTCGCGATCGGTAGGAATCGAGCGCGAGCTGTCGTAGGAGGAGTCGCCGATGACTTCCTGCTCGTCATCGTCGCTGTCATCGGTCGAGGTCAGGTCGAGAAGGCTGAACTCCGAGATCTCGTCGAGCTCGAGCTTGTATGGACTCAAGGGGTGGTCGGAGATGTAGAATCCCATGACCTCCTTCTCGAGGTCGAGCTTGACCTTCCTGTCCCACTCGATGTTGTCCGGCTCCGGAATGTCCTCCTCGAAGCCTCCCCCACCATCGGAATCGTCGAACATGTCGAACATCGAAACCTGGCCAAGCTCGGCATCGCGCTGACGCTGCGAGGCCCTGTCCATGATGTTGTCGCGCTCGATGAAGAGCATGAGCTGCCTGCGCGTATATCCGAGGGAATCGAAGGCGCCCGACTTGATAAGCGTCTCGACCGTCCTCCTGTTGGCGATCTTGTTGGGAACGCGCTTGACGAAGTCATGAAGGCTCGTATAGGGTCCGTTCTCCTCGCGCTCCTTGATGATGTACTCGGCGCATCCGTATCCTATGCCCTTGATGCCCGCAAGGCCGAACCTGATGTAGTCGCCAACCGCCGTGAAGGTGTCGCGCGAGGTGTTGATATCGGGAGGCAGCACGTCGATGCCAGAGGATTTGCAGTCGGCGATGATCGCCTTGATCTTGTCCGACTTCTTGCCCATGTAGCTCGTCATGACCGCGGCCATGTACTCGCGAGGATAGTGCGCCTTGAGCCATGCGGTCTGCATCGTGATGATCGCGTATGCGGCGGAGTGGGATTTGTTGAAGGCGTATGCGGCGAACTTCTCGACATCGTCCCAGATCTTCTGGGCGATCTTGAGGTCGTAGCCGTTGCGGACGGCTCCGTTGAGCCAGTGGTCCTTCATTGTCTCCTCGCGGCCGTCGGACCACTTCGAGACCACCTGTGTCATCAGCGCGATCTTCTTCTTCGCAACCGCCTTGCGCACCTTGTCGGACTCTCCCATGGAAAAGCCCGACATCTCTACCGAGATGAGCATGACCTGCTCCTGATAGACGATGGTGCCGTAGGTGTCCTCGAGGATTCCCTTGAGGCGATCGTCGTAGTACTGGATCTTCCTGAGCCCTTGTTTGCGCTCGACGAAGTCGTCGAGCATTCCGGCGCCGATCGGGCCCGGGCGGTAGAGCGCGATGGCCGCGATGATGTCGGAGTACCTGTCGGGCTTCATGCGCTGGAGCAAGCTCGTCAGACCGGCCGACTCCACTTGGAAGATGCCCTTGGTGTCTCCGCGCGCGAAGAGCTCGTAGATGGCAGGATCCCTGAAATCGATCTTATCGATGTCGATGTCCTCGCCGGTCGAGTTCTTGATGTTGGCGACTGCGTCCTTCATGACCGTGAGGTTGCGCAGGCCGAGGAAGTCCATCTTGAGCAGGCCGAGGTCGGCGATGTTGACCCCATCGTATTGGGAGATGATCGCTCCGCCCTTGGTGTCGAGCTTGATCGGAACGTGGTCCTCGAGCGGGTCGCGGCAGATGACGACGGCGGATGCATGGACGCCCTCGCCGCGGATCGAGCCCTCGATGGTCATCGCGGTGTCGATGATCTGCTTGGCCTCGGGGTCGGTCTTGTAGAGGTTGACGAAGTCGGGGTTGTAGTTCTCGTGCTTGGGATCGAAGGTCTGCTTGATCGTCGCGAACGGCGAGAGGAACAGCTTGTTGATGGACAGGCCCTTGCTCATCGGATAGCCGAGGACGCGCGTGGCATCCTGCATCGCCTGGCGCGCCTTGAGCTTGTTGAAGGTGATGATGTTCGCGATGCGCGCCTCGCCGTAGAGCTCCTTGACGTGGTCGATGACGTCGCCGCGACGCTCGTCGTCGAAGTCCATGTCGATATCGGGCATCTCCGTGCGCTCAGGCGAGAGGAACCTCTCGAAGAGCAGGCCGTTCTCCAGCGGATCGAACGTCGTTATGTCGAGGGCGTAGGAGACGATCGAGCCAGCCGCCGAGCCCCTGCCCGGACCGACGCCGATGCCGTTGTCCTTCGCCCAGCGCGTGAACTCCTCGACGATGAGGAAGTAGGCGGCGAATCCCTTGGTGGTGATGATCTCGTACTCGTACTCGAAGCGCTCCATCACGTTATCGGGAATCGGATCGCCATAGCGGACCTTGAGGCCCGCGATGCAGTTCTTCCAGAGCATCGACTCGTTCGTCTCGCCCTCGGGGAGTGGCAGGGACGGGAGGATCAAGTCGTGAGAGAGCTCGACGTTGCACTTATCGGCGATCTCGTTGGTGTTGTCGCACGCCTCGGGATGCGCCTTGAAGATCTCGCGCATCTCCTCCTCGGTCTTGAGGTAGAACTGGTCGTTCTTGAACTTCATGCGCGTGGGGTCGTCGAGTTCGCGAGCCATTCCGATGCACAGCAGGACGTCCTGCGCGTAGGCATCCTCCTTCTTGAGGTAGTGCATGTCGTTGGTGGCTATGATCTTGAGATCGAGCTCGTCAGCGACCGAGATGAGCAGCTCGTTGATCTGCGCCTCGGTCATGCCGGAATCGGTCTTCACCTCGGGGCCGTGGTCCTGGATCTCGATGTAGAAGTCGCCGGGCGCGAACAGATCCTTGAGCGTCTTTGCCCAATGGATCGCTATGTCGCGCTGTCCCCTGTCGAGCGACTTCGGGATGATGCCGGCGATGCACGCGCTCGTGCCGATCAGCCCTTCGCTGTGCTCGCGCAGCGTCTCGAGCGTGACGCGAGGCCTGTAGTAGAAGCCGCGGGTGGCTGCATCTGAGACGATGTGGATCAGGTTGTGGTAGCCCACCTCGTTCTTGGCTAGCAGGATCATGTGATAGGTGTCGGGGTATTGGTCCCTCGATAGTGACGAATCTGGGGTGAAGTAGATCTCGCAACCGATGATCGGCTTGATGGTGTGGGGCTTCGGGGGCTCCGGCCTGCCGGCCGCCTTGGCCTCCTCGACCTCCTCCTTCCATTTGTCCATCGCCTTGCCGCTGGTCTTAGCGCATGCGCTCACGAAGGCCGGCACGCCGTACATGTAGCCGTGGTCGGTGATCGCAATCGCCGTCATGCCCAGGCTGTGCGCGTAGTCGATCATCTCGTCTACTCTGGTGTGGCCGTCGAGCAGCGAATACTCTGTGTGGTTGTGAAGATGGACGAATGCCACTTATAAGCTCCTATCCGTTATTGCGCATTCCCTTGACGATAAGGCCGTATGCAAGGGAGTCGACGAGGGCGTTCCAGGACGCCTCGATAATGTTAGCGGAGACCCCGACGGTAGCCCAGTTCGACTTGCCATCCGAGGACTCGATAATTACACGCGTGACCGCGTCGGTACCGCTCGCCTCATCGAGTACGCGCACCTTGAAGTCGGTCAGCAGGATGTTGGCAACCTGCGGGTAGAATCTCGTGATCGCCTGCCGCAGCGCCATGTCGAGCGCGTTGACCGGGCCGTTTCCCTCTCCGGTGGCGATGAATCGCTCGTCGCCCACGTGGATCTTGATCGTGGCCTCGGTCATCACCTTGCCATCCTCGTGCTTCTCGGTGATGACGCGGAACGACTCGAGCCTGAAGAAGGTGACCTTCTCCCCTATCGCCTCGCGGAAGAGCAGCTCGAGGGTGGCATCGGCCAATTCGAACGAGTAGCCGCTGCACTCGAGATCCTTGATCTTGCCCGCCAGGTTGCCAAGGTCGACTCCCGCGCCCTCGAGATCGATGCCGAATTCCTCAGATTTGGCGAGCAGCGCAGACCTCCCCGAGAGCTCGCTGACTACTATGTGCGAGAGGTTGCCGACATCCTCTGGATCGATCGCGCCATATGCGCTGGGGAACTTCGAGAGCGCCGAAACATGCAGCCCGCCCTTGTGGGCGAACGCCGAGGAGCCTACGAAGGGCATGCCGGGATCGATCGACCTGTTGAAGATCTCGGCGACGTAGTTGGCTGTCGAGGTCATCAGCTTGCAGCGCTCGCGGCCGATCGACTCCATCCCCATGCGAAGCTCGATGTTGCCGATGATGGTCAGGAGGTTGGCGTTGCCCACTCGCTCTCCGTACCCGTTGATGCTGCCCTGAACGTGGCGCGCTCCGCCCATGATGGCCTCGATCGTGTTGGCAACGGCGCAGCCGCAGTCGTCATGCATGTGCACTCCCACCACCGCCTCGAAGCCAGCCTCCTCAAGGCAGCGCTTGGCGTCTTTGACCGCGGAATACACATCATATGGCATCGCGCGCCCATTCGTATCGCAAAGAACGACGACCTTGGCACCGGCTTTGGCTGCTTCGAGCGCGACCGCGATGGAGTAATCCCTGTCCTGCGCGTAGCCGTCGAAGAAGTGCTCGGCGTCGAAGAGGGCCTCCTTGCCCTTCGAGATGATGAAGGAGACCGAATCGCGGATCATCCGCAGGTTCTCCTCCTTCGATGCCCCGAGGGTGCGCTCCACCTGCTCGGCAGAGGCCTTGCCCACTATCGTGATCGTGCTGGCGCAGCACGCAGCCGAGGCGATGAGCGCCTCATCCTCCGCCGCAGGACAGTCCTTCCTGCAGGTCATGGAGAAGGCCACGAGCCTGGAGTTGGCGAGGTTGAGCTTGGCCGCCTCCTCGAAGACGCGCGCGTCCTTGGCATTGGAGGCAGGGTATCCGGCCTCGATATAGGTCACGCCGAGCGCATCGAGCTTGGCGATGATGCGCAGCTTGTCCTCGATTGAAAGCGAGGCGCCTTCCGATTGCGTTCCGTCGCGCAGCGTGGTGTCTAGCGTTTCGATCCTGGTCATCAGCGCATCAACTCCAAGATCCTCTCGCCCATCTCGGCGGTTCCGATGATGAGCGACTCGTCGGTATCCTCGCCCGCGATGTCGGGCGTTCTGTATCCAGCGCGAAGGGCCTCCTCCACCGCGTCCTCGATCGACTTGGCCGCATCGTGCAGGCCGAATGCGATCGAGAGCATCATGGCGGTGGAGAGGATCATCGCGCATGGGTTTGCGATCCCCTTGCCGGCGATGTCCGGCGCGGAGCCGTGGCAGGGCTCGAAGACCGGGGTGCCATCCCCTATCGATGCGGAGGCGAGCATGCCGAGCGAGCCGGTGAGCATCGAAGCCTCGTCGGAGAGGATGTCTCCGAAGGAGTTCTCGGTGAGGATGACGTCGAAGGACCTCGGGTTGCGCACGAGCTGCATCGCCGCGTTGTCTACGAGCATGTCGTCGAGCTCGACATCGGGGTAGTCGCGCGCGACCTCGTGGACCACCTCGCGCCAAAGCTTGGATGAATCGAGCACGTTGGCCTTGTCCACCGAGGTAACCTTGCGTCTGCGGTTCATGGCTAGCTCGAACGCCCTGCGAGCGATCCTGTCGATCTCGCGCTCGCTGTACTCCATCGTGTCGAACGCGTAGCTGCCGCGCGCTCCGCCAACGCCGGCACCCTCGACATCGCGCTCGATCGCGCGCTTGCCGAAGTAGATGCCGCCAATGAGCTCGCGGACTATGATGAGATCGATTCCCCTGACAACCTCGAACTTGAGCGTAGAGGCGGAAGCGAGCGCATCGAATGTGCGCACCGGACGCAGGTTGGCGAAGGCTCCCATCGCCTTGCGCAGCCCCAGAAGCCCCTGCTCGGGCTTGGGCGAACCCACTGGGGTTGCATCCCACTTCGGCCCGCCGACGGCGGCGAGCAGGACTGCGTCGCTGGCTGCGCAGCAATCGCGCGTATCCTGCGGGAACGGGACGCCGTGCCTGTCGATCGCAATGCCGCCGAAATCCTTGTCAACGATATCGAAATTCACGCTGTAAAGCTCTGAAACGCGATCTAAGGCCCGTTTTGCCTCGGACATTATCTCGGTTCCGATTCCGTCGCCACTTAGGGCGCATATCGCAAATGAGCTCTTCAAGCTCCTTCACCTCCAGTTGTCCGAAGCGCCGAGCAGAGGGGATTACCGCTCGGAGCGCTGGCCGGAAAGCTTGGCCATGGTGGCCTCGACGAGCCCGCCGCTCTCGATGATCGAGGCGATGAACTCGGGGAACGCGATCGCTTGGAAGCTGTTTCCCGTGGTCTCGTTGACGATGGTTCCGCTTGCGGTGTCGATCGAGACGATGTCGCCGTCGGAGATGTCATCGACCGCCTCCGCACACTCGAGGATCGGCAGGCCGATGTTGATCGAGTTGCGGTAGAAGATGCGCGCGAAGCTCTTCGCGACAACGGCGCTCACCCCGCACGACTTGATTGCGAGAGGAGCGTGCTCGCGCGAGGAGCCGCAGCCGAAGTTCTCGTCGGCGGCCATGATATCGCCGGCCTCGACACGCGAGGCGAAAGTCGGATCGATGTCCTCCATGCAGTGCGCTGCGAGGAACACGGGTTCGCTCGATGTGAGGAATCGAGCCGGTATGATCACGTCGGTATCGACATCCCTGCCGAATCTATGAACTCGTCCGCGTATCATCGAATCCTCCTATCCAAGCTCGCTCGGAAGGCCGATGCGCCCGAGGACCGCCGATGCCGCGGCGATTCTCGGAGAGGCCAGGTAGACCTTGGAGGAGGTGTCCCCCATCCTGCCGACGAAGTTCCTGTTCGTCGTCGAGATCGCAACCTCGCCAGGCGCCAAGACGCCCATGTGACCGCCAAGGCACGGCCCGCATGTCGGCGTCGAGAAGGCGCATCCAGCATCGATGAAGATTTTGGCCAATCCCTCTTCGAGGCACTTGGAAACCACGTCCTGCGTTGCCGGGATCACTATGCAGCGGATTCCAGGTGCCACCCTGCGCCCCGCAAGAACCTCGGCCGCCGCGCGCATGTCCTCGATGCGCCCGTTGGTGCACGAGCCGATTACGACCTGATCTAATCTCACGCCCGCATGCTGCGATACGGACTCGACGTTAGACGGCGAATGCGGCACCGCGAGCACCGGCTCGAGCTTGGAGCAGTCGATCTCGATGGTCTGCGCATACTCGGCGCCATCGTCGGGCTCGTAGAACCTCGCCTCGTTGATCGCTCGGCCATCGAGGTATTCGCGCGTCTTGGAATCGGGAACGAAGATAGCCGCCTTGGCGCCGCACTCGATGCCCATGTTGCAGATCGTCATTCGCTGTTCCATCGAGATCGCGTCGAGTGCATCTCCGCAGAACTCGAGCGCCTTGTAGAGCGCACCGTCGACACCGATCATCCCGATCAGCGAAAGGATGATGTCCTTGCCGCTCACGTCTGGAGCCGGCTGCCCGCTCAAGACCACCTTGATGCTCTCGGGCACCTTGAACCAAGCCCTGCCCGTTGCGAATGCGATCGCGATGTCGGTAGAGCCCATGCCGGTGGAGAACGCGTTGAGCGCGCCGTATGTGCAAGTGTGCGAATCGGCTCCGATGACGAGGTCGCCTGCGGTGACGAGCCCCTGCTCGGGCAGGAGCGCGTGTTCGATGCCGGAGGTGCCGACGTCGTAGTTATACTCGATGCCGTATTTGAGCGCGAAATCGCGCATGACCTTCGCGTTGATCGCCGACTTGATGTCCTTGTTGGGGACGTAGTGGTCGGCGACGAGGACGATCTTCGACCGATCGAAGACCTCGCCTATGCCCAGCTTCTCGAACTGCGCGATCGAAATCGGCGCGGTTACGTCGTTCGCGAGCACAAGATCGAGATCGCACTCGATCAGCTGGCCCGGTATCACGGCGTCATTGCCGCTATGGCGCGCGAGGATCTTCTCCGCAATGGTCATCTTCACCATGGCCATCATTCCTGGGTTAGGATCAGCGGCCCATCGGCCGTGATAGCGACTGTCTTCTCGTAGTGCGCCGACGGCAGCCCGTCGACGGTCTTGACGGTCCAGCCATCCTTCATCCTCTTGGTCTTGTGGGACTTCATGTTCACCATCGGCTCGATGGCGATGACCATGCCCTCCACGAGCCTGAGCCCCTTGCCGGCCTTGCCGTAGTTCGGGACGTTGGGATCCTCGTGCATGTTTCGCCCCACGCCATGGCCGACATACTCCCTGACCACCTTGAAGCCAGCGGCCTCTGCGATAGACTGCACCGCATGTCCGATGTCTCCGAGGCGGCCTTCGGGCACGGCCTTGGAGATTCCGGCCCACATCGACTCCTCGGTGACCTTGCAGAGCTTGGCCACATCGGGATCCACCTCTCCGCAGAGATAGGTGTATGCGTTATCTCCAACCCAGCCATCGATGATCGCGCCGGTGTCGATGGAGATGATGTCGCCCTCCTGAAGGATGATGTCCTTGCTCGGAATGCCATGGACGATCGTATCGTTGATGGATGCGCAGATGGAGCCGGGGAATCCGAAGTATCCCTTGAACGCTGGCCTACCGCCTTCCATCCTGATGATCGCCTCTGCCTGGTGATCGAGCTCGAGCGTCGAAATGCCTGGCTCGATGAGGTCGCCGAGCATCCTGAGGACCTTCGCGCTGACCCTGCCAGCCTCTTTCATCGCTTCGATTTCAGCAGGTGATTTTATGATTACTGCCATATGGAACATCTCCTTGGTGCATCTGGAAAGAAAAACGGGTTCGAAAGCATTTTAGCTCTCGAACCCGTCAATAGGTAGCTGTCTGCTTGGATTAAAGCCCGAGAGCCTGCTTCACGTCGTCATAGACGATCTTGGGATCCTTGTCGCCGTCGATGGTGATGAGAATGCCAGCCTCGGAATAGAAGTCGATGAGCGGCTTGGTGGACTTGTCATAGACTGCAAGGCGATTGCGGATGACGTCTTCCTGGTCGTCATCGCGCTGGAACATCTCGCCACCGCACTTCGGGCAGGACTCATCGGCAACGTTGCCGATGTAGCCGCAATCCCTGCAGCAACGGCGCGAGGAGAGCCTCTTGACGATTACCTCGTAGTCGACATCGATGGCAACGGCTGCATCGAGGGGACGGCCGAGCTTCTCGAGCTCGTCGGCCAGAGCGGCAGCCTGCGCGATCGTGCGTGGGAATCCATCGAGGATGAAGCCGTCGAGGGTGTCCTCCTGCGTGAGCCTGTCGGCGACGAGGCCGATGACCACGGAATCGGGAACGAGATCGCCGGCATCCATGTACTTCTTGGCCTCGAGACCAAGCTCGGTGCCCGCCTTGACAGCGGCGCGAAGGATGTCGCCGGTCGAGATGTGCGCGTATCCGAATTCCTCGATCAGAAGGTCGGACTGAGTGCCCTTACCGGCACCCGGAGCTCCCAAAAGAACCAGATTCATCTCAAAATCCTTTCAATCCTACTTGAAGAAGCCTTCGTAGTTATGCATCTTCAGCTGCGCTTCGACCTTGCTCATGGTGTCGAGTCCAACGCCTACCATGATCAGGATGGAGGTGCCGCCGAATGCGCTGATCAGCGTGTTGCCGGTGAAGTAGAAGAGAATCGTCGGCACGACGGCGATCAGGGCGAGGTAGATCGATCCAGGAAGCGTGATCCTGCGGGTGACGCCCTTGATGTATTGGACCGTCTGCTTGCCCGGACGGATGCCGGGGATGAATCCGCCGCTCTGCTTCAGCTGATCGGCGGTGTTCTGGGCGTTGAACACCATCGAGGAGTAGAAGTAGGTGAAGAAGATGATCAAGAGCAGCGTGACGATCCAGTTGACCCAGCCGTTCGAGACCGCATCGGCGACGACCCTCAGCCAGTGAACGTCGCCGAAGACCGCGGAGATCTGCGCCGGGAAGTAGACGACAGCGCTCGCGAAGATGATCGGGATGACGCCGGCGGGGTTGACCTTGAGCGGGATGTAGGTGGAGGAACCACCCATAACCCTGCGGCCAGTGACCCTCTTCGAGTAGTTGACGGGGATCCTGCGCTGGGCGCGCTCGACGAAGACGATCGCGGGGATGAGCAGGAGCACGACGATGATGATCACGGCGGTGATCGCGATGCCGTTTGCGGTGAGGTTGAGCGAGGCCAGGATCGCCTGCGGGAAGCCGGAGAGGATGTTCGCGAAGATGATCAGCGACATTCCGTTTCCGACGCCACGCTGGGTGATGAGCTCGCCAAGCCACATGATGAGCACCGAACCGACGACCATCGTCACTACGATGATGATGTCGGTAACCCACTCGCCGGGAAGCCCGGCGGTGTTGAGGGTGATTCCGTAGGCATCGCTCTTGAACAGGAGCAAGTATCCCAACGCATTGACGACCGAGATTGCGACCGTGAGCCACCTGGTCCACTTCGTGATCTTCTTGCGGCCTATCTCGCCCTGCCTCATCCAGGCGGAGACGGAGGGGATGACGCCCTGCATCAGCTGCATGATGATCGATGCGGTGATGTAGGGCATGATTCCCAGGCTGAAGACCGAGAAGTACGAGAGCGCTCCACCTGCAAAGAGGTTGAGGAGCATCATCGAACCGGATGTGTCGTTCGCAAATTGGTCGGCGAGAGCATGGAAAGGCACTCCCGGGACCGGTATGAAGCAACCAATCCTGTAAAGGACGATGATGAAGAGCGTAAAGAGTATCTTCCTGCGGAGGTCAGGTACCCTGAACGCATTTACGAATGCACTTAGCACGCCAGTTCAACCTTTCCTCCAGCTGCCTCGATCTTCTTGGCAGCCGATTCGGAGACCTTGTCGACGTTGACGGTGAGGCTCTTGGTGAGCTCGCCATCCCCGAGCACCTTGACAAGGGTCCTCGTGTTCTTGATGATGCCCTTCTCCACCAGGGTCTCGGCGTTGACGACGTCGCCATCCTCGAACTTCTGCTCGAGGCGACCGACGTTGACCGGGGCATACTCGACCCTATTGATGTTCCTGAAGCCAGGAAGCTTCGGGAGCCTGCGCGCGAGAGGGGTCTGACCTCCCTCGAAGCCGGCGCGCTTGCCGCCGCCAGAGCGGGACTTCTGTCCATTCATTCCCCTACCGGCGGTCTTGCCATGACCCGAGCCCGGTCCACGGCCCACGCGCTTGCGCGAATGGGTCGAACCCGGTGCGGGATAAAGATCGTTGAGCTGCATTTAAATCTCCTCTACCTTGACGAGATGCTTAACCTTGAAGATCATTCCACGGACCTCAGGGGTGTCGTAGAAATCGTGGGATTTGCCAATCTTGCCAAGTCCCATAGCCTTGAGAACCTTGCGCTGCTTCTCAGGGAAGGCGATGGTCGAACGGACCTGCGTGACGCGAAGGGTCTTCTTTGCCTCTGCCATGGCTACTCCTCCCATCCGAAGATCTTGCCCACGGAGGTGTCGCGGCGAGCCGCGGTCTCAGCAGGGCTGGAAAGCTGCTTCAGGCCTTCTGCAGCAGCCTTGACGATATTGAGTGCGTTGTCGGTGCCGAGCGACTTGGATAGGACATCGGTGATGCCTGCGAGCTCGAGGATGGCGCGGCAGGCGCCACCAGCGATGACGCCGGTACCGGGACGAGCCGGCTTGAGCATGACGCGACCGGCCTTGTACTTGCCCATGACCTCGTGCGGGATCGATCCGTCCTTGGTGATCGGCACGTAGAACATGTTCTTCTTGGCGTCCTCGACGCCCTTGCGGATGGCGTTGGGAACCTCGGAGGACTTGCCCATGCCGACGCCGACATGACCCTGCCTGTCACCAACTACCACCAATGCGGTCAGAGAGAACCTGCGTCCGCCCTTGACGACCTTCGAGACACGATTGATGTATACCACTCGTTCCTCGAGCTCAACCGCCTGTTGTGCTTGCTTGCGAGCCATATCTCTCCTTCCTTAGAACTTGAGGCCGGCGCTGCGAGCGCCATCGGCCAGAGCCTGTACCCTACCGTGGTAGATGCGGCCGCCGCGGTCGAAGACCACGGAGTCGATGCCGAGGTCGAGTGCCCTCTTGCCGACGAGCTCGCCTACCAGCTTCGCACCCTCGATGTTCGAACCGTTCTTGCCCGATGCCTTGAACTCGGAATCGAGCGAGCTGCACGAGCAGAGCGTGCGGCCAGCAACGTCATCGATAACCTGTGCATAGATGTGCGCGTTGGAGCGCGTAACGCGGAGCCTCGGGCGCTCGGGAGTGCCGCTGATCTTTCCGCGAATGCGGCGCTGGCGGCGCTTGAGGTTCTCTGTCTTGAGTTTCTTGCTGTTCATCGATCCTCCTGATCAGACTGTAAGTGTTTAGCGGGAAGCTACGCCACCTTAGGCGCCTGCGGCCTTGCCGAGCTTCCTGCGGATGTACTCGCCTTCATACCTGATGCCCTTGCCCTTGTAAGGCTCCGGCTTCCTCCACTTCCTGATATCTGCAGCGACTTGCCCAACCTTCTGCTTGTCGATGCCCTTTACCAGGATCTCAGTCTGAGAGGGGACTTCGAAGGTGATTCCCTCGATCTCGTCGATGACGACCGGGTGCGAGTAGCCGAGCTGCATCTCGAGGGCCTTGCCCTTGAGAGCCGCGCGGTATCCAACGCCCACGAGCTCGAGCTTCTTCTGGAAGCCCTGGGAGACTCCGATGACCATGTTGTTGATCAGCGTCCTGGTCAGACCGTGGAACGATGCGGCCTCCTTGGTGTCGTTGACCCTGGAGACGGTGAGGACGCCGTCCTCGATCGAGACGTTGATGAGATCGGAGATCTTCTGGGAGAGCTCTCCCTTGGCGCCCTTGACGAAGACCGTTCCGTCCTCGACCTTGATCTCTACACCTGCAGGTATCGTAATGGGCTGCTTACCAATGCGTGACATTGCATACTCCTTTCAATACCGTTACCAGATGTAGCAGATGACCTCGCCGCCGATGCCCAGCTTGCGGGCGTCGCGGTCGGTCATAACGCCACTCGACGTGGATATGATTGCAGTGCCAAGTCCGCCGAGGACCTTCGGGAGGTCGTTCTTGCCGGCGTAGATGCGAAGTCCGGGCTTCGAGATGCGACGAATGCCCTGGATCGTCTTGGCCTTCTTGGGACCATACTTCAACGTGATCTCGAGAATGTCCTGCGGCTCATTCGGGATGATCTCGTAATCGGCGATGTATCCCTCTTCCTTCATGACCTTGGCGATGGCGACGAACTTCTTGCTCGACGGCATCGAAACTTGGTCCTTCATTGCAGAGTTTGCGTTGCGAATCCTCGTAAGCATATCTGCGATCGGGTCTGTAACAGACATCTTGCCTCCTTGCAATTCATCATGCCGCTGGTTCGTTGAGGGCCCTTTGCCAACAGCGCCTGTGCGGCCGATTAATCAGCTGGATTACCAGCTCGACTTACGCACGCCGGGAAGCTCTCCACGGCTTGCGAGCTCGCGCACGCACACCCTGCAGAGTCCGAACTTGCGATAGTAACCTCTTGGACGCCCGCAGCGCTGGCAACGGTTGTGCTGGCGGGTCGAGAACTTGGGCTCGCGCTTCGACTTAGCGATCATTGACTTCTTAGCCACGATTAATCTCCTTATTCATTAGTTGTTGGCGAACGGGAAACCAAAGGCATCGAGGAGAGCCCTGGCACCTTCGTCGTTGGGCGAAGTGGTTACGAACGTGATATCCATACCCCTGGTGCGGTCGACCTTGTCATAGTCGATCTCGGGGAAGATCAGCTGCTCGGTGACTCCGAAGGAGTAGTTGCCCCTGCCATCGAAGCTGTTCGGAGAGAGGCCGCGGAAGTCCCTGATGCGCGGGATGGCGGTGGCGATGAGCCTGTCGAAGAACTCCCACATGCGGTCGCCGCGGAGGGTGACCTTGCATCCGATCGGCATGCCTGCACGCACCTTGAACGATGCGATCGACTTGCGGGCCTTGGTGATGATCGGCTGCTGGCCGGTGATGATCCTGAGGTCGGCGATTGCCGCGTCGAGAAGCTTGGAGTCCTGGGTTGCTCCGCCGACTCCCATGTTCACGACGATCTTCTCGAGCTTGGGGATCTGCATGTCGTTGGTGATCCCAAGCTGCTCCTTGAGCTGCTGTGCAACTTCATTGATGTATTTCTCTTTAAGACGAGGTACCACTTTATTTCCTTTCATCTGGAGGTTTTAAGCACAGGATTTCCGACCCTGTGCCCCCCTGCCCTGATGTGGCGCGGACAAGGGGCCCATTTTACGTTTGCTAATCGATATCCTGCTTGCACTTCTTGCAGACGCGGATGGCCTTCTTGCCTTCACGGCGGACGCTGACGCGAACCGGACGCTTGCAGTTCGGGCACATGAGCATGACGTTCGAGACGTCGATCGGCATCTCGATCTCGACGATTCCGCCCTGCTGATTGCTCTGAGTGGGCCTCTGGTGCTTCTTGGCGACAGCAACCTTCTCGACCACTACCTTATGCTGGCGAGGGAGCGCCCTCATGACCTCGGACTCGGTGCCCTTGTCCTTGCCGGAGATCACCTTGACGCGATCGCCCTTGCGAATCTTCATCGCCATCTGAATTCCTCCTACAAAGTCTCAGGTGCGAGGGAGACGATCTTCATGTACCTCTTCTCGCGAAGCTCGCGAGCGACCGGCCCGAAGATGCGCGTGCCCCTGGGAGCACCGCTCTGGTCGATGAGAACTGCAGCGTTCTCGTCGAACCTGATGTAGCTTCCGTCCTTGCGACGGACTTCTTTGTCAACCCTAGCGATAACGCAGCGGACGACGTCGCCCTTCTTGACGTTTCCGTTAGGGGTGGCTTCCTTGACGCTGCAGACGATAACGTCGCCGAGGCCGGCGTAACGGCGCTTGGAGCCGCCGAGAACCTTGATGCACTGCACCTTCTTGGCTCCCGAGTTATCCGCAACGGAAAGAATCGTTTGCATCTGGATCATTTGATTCCTCCAATACTTCCAAGCTTGGCGGGCTAAATGCCCTCCAACTTCGGTCTTGCCTTACTTGGCCTTCTCGACGATCTTGACCAGACGCCACCTCTTCATCTTGGAGAGGGGCCTGGTCTCCATGATCTGGACGGTATCGCCGATGCCTGCGATGTTCTCCTCATCGTGAGCATGGAACTTCTTGGTGCTAGACACCATCTTCTTGTAGATAGGATGCTGCTTGCGCTCCTTGATCGCGACGACGATGGTCTTGTCGTTCACATTGGAGATAACAACGCCCTGGCGTACTTTCCTGCTGTTTCTCTCTTCGGTCATCGTATATCTCCTTCTTACAGGGACTCGGAGGCGGCGAGCAGCTGCCTTGCCCTGATCTCCGTCAGGATCCTGGCGATATCCTTCTTGACGAGCTTGATCCTCGCGGTGTTGTCGAGCTGGCTCGTGGCCTGCTGGAAACGCAGGTTGAAGAGCTCGGCGCGGGAATCCTTCAGAGCCTTTGCCAGGTCCTCATTGCTGAAACCCTTGATTTCGGACTGCTTCATTTATTCCACCCCCGTCTTCTCGCGGGTAACGATCTTGCACTTGATGGGGAGCTTCTGGATGGCCAGACGAAGGGCCTCCCTCGCAACATCATCGGGTACGTCGGCGATTTCGAACATGATCCTGCCAGGCTTGACGACTGCGACCCACTCCTCGGGATTTCCCTTGCCGGAGCCCATGCGGGTCTCTGCCGGCTTCTTGGTGATCGGCTTGTCCGGGAAGATGGTGATCCAGACCTTGCCGCCACGCTTCATCTGACGGGTCATCGCGATACGAGCTGCCTCGATCTGCCTGTTGGTGATCCAATGGGCCTCCAGAGCCTGGATGCCGTAGGTACCGAAGCTGAGCTTGGTACCGCCCTTGGCGGTTCCCTTCATGGAACCGCGCTGCACCTTGCGGTGCTTCACGCGCTTAGGAATCAGCATGATTTACTTCCTCCCTTCGCCACGGCGCGAGCGCTGCGGACGCGAGGAGCCCTCGAGAGCGGGACGCGGGACGTCCTGGCCGGGAAGCTTCTCGCCGTGATAGATCCAAACCTTGATTCCGATGGAACCCATGGTCGTAGCGGCCAGTGCGGTTCCGTAATCGATCTTCGCGCGAAGGGTGTGCAGGGGCACGCGACCCTCGCGGTACCACTCGCGGCGAGACATCTCGGCGCCACCGAGGCGGCCAGCGCACTGGATCCTGATGCCGAGGGCACCGGACTTGATAGCGGACTGGACGGCCTTGCGCATGGCGCGACGGAACGCGACGCGCCCCTCGAGCTGCTCTGCGATCGACTGGGCTACGAGAACGGCGTCGAGCTCGGGACGCTTGATCTCGATGACGTCGATGTCGACCTTGCTGCCGGCGATCTCCTCGAGCTCCTTGCGAAGCTGATCGATCTCGGCGCCCTTCTTGCCGATGACGATGCCAGGACGAGCGGTGGTGATGATGACCTTCACCTTGTCGCCTGCACGCTCGATCTCGACCATGGAGACCGCTGCGCGCTCGAGGCGCTTGGCGAGGAACTCCTTGATGGCGAGGTCGTTCTGGAGAGTGGCTGCGTAATCCTTGTCGGCATACCAGCGGCTACGCCAGTTCTCGGTCGTGCCGATGCGGAATCCGATCGGGCATACTTTCTGTCCCATGTGCTACTCCTCCCCTCTCGGTGCGACTTTGATCGTGATGTGGCTGGTGCGCTTGTTGATCCTCGACGCACTGCCCTTGGCGCGAGGACGATAGCGCTTGAGGGTCGGACCCTCGTCCACATATGCCGCGCTCACGTAGAGATCGTGATCGGGAATCGACTTCTGGATGGCATTCGCCACTGCGCTGTTGAGGCACTTGAGGACGACTTCGGCGACATCGCGATCGCAGAAAGCGAGGATCTCGCGAGCCCTCTCGACGTCCTTGCCGCGCACCATGTCAACGACCTGGCGGGATTTGCGCGGGGAAACTCGTACGTAACGAGCGATTGCTTTAGCTTCCATTACCTGCCCTTCTTCCTATCTGCAGCATGGCCACGGAAGGTCCTGGTCGGAGCGAACTCTCCGAGCTTGTGCCCAACCATGGACTCGGTGATGTAAACCGGCACATGCTTGCGTCCATCATGGACCGCGATGGTGTGTCCTACCATCTCCGGGAAGATGGTCGAGGACCTGGACCATGTCTTGATGACGGGCTTCTCGTTGGCAGCGTTGGCAGCTACGACACGGCTAAGCAGCCTTGGCTCCACAAACGGCCCCTTCTTTGAACTTCTGCTCACGGTGGATTCTCCAATTCTCGAATCGGTTACTTCTTACGACGGCGGATGATGAGCTTGCTGGAGGCCTTCTTCTTGTTACGGGTGCGATGTCCCTTGGTGGGAACGCCCCAAGGCGTAACAGGATGGCGTCCTGCAGACTTGTTCTTGCCCTCGCCGCCACCATGAGGATGGTCGACAGGGTTCATGACGGTACCGCGTACGGTAGGCCTGACGCCAGCCCAGCGCTTGCGTCCAGCCTTGCCGATCTTGATGTTGCTGTGCTCTGCGTTTCCAACCTCGCCGATCGTTGCACGGCAGGTGAGGAGCACGCGCCTCATCTCGGAGGACGGGAGGCGGAGGATGGCGTACTTGCCCTCCTTGCCCATGAGCTGGATCGAGGTTCCAGCGCTGCGCGCCATAGCGGCGCCCTTGCCAGGCTGAAGCTCGACGGCGTGGATGAGCGTACCTACCGGGATATCCTTGAGCTCAAGGGCGTTTCCGGGCTTGATGTCCGAATCGGGACCGCTGGTGACGATGTCGCCGACCTTGAGGCCCTTGGGGTGCAGGATGTAGGTCTTGACGCCGTCCGCATAGTGCAGGAGCGCGATGCGGGACGAACGATTCGGGTCATACTCGATGGTGGCAACCTTGGCGGGGATACCGTCCTTGTTGCGCTTGAAGTCGATGACCCTGTACTGACGCTTGTGGCCGCCGCCCTGATGCCTGGTCGTGATACGACCGTTGTTGTTGCGGCCAGCCTTCTTGGGAAGCGGCTTTACCAGCGACTTCTCAGGATAGGACCTCGTGATCTCGGCAAAGTCCGAGACCGTCTGGAACCTGCGTCCAGGTGAGGTCGGCTTATACTGCTTTACTCCCATTTCAACTCCTTCTCTTGTCCGATGGCCGCATAGCACTTGGGAGTTGGGCCCCTTTTCAGCCCTTGCCTGCGACTCCGGACTACCACGGCTCCGAGCGTGTCCATATTTAGAACATTAGGAGCCTACAACAAAAACCTGCAATCTGGCGTTGATTGCTAAACGAAACATCCGATACCGCCGCCAAGCGGCATCGGATGGTTGTTTACATCGTTCCGTAGAAGTCGATCGTCTGGCCCTCGGCGAGCTTGACGATGGCCTTCTTCCAAGTGCGGGTGTAGCCAGGGACGGCGCGAACGCGCTTCGGCTTGGCCTTGACGTTGACTATGTTGACCTTGACAACATCCACACCGAAGATGTCGTGGATCGCCTTGGCGATCTCGATCTTGTTGGAGGTCTTGGCGACCTCGAACGTGTAACGGTTCTCTCCCTCGATCTGATCGAAGGAACGTTCGGTCACGATGGGGCGAATGATTACCTCGCGCGGATCCTTCATTAGACGAGCACCTCCTCGAGACGCTTGAGCGTGGAGAGGGTGAATACGAGCTTCTTGTTATCGATGAGATCGTAGGTGTTGGCCTCGCCGACGCTGATGATTCTCATTCCGGGGATGTTGCGGAACGAGAGGATGGAATTGACATCGGTGGTGTCGATGACCAGCGTCACCTTGCCGTCGATGCCGAACGACTCGAGCACCTTGATGGCGGCCTTGGTGGACGGCTTCTCGAAGTCGAAGCTATCGATGCAGATCAGCTCGTCATCTGCAAGCTTGCCGGAGAGCGCGGAACGCATGGCGAGCTTGACCTCCTTGTTGTTCACCTTGAAGGCATAGGAGCGCGGATGCGGTCCGAAGACGGTGCCGCCGCCCCTGTAATGGGGTGCACGGATCGAGCCCTGGCGCGCACGGCCGGTGCCCTTCTGACGATAGGGCTTCTTGCCGCCGCCGGAAACCTGTCCGCGGGTCTTGGTGTTGTGGGTTCCCTGGCGCCTGCCTGCGAGGATGGCCTTGCAAACCTGGTGCATCACAGGGATGTTTGGAGTGATGCTGAAGACGGAGTCGGCGAAGTCGACGCTGTCTACCTTCTCTCCAGTCTGGTTGTATATATCGATCTTAGGCATTGTCGGAACTCCTTAACTGGGAAGAGAAAGCTACTTGACCTTGCGAACGGTCACGAGTCCGCCTTTTCCACCGGGAATGGCGCCCTTGACCAGGATGATGTTGAGGTCCTCGTCGACCCTGACGACCGCCAGGTTGCGAACGGTAACCTTGACGTTGCCCATGTGACCGGCCATCTTGACACCCTTGAAGATGCGGGACGGCGAAGCGCACTGGCCAACCGAACCGGGAGCGCGATGGAAGTGCGAACCGTGTCCGCCAGGGCCGCCGCCGAAGCCGTAACGCTTCATGACGCCAGCGAAACCCTTACCCTTGGAGGTGCCAGAAACGTCCACGGTGCAACCCTCGAACTCACCGCAGGTGATGGTCTCGCCAAGCGAGAACTGGGATGCATCCTCTACCCTGACTTCCCTGAGGTAGCGCATAGGCTCGATGCCTGCGCGCTCGAAGTGCCCAGCCATGGGCTTGTTGACATGCTTCGGCTTGATCTTGCCAAAGCCGATCTGGATGGCCTCGTAGCCATCGGTCTCTTTGGTCTTGATCTGCGAAACGACGCAAGGACCGGCTTCGATGACGGTTACAGGGATGATCTCGTCATCTTCGCTCCACACCTGGGTCATTCCGATCTTGCGACCTAGAATCGTGCTTACCATAATCACTTACCTTTTCCTCACGTGGTCATGAGTCCCAACGATATTTCCTTGATATCGCCCTCAGCGGACCACTTCCGATAGTTTTGCGCCTAAATGAGCGCAACATTATAAGTATAACCGCTTAGAGCTTGATCTCGATGTCTACACCCGCTGGAAGGTCGAGACGCATCATCGAATCGACGGTGGACGGAGTGGGATCGAGGATGTTGATGAGGCGCTTATGGGTGCGCATCTCAAACTCCTCGCGGCTATCCTTGTTAACATGGGGCGAACGGATCACGCAATACATGTTGCGCTCGGTGGGCAGCGGGATGGGTCCGCTGACCTTGGCGCCCGTCTTGATGGCGGTCTCGACGATGAGCTTGGAAGACTTATCGACGATCTCGTGGTCGTAGCCCTTGAGACGAATCTTGATCTTTTGACTTGCCAACTCTATTACCTCCAACGTTTGCTTAGGGTTCAATACCTTTGGTTTGAGCCTTGTTCTCTATCTGCCTGCCGCGCTCTTTCCGACGACTTCCTCCGCAATGTGCTTCGGGACCTCCACATAGGCCGAGAACTGCATCGAGAACGACGCGCGGCCCTGGGTGAAGGAACGGAGCTCGGTTGCGTATCCGAACATCTCCGAGAGCGGGACGAGCGACTTGATCACCTTGAAGCTTCCCCTATCCTCCATGCCCTGGATCTGTCCGCGCTTGGAGGAGATGCTTCCCATGACGTCGCCCATGTAGTTCTCCGGCGTCTCGACCTCGACCTGCATGACGGGCTCGAGAAGGACCGGGTTGGACTTGCGCAAAGCCTCCTTGACCGCCATCGATCCAGCGATCTTGAATGCGGCCTCGGAGGAGTCGACCTCGTGATATGAGCCATCGACGAGGGTGACCTTGATATCGACCGTGGGGAATCCCGCGATGACTCCGCTTTCGAGGGCCTCTTGGATGCCCTTGTCGACTGCGGGGATGTACTCCTTGGGGATGGTTCCACCGACGATCTTGTTGACGAATTCGTAACCAGCGCCCGGCTCCTGTGGCTCGAGGTCGATGACGCAATGGCCATACTGTCCCGAACCACCGGTCTGACGGACGAACTTGCCCGTGACGTTCTTGACTGCACTGCCTGCGGTCTCGCGATAGGCAACCTGGGGCTTGCCGACGTTCGCCCCTACGTTGAACTCGCGAAGCAGGCGATCGATGATGATCTCCAGATGCAGCTCGCCCATTCCGGCGATGATCGTCTGGCCGGTCTCCGGGTTGGTGGAGACGCGGAAGGTGGGATCCTCGTCGGCGAGTTTCTGAAGGGCGACGGCGAGCTTGTCATGCTCGGCCTTCGTCTTCGGCTCGATGGCGATGTCGATGACCGGATCGGGAAACTCCATCGACTCGAGGATGACGGGATGCTTGTCGCTGCACAGCGTGTCGCCGGTAGAGGTGTTCTTCAGTCCGACAACTGCGCAGATGTCGCCAGCCGAAACGGATTCGATGTCCTCACGGGAGTTCGAATGCATCCTCAGAAGGCGACCGATGCGCTCCTTCTTATCCTTGGTCGCATTATAGGTGTAGGAGCCTACCTCAAGCGTTCCAGAGTAGACCCTGATGTAGGTCAGCCTGCCGACGTAGGGGTCGGTCATGACCTTGAATGCGAGGGCCGAGAACGGCTCGGAAGCGTCCGCATGCCTCTCGACCTCGGCGCCGGTCTTGGCATCGACGCCCACGATCGACTTGATGTCGACCGGAGACGGCATGTATTCGACGATGGCGTCGAGAAGCTGCTGGATTCCCTTGTTCTTGAAAGAGGAGCCGCAGCAGACGGGGGTGATCGCACCGGAGATGCAACCCTTCCTGATAGCCGCCCTGATCTGCTCGGGCTCGAGGTCCTGATCCTCGATGATCATCATCATGAGGTCATCGTCGAACTCTGAGGCGACCTCGGTGAGCTCCTCGTAGTACATCTCGGCATCGCCGAGGTACTCCTCGGGAATCGGGGCCTCCTCGGGATAGATCATGCCCTTCTCGTCCTCGTTGAACATCCAGGCCTTCATCTCGATGATGTCGATGAGGCCGATGAAGCTGTCCTCGCTGCCGATCGGGATCTGCAGCAGGACCGGACGCGCATCGAGGCGATCGCGCATCTGCTCGATCACTGCGAGGTAATCCGCGCCGATGCGATCCATCTTGTTGATGTACGCGAGCGTAGGAACCCCGTAGCGCACAGCCTGGCGCCATACGGTCTCGGACTGAGGCTGTACGCCACCGACCGCGCAGAGGACCGCCACGGCGCCATCGAGGACGCGCAGCGAGCGCTCGACCTCGGCGGTGAAGTCGACGTGGCCGGGGGTGTCGATGATCTGGATCTTGTGGTCCTTCCAGAAGCAGGTGGTGGCAGCGGAGGTGATGGTGATACCCCTCTCCTGCTCCTGCTCCATCCAGTCCATCGTCGCGGCGCCATCGTGAACCTCGCCGATCTTGTGGTTCTTCCCCGTGTAGTAGAGGATGCGCTCGGTGGTCGTGGTCTTACCTGCATCGATGTGGGCCATGATGCCGATGTTGCGGGTGTATGTCAGGTCTGCGTTGGGCATTGCTGTCTTGAATCCCCTTTAGAACCTATAGTGCGAAAACGCACGGTTCGACTCTGCCATCTTGTAGAGGTCCTCGCGACGCTTGACGGAAGAACCCATTCCGTTCGATGCATCGAGGATCTCGGCTGCGAGGCGCTCCTTCATCGTCTTCTCCTTGCGCTTGCGGGAGAAGTCGACGATCCAGCGGATCGCGAGGGTGGTTGCGCGACGGGAGTTGACCTCCATCGGAACCTGATAGGTTGCTCCACCGACGCGCTTCGGCTTGACCTCGAGGGTCGGGCGAACGTTGTCCATGGCCTTCTTGAAGACGGTCAGAGGATCGGAATCGGTCTTCTTCTCGATGATGTCGAATGCGCCGTAGACAATGTTCTCGGCGATCGACTTCTTGCCATGGAGAAGGACCTTGTTGATCAACTGAGTGACCAAGCGATTGTTGTAAACTGCATCCGGCTGCACTTCGCGGCGGACTGCTGCTGCTCTACGCGGCATTTTCACTCTCCTGTTTCGTATTCGAACTGCATGCGAGCCATCTCGACCCGCCCAATTGATTTATCCTCGGCTGCCCTTGGGCAACCATGCATCCAAACGTCCGACTACTTGGGCCTCTTGGCTCCATAGCGCGAACGTGCCTGTGCCCTGTTGTTGACTGCAGCGCAGTCGAGGGTGGCGCGGATGACCTTGTAACGAACACCTGGGAGATCCCTCACGCGGCCGCCCCTGATGAGGACCATCGAGTGCTCCTGGAGGTTGTGGCCGATGCCCGGAATGTAGACCGTGACCTCGACGCCATTGACCAACCTGACGCGAGCAACCTTGCGCAGCGCCGAATTCGGCTTCTTGGGGGTGGTGGTGTAGACCCTAGTGCATACACCGCGCTTCTGAGGATTTCCCTGAAGTGCTGGGGTCTTCTTCTTATCGACCGTCTTGATACGGCCCTTGCGAACCAGCTGATTGATTGTCGGCAAACCTAGCTCCTTTACTTTCCGTACCTGCAGAAAACACTGCAAAACTTGCATGAAAACACACGTGGGCAGAATTGCGCACGTTCGGTTACGTTATCACCACAACCGCAGCATGTCAAACACAACGGTGCCGGGCGTATCTATACTTAATTGGCGAACGTCCCTTCAGCGAGAGCCAAAGGGACGTTTGCGTGAAAAACTATCTTGACAACATCAGTCGTTGTCGTTTAGGCCGTCCATATCATCGTCGATGATCGTGTATCCGGAGAGGCCGACCTGCCTGAAGAGCTCGTCGAGCTCGGCCGAGTCCTTGATCGATCCGATCGAAGGCATCGAGGATCCGATCATGTCATCGCCGAGGTCCTGATAGCTGAGCATCGAGCTGTTGTCCAGGAACGAGGTGGACTCATCGGGCGAGAAGACCATGTCGAAGAGCTGCGAGACATCGTTCTCGTTGGAGTCGGTGTCGCTCTCGAGGATGTAGAGCAGGTCGCGGGCCTTGAGTCCCTCCTTGAGCTCCTCGAGCGCCTTCGCGCCGATTCCCTCGATGCGGCCCAGCTCCTCCTCGGTCTGGCCGACGAGATCGTTGACGGTCTCGATTCCGGCCTCGGAGAACTTGTTGGCCCACCTCTGCGAGATTCCGAGATCGTCGAA
The DNA here is from genome assembly GCA_024698685.1 of bacterium. Taxonomy (GTDB): domain Bacteria; phylum Actinomycetota; class Coriobacteriia; order Coriobacteriales; family CADBOM01; genus RGIG5709. The sequence goes on from JAILQZ010000079.1 coordinate 38,165, forward strand.
GAGATAGAGGTTGCCGATCTCCGGGTCGAGCTTCTTGGAAGCGGGCATCGACCTGATGCCGCCGAGGTAGCTGGAGTAGCTCTCGGTCGATCCGATGTAGTCCTCGACATCGAGCGACCAATCCTGCGGCTTGGGCAGCAGCGTCTCAAGCTCCTGCAGCTCATCGGGAGCGTAGGACGGGAGCGAATCGGACTTGATAAGCGACTCGTCGACGGGCTCGCCGCGATACTGCAGCTTGATGTTGCGGTACTTCTTGAGTCCAGTGCCGGCGGGAATCGACTTGCCGATGATGACGTTCTCCTTGAGACCCTGCAGGTAGTCGACCTTACCCTCGATGGCGGCATCGGTGAGAACCCTGGTGGTCTCCTGGAACGATGCGGCAGAGAGGAAGGAATCGGTTGCCAGCGAGGCCTTGGTGATTCCGAGGAGGATCGGCGTGCCGGTTGGCGGGGTGCCGCCTTCAAGCAGTATGCGCTCGCTCTCCTTCTCGAAGTCGATTGCATCGACCTGAGTTCCAGGCAGGTACTCGGAATCGCCGGAGTCGAGAACGGAGATCTTGCGGAGCATCTGCCTCGCGATGACCTCGATGTGCTTGTCGTTGATGTCGACGCCCTGGGACGTATAGACGTCCTGGACCTGGGAGACGATGTACTTCAGCGTCGTGCGCGCGTCGGTGAGCCTCAGCAGGTCGTGCGGGTTGACCGAGCCCTTGGTGAGCTGCTGGCCGACCACGACCTCGCAGTCGTTCTCGATATCGGGCATGAGCTGATGGCGGATGCTGACCTGATACTCGACGGTCTCGCCATCCTCGCCTGTGATTACGAAGTTGCGGTTGTCCTTGTCGCTGGTGATGGTGAGACGACCGGAGATCTCAGCGAGGAGCGCCTGGCCCTTGGGCTTGCGTGCCTCGAAGAGCTCGTTGACGCGCGGGAGACCCTGCGTGATGTCCTCTCCAGCGACTCCACCGGTGTGGAACGTCCTCATCGTGAGCTGGGTGCCGGGCTCGCCGATCGACTGCGCCGCGATGATTCCAACGGCGGTTCCGATGTTGACGGGTACGCCGGTTGCAAGATCCCAGCCGTAGCACTTCTGGCAGATTCCCTTCTTGCTCTTGCAGGTCATGATCGTCCTGATAGAGACGGTCTTCACGCCATGAGCGAGGAAGTCCTTGAGCTGTCCGACGCCCGAGATGTAGCTGTCCTTCTCGGCGAGGATCTCGCCGGTCTCCGGGTCGACGACCGAGGTCTGCAGGCACCTGCCGACGAGGTTCTCGTCGACCTTGATGTCGCCATCCTTGCTGGAGGGTTCGAGGATGTCATATTCGACTCCGTCGTCGTTGCCGCAATCGTGCTCGCGCACGATGACGTCCTGGGCGACATCGACGAGACGCCTGGTCATGTAGCCGGAGTCGGCGGTCCTCAGCGCGGTGTCCGCCAGACCCTTCCTGGCGCCATGCGTGGAGATGAAGTACTCGAGTACGGAGAGGCCCTCGCGGAAGTTCGCCTTGATCGGCTGGTCGATGGGCTCGCCCTTCGGGTTGTTCATGATTCCGCGCATTCCAGCGAGCTGCCTGATCTGCTTGATGTTTCCACGGGCTCCCGAGAAGGCCATCATGTAGATCGGATTGAACTTGTCGAAGTTCTCTACCATAGCGGCTCCGACTTCCTCGTTCGCCTCGTTCCAGATGGCGACGGTGCGCTCGTGGCGCTCGCGGTCGGTCGAGTAGCCGATCTCATAATGCTCGTCGATGAGCGCGACCTTCTTCTCGGCCTCCTCGAGGATATCCCACTTGTTCGGCGGAATCGTCGCGTCATAGACGGAGACGGTGACGCCTGCGAGCGTTGCGTAATGGAATCCGAGCGACTTGAGGCCGTCGAGGATCTCGGGCATCTGGGAGAGCGAATACCTCTCGCAGCAATCGCCGATGAGGTTGCTGATCTCGGTCTTGTTCATCTCGAAGTTGATGAACGGGAAGTCATCGGGCAGAACCGAGTTGAAGATGACCCTGCCGATGGTGGTGTCGAGGATCTCTCCGGCCTTGCGCTGCTTGAACTTGCCGTACGAGATCTCCTCATCGGTGTCCTCGGTGAGCCTGACCTTGATCTTCGCTTGCAGATCGACGTCGGCGCGCGCATCGTATGCGTTGATGGCGTCCTTGAAGTCAATGAACGCCCTACCCTCTCCCGGGAAGCCATCGCGGGCTGCGGTGAGGTAGTAGAGGCCGATGATCATGTCCTGCGTCGGAACTGTGAGCGCATGGCCATGTGCGGGCGACTTGATGTTGTTGGTCGAGAGCATGAGGACGCGAGCCTCGGCCTGGGCCTCAACGGACAGCGGCACGTGGACTGCCATCTGGTCGCCGTCGAAGTCGGCGTTGAACGCGGTGCACATCAGCGGATGCAGGCGGATGGCCTTACCCTCGACGAGGACGGGCTCGAACGCCTGGATTCCGAGGCGGTGCAGGGTTGGTGCGCGGTTGAGCAGCACCGGATGCTCGGTGATGACCTCTTCGAGGACGTCCCAGACCACGTTGTTTCCACGGTCGACGGCCTTCTTGGCTGCCTTGACGTTGGGATAGTGGTCGAGCTCGACGAGGCGCTCCACGACGAAGGGCTTGAAGAGCTCGAGCGCCATGGCCTTGGGAAGGCCGCACTGGTGCATCTTGAGCTGCGGGCCGACGACGATGACCGAACGGCCAGAGTAGTCGACGCGCTTTCCGAGCAGGTTTTGGCGGAAGCGGCCCTGCTTGCCCTTGAGCATGTCGGAGAGCGACTTGAGCGGACGATTGCCAGGTCCGGTGACCGGGCGTCCCCTGCGGCCATTGTCGAACAGGGAGTCGACAGCCTCCTGCAGCATCCTCTTCTCGTTGTTGACGATGATGTCGGGTGCGTTGAGGTCAAGCAGCCTCTTAAGGCGGTTGTTGCGGTTGATGACCCTGCGGTAGAGGTCGTTGAGGTCGGATGCGGCGAAGCGGCCACCGTCGAGCTGGACCATCGGGCGCAGCTCCGGAGGAAGCACCGGGATGACCGTGAGGATCATGTCCTCGGGGTTGTTGTCGCTCTTGATGAATGCATCGACAACCTTGAGGCGCTTGATGGCGCGAAGCTTCTTCTGGCCCTTGCCGGTCTCGATGATCTCGTTGAGCTCGGCAGCGGTCTTCTCGAGGTCGAACGCTATGAGAAGCTCGCGGATGGCCTCGGCGCCCATGCCGCCCTTGATGTATGCGGAATAGTCGGTCTTCATCTCGCGGAAGAGCACCTCGTCGAGGATGAGGTCCTTGACCTTGACCTTGCAGAAGGTGTCGAAGGCCTCCTGGCGCAGCGCCTTGCGCTCTGCGAACTCCTCCTTGATATCGACGATCTCAGCGGCGATCTCCTCGGGGGTGAGCAGCTCGCCCTCGTCGTAGTCGGAGAACTCCTCGGGGTCGATGTTCTCGATGTTGAGGCTCTGAACGTCCTCGATGGCCCTGGCGCACTCATTGTCGATCGCGTCGAGGTCGTTGATGAGGTCGTCGGCGAGCAGCTCGAGATCGGCCTCCCTTGCCTCCTCGTCGACATAGGTGATGATCGCAGCCGCAAAATAGAGCACCTTCTCGAGATCCTTGGGGGTGATGTCGAGGAGGTATCCCAGCCTGGACGGCGTGCCCTTGAAGTACCAGATATGGCTTACGGGAGCCGCAAGCTCGATATGGCCCATGCGCTCGCGACGCACCTTGGCGCGAGTGACCTCGACGCCGCAGCGCTCGCAGACGATGCCCTGGAAGCGGATGCGCTTGTACTTTCCGCAGTTGCACTCCCAGTCCTTGGTGGGACCGAAGATCTTCTCGCAGAAGAGTCCGTCCTTCTCCGGCTTGAGGGTCCTGTAGTTGATGGTCTCGGGCTTCTTGACCTCACCATACGACCAGCTGCGAATCTTCTCTGCACTTGCCAGCCCTATACGAAGGCTTTCGAAATTGTTGACATCGAATTCTGCCATGTCAGCTTACTCCTGTCCCTCGTCGTCGATGAGCGAATCCTGCTCGAGAGTGTCGAGCAGCTCAGTGTAGATCATGTCCAGATCGTCGTCCTCGTAGGTGTTGGAGGCATCGACGAGCTTGGCGAGCTCATCCTCTTCCTCCGCCACGGGAGCCTGCTTCTTAGGCTCGCCCATGAGCTCGACGTCGAGCGCGAGCGACTTCATCTCCTTGATGAGGACCTTGAACGACTCCGGAACCTCAGGCGAAGGAACGTTCTCGCCCTTGACGATGTGCTCGTAGGCCTTCACGCGGCCGCTCGTGTCGTCCGACTTGATCGTGAGGATCTCCTGCAGGACGTTCGATGCGCCGTATGCGTAGAGGGCCCAGACCTCCATCTCTCCGAAGCGCTGGCCACCGAACTGGGCCTTGCCTCCGAGAGGCTGCTGGGTGATGAGCGAATACGGGCCAGTCGAGCGTGCGTGGATCTTGTCGTCCACGAGGTGCGAGAGCTTGAGGATGTAGTTCCTGCCGACGGTGATCGGCTCGCGGAACTTCTCGCCCGTGCGACCATCGTAGAGCTCGGTCTTGCCCTGCATGGTGAGCTGCGGGATGAACTCGTCGCGAACCATGTCGCCAAGCTCGGCGTGCGCCTTCTTGACGAGATTCTCGTTCGCCTTGGCTACGACCTGCGAGATCTCGTCCTCGTTGGCGCCGTCGAAGACCGGCGTTGCGACGTATACGGGGTCGTAGCAGACGGATCCGTCATCGTTCCAACCAGCCGCCGCAGCCCATCCGAGATGGGTCTCGAGGAGCTGCCCGACGTTCATACGGGAGGGAACTCCAAGCGGGTTGAGGATGATGTCGACGGGGGTTCCATCGGCGAGATAGGGCATGTCCTCGACGGGAAGGATCAACGAGATGACGCCCTTGTTTCCGTGGCGTCCTGCAAGCTTGTCGCCCTGCTGGACCTTGCGCTTCTGCGCCACATAGACTCGGATGAGCTCGTTGACGCTGGGGGAAAGCTCGTCGCCGTCTTCCCTTCTGAACCTGTGGTAGCCGATTACGCGGCCGCCCTCGCCATGGGGCACCTTGAGGGAGTTGTCCCTGGCCTCGCGGGCCTTCTCGCCGAAGATCGCGCGCAGGAGCCTCTCCTCGGCGGTGAGCTCGGTCTCGCCCTTCGGGGTGACCTTGCCGACGAGGATGTCGCCAGGACCTACCTCGGCGCCGATGCGGATGATGCCGTCGGCATCGAGGTTGGCGAGCATGTCCTCGGACATGTTCGGTATCTCGCGGGTGATCTCCTCCGGGCCGAGCTTGGTCTCGCGGGCGTCGATCTCGTAGTCCTTGATGGTGATCGAGGTAAGGAGATCTTCGCTGACGACCCTCTCGGAGAGGATGATCGCGTCCTCGTAGTTGTAGCCCTCCCAGGGCATGTAGGCGACGACGAGGTTCTGGCCGAGCGCGAGCTCTCCATCCTCGGAGGAGGGCCCGTCGACGAGGACCTCGCCGGCCATGACCTTCTGACCGGCCTTGACCACGGGCTTGTAGTTCAGGCAGAAGCTCTGGTTGGACTTCTGGAACTTCTGGAATCCGATGGTCTCCTTGGTGCCATCGTCGTACTTGACGATGACCTTGTTGGAATCGACGTACTGGACCGTGCAGTCCTTCTTGGCGATGACGACCTCGCCGGAGTCGACCGCGCAGCGGAACTCCATGCCGGTGCCGACCAGCGGAGCGGAGGGCTTGAGCAGCGGCACTGCCTGCCTCTGCATGTTGGAGCCCATGAGGGCGCGGTTGGCATCGTCGTGCTCGAGGAACGGAATCAGCGCGGTTGCTACCGAAACCATCTGCCTCGGGGAGACGTCCATGTAGTCGACGCGCTCGGGCGCGACCTCATCGGGGTCTCCGAAGACGCCGTTGATGTTCTTCATACGGCAGAGGACCTTGTCCGCCTTGACGGTCTTGCCGGTGTGGTCGGTTGTTATGAACTCGCGTGTCTCGAGGTCGAACGGAGCGTTCGCCTGCGCGATGACGTGGCTCTCCTCCTCGTCTGCGGTGAGGTAGTCGATCTCGTCGGTCACCTTGCCATCGACGACCTTGCGGTACGGAGCCTCGATGAAGCCGTACTTGTTGATGCGGCCATAGGTTGCCAGCGAGCCGATGAGTCCGATGTTCGGGCCTTCAGGCGTCTCGATCGGGCACATGCGTCCGTAGTGGGAGGTGTGGACATCGCGGACCTCAAAGCCTGCGCGCTCGCGCGAAAGGCCGCCAGGGCCGAGTGCGCTCAGGCGGCGCTTATGGGTGAGGCCGGCGGCGGGATTCGTCTGATCCATGAACTGCGAGAGCTGCGAGGAGCCGAAGAACTCCTTGATCGAAGCGACGATCGGCCTGATGTTGATCAGGCTGTAGGGGGTGATGTCGTCGAACTCCATAGTGTTCATGCGCTCGCGGACGGACCTCTCCATCCTGGAGAGACCTACGCGGAACTGGTTCTGGATAAGCTCTCCGACCGTGCGGATCCTACGATTGCCGAAGTGGTCGATGTCGTCGAGAGTGCAGTTCGGGTCGCCGTTGTAGAGGTTGATGATGTACTTCATCGTCTCGACCACGTCGCCCGGGGTGAGCACTGACTCGTTCTCGGGAACGTCGAGGCCGAGCTTCTTGTTGATCTTATAGCGGCCGACAGGAGCGAGATCGTAACGCTGCGAGTTGCCGAAGAGCGCGGTGAGCGTGGTCCTTGCGGAGTCGACGGTTGGCGGCTCGCCTGGACGCAGGCGCTTGTAGATCTCGACGAGACCCTCTTCCTGCGTGGTTGTGCTATCGCGCGCGAGCGTGCGCATGACGATGTCGCTGTCGCCGAGGAGCTCGATGATCTCGTCGTTGCTGATCGCGATTCCGAGAGCCCTGAGGATCATGGTCGCGGGCTGCTTGCGCTTGCGGTCGACGCGAACGGAGAGCACTCCCCTCTTGTCGGTTTCGAACTCGAGCCAAGCACCCCTGGAGGGGATGATCTTGGCGCTGTAGATGGTTGCATCGCTGCTCTTGTCCTGCTCGGTTGAGAAGTAGACTCCAGGGCTGCGAACGAGCTGGCTGACTACGACGCGCTCTGTTCCCTTGATGATGAAGGTGCCCTGGTCGGTCATGACCGGGATGTCGCCCATGAAGATGTCCTGCTGGAGCTTGATCTCGCCAGTGGACTTGTCAACCAGACGCGCCTGGACGAAGAGCGAGCACTCGTAGGAGAGATCGCGAGCTTTGCACTCCATGACGGAATGCTTGGGTTCGCTTATCTCGTGATCTAGGAATTCGAGGCTGATTTTCTTCTGGCTGTTCTCGATTGGCGGAATGTCCCTGAACGCCTCTCGAATGCCATCTGTCTTAAAACGCTCAAAGCTCTCTATCTGGATTGCCATGAGGTCCGGAAGAGCCATAACTTCCGGGATTTTTGCGAAGCTTTTGCGGGTTCGGTGCTGTGCTGAACGGTTGGATTTCAGATCGCTCACTACGCAGACCTCCTCAGTGCCTGGTACAAAAATTGCATATTGACGCAACTTTAAATATTACTTAGTATGGAAGGCTAGTTCCAAGATGATTCCCGCGTGATTCACACTTTTATCCATGAGCGGATTAACGACGACATCGGACGAGGCGATTGCCCGTCCGATGTCGTTGCAATTGCAGCTGAATCGTGCAGCTGCTATGGATTCAAGCGCAATTACTTGATGGAGACTGCTGCGCCAGCAGACTCGAGCTTGGCCTTGGCCTCCTCGGCCTTGTCCTTCGGCACACCCTCGAGAATCGGCTTGGGAGCGGACTCGACGACGTCCTTGGCCTCCTTGAGACCGAGGGAGGTGAGCTCGCGGACTGCCTTGATGACGGCGATCTTGGCATCGCCGAAGCCCTCGAGGACAACGTCGAAGGAGGTCTTCTCCTCGACCTCGGCCTCGCCACCGGCCGGTGCTGCTGCGACAACTGCCGCGGGTGCTGCTGCGGAAACGCCGAAGGTCTCCTCAATCATGCTTACGAGCTCGGATGCCTGAAGAAGGGTCATCTCCTTTAGAGCCTCAATGATCTCCTCATTAGTCATTTCAATATCCTTTCGTTTGGCTGCCTTTTCCGTTGGCAGCGATCCAATCTTTTTCAGGCCGCTGCGACCTTTACGCAGCGGGTAGTGCTCTGCTTTCGGTTATGCAGCCGATTTCTGGTCGGCGATTGCCTGCGCAACGACTGCCAGACCACGAGATACGCCGGAAATGGAAACTGCGAGCCCACGGGCAACGCCAGCGATAGCGCTGGCAATCTGGCCGATAAGCTGCTCGCGAGAGGGAAGATCGGCGACTGCTTTGACCTGCTCGGGTGTAAGCACCTCCCCTTCCATCAGACCGCCCTTGATGACGAGGTTCTTGTTCTTGCTTCCGAAAGCCTTGATGGCCTTGGCGGAGAGAACCGGGTCCTCACCCGCGAAGACGAAGGCGGACGGACCGTGCAGATACTCGTCCATCGAGGGAAGACCTAGCTCAGCGAGAGCCCTCTTGGTTAGCGTGTTCTTGAGAACCTTGATGGTTCCGTCCGCCTCCTTGATGCTCCTCCTGAGTTCCTCGGACTGCTTTACGGTAAGGCCGCGATAATCCACGATCCAAACTGCACTGCAGGCCTTGAGATCCTCGACGATGCTCCTGATGGTCTCCTCTTTCTGCAAAGTTGGCATATGTCGGTGCACCTCCTTTCAACTTGCTCTCAAACGCTTCGGCGCCTTCGCGCCCCTTCGAGAGAAGTCGCTTCCCAAATGGAAACGGCCCCCACTGTCCAGCGGAGGCCGTCAATCGCGTGATTGGAACCGCAATCGCTTGCGATTCTTTTACGACCACCTCGGCAGGCTTCGACCTATGGTCTCAATTGAGTCCCTTGCGGGACGCCGGCTGTCTTGGGCAGCTTTTTGTCTTTTTCGCACCAATCGGTGCAAAGCAGATATTACACCTGCTCAGCCACTGCAGCCATCGAAATGGCTGCAAAAGGCCTAAAAGCGAGATTATTCGTTCATCATATTGCGCGTGATGAGCGGATCGACATGGACGCCAGGGCCCATCGTCGAGGTGAGGGTGATGGACTTGATGTACTTGCCCTTGGCCGCAGAAGGCCTGACCCTCGTGATTTCATCGAGAAGCGCGGAGTAGTTCTCGATGATCTTCTCGTCGTCGAACGAGAGCTTTCCGATCGGAACGTGGATGTTTCCGAACCTGTCGGCACGATACTCCACGCGTCCAGCCTTGAGCTCGCCGATGATGCGGGTGACATCCATGGTGACGGTGCCGAGCTTGGGGTTCGGCATGAGACCGCGGGGGCCGAGGATCTTGCCGAGGCGACCGACCTTGGACATCATGTCAGGGGTTGCAACGGCGGCATCGAAGTTGATGATGCCCTTCTGGATGTCTGCAACGAGCTCGTCGCTGCCGACAATGTCGGCGCCGGCTTCCTGAGCCTCGCGGGCCTTGTCGCCCTCGGCGAAGACCGCAACGCGGACTTCCCTACCCGTTCCGTTGGGAAGGGAGATGGATCCCCTGAGCTGCTGGTCTGCCTGACGGGTATCGATACCCAGGCGGAAATGGCACTCGATGGTCTCGTCGAACTTTGCGTACCTGAGCTCCTTGACGAGGCGAACCGCCTTGAGGGGCGTGTAGAACTCATGCTTGTCGTACTTGGCTGCTACAGCCCTGTACTGCTTTCCATGCTTTGGCATTTCTGACTCCTTCGTGGTCGATGACGGGCATGCCTGCCCTTCCACTGCTTAAGGCCCTGTAGGACCTGATTGCCTTACTTCCTGCCCTTCTTGCGGGTGTAGACACCGGTGTCGGGCCTTCCCTCGATCTGGACGCCCATCGAACGAGCGGTTCCGGCGACGATCTTCATCGCTGCCTCGATGTCGTTCGCGTTGAGGTCGGGCATCTTGATCTCGGCGATCTTGCGGAGCTGCTCCTCGGTGAGCATTCCGACCTTGTTGATATGCGGCTCGCCAGAGGCGGACTCGAGGCCGAGCTCCTGCTTGATGAGGAATGCGGCCGGCGGGGTCTTGCAGACGAACGAGAAGGTCTTGTCCTCATAGACGGTGATCTCGACAGGAACGATGGTTCCCTGCTTGTCGGCAGTCTGGGCATTGAATGCCTGGCAGAACTGCATGATGTTGACGCCCTTGGCGCCGAGTGCCGGACCTACCGGAGGGGCCGGGGTGGCGTTTCCGCCGGGAATCTGCAGCTTGATGAACCCGGCAACGTTCTTTTCTGCCATAGTTTGCACTTCCTTTTTTCATCATCGATGGGAGCCCTTGCCCCCATCAGCATCATTCATATATAAGACAGATCGCAGGGCTTGGATGGCGCGAGAAGCTCCCGATTCCACAACGGGCACGCCACCAGCGCGCGATCAGATCTTCGCAATCTGGTCGAAGCTCAGCTCCACAGGAGTCTCGCGTCCGAAGATGGAAACCATGACCTTGACCTTGCCAGCCTTGGGCAGCACCTCGGAGATGACGCCATCGAACTCGGACAGGGGGCCCTTGATGACGGTAATCGTCTGGCCGACCTCGTAGTCGACGTTGGTCTTCTTCGGATGACTGGAACTGGTGCGCCTCATGATCGAGTCGAACTCCTCGCGAGTGAGCGGGGTCGGCTTGCCCTGTGAGCCAACGAAGCCGGTGACGCCGGGGGTATTCCTAACGACGCTCCAGTTGCGATCGTCCATCTCCATGCGCACGAGAACGTATCCAGGGAAGACTTTCTTCTCGGAGGTGACCCGCTTGCCGCCCTCCTTGAGCTCGATGACCTCCTCGGAGGGGATGCGGATGTCGCTGATCGCGCTCTCGAGGCCCATGGACTCGACCCTGCGGGTGAGGTTGTTCTTGACCTTGTTCTCATAGCCCGAATAGGTATGGAGAACGTACCATCTCTTGCCCATTGCCTAAGCTCCTAAGCCCGAAAGCCAGTAGAAAAGCGGATTTGCAATGGAGTCGACGATGAAGATCAGCACGCCGAAGAACACCAGCGCGCAAACGACGACGACGCTCATCTTGAGAACCTCGTTGCGGGTAGGCCAAGTGGTCCTCTTCATTTCCTGCTTGACGCCGGAGAAGAAATCGACGATCGACCAGAACCAGCGGGGCTTGCGCTCCTTGCCGGCCTTGGCCTTCTTCTTCTCAGCCTTTGCGGTGGCCTTCCTTGCGCGCTCTACGCGCTTCTGGAATTCCTTCTCCTCCTTCTCTGTTCTCATGGGAACGTCGAAGTCGGACTTTGCGGGCTTGGGCTGGGGCTTTGCCTGAGCCTGTACGGCCTTTGCAGGCTCTTCGACAGATGCGGAAACGGTAACGGAAGAGGGCTCGTCGACCTCACCGGCTACGACGATCTCTTCCTGCTCGACTACCTTTTGCTTGACTTGCCTCTGGGCGCTAAGGTTCTGCTTCTTCCTCTGGGCACGTGTCTTCTTTGCCATTGTTCGTTAATCCATTCAAAAAACATGCTGCAAATCGTTTTGCAAGCTTCAGATGGCAGGCCAGGAGGGACTCGAACCCCCAACGAACGGTTTTGGAGACCGCCGCTCTACCAATTGGAGCTACTGGCCTGTATCTGAACTACCTCGTCTCCCTGTGGAGAGTGTGACGCTGACACCACTTGCAGTACTTCTTGAACTCAAGACGCTCAGGATTATTCTGCTTATTCTTCTTGGTCGTGTAATTGCGACGCTTGCACTCGGTGCATGCGAGAGTGACCAAAGTACGCATTTATCCTCCTTGCGATAACTCAAAATTGCTTAACGCACGAAAACAGATGTTATCATCGCGAACTTTGCCGCGTCAACAAGACATCCTACGCACGTGATGCTTTTTAGATTTTCGGTAGTTTAGCAGTGGTTTTCGGCACTAAACCCCCGATAAGAAGGGAACCCGGCAAGCAAACCGGGTTCCCTTTCGATTCAATGCAATCGATGCGGGATCGACTACTTGAGGATCTTGACGACACGGCCGGAGCCAACGGTGCGTCCACCCTCGCGGATAGCGAAGCGGAGTCCCTCTTCCATCGCGATCGGGACGATGAGCTCGCCGGTGATCTCGACGTTGTCGCCAGGCATGACCATCTGAACGCCCTCGGGCAGATGGACGACGCCGGTGACGTCGGTGGTGCGGAAGTAGAACTGCGGACGATAGCCATCGACGAACGGGGTGTGACGGCCGCCCTCTTCCTTCGTAAGGACGTAGACCTGGCCGGTGAACTCGGTGTGCGGGGTAACCGAACCGGGCTTGCAGAGGACCTGTCCACGGACGATCTCATCGCGCTTGGTTCCACGGAGGAGGCAGCCGATGTTGTCGCCAGCCTGGGCCTCATCGAGGATCTTGCGGAACATCTCGACGCCGGTGCAGACGGTCTGAGCGGTCTCGCGGATGCCGACGATCTCTACGGGGTCGTTCATGTGGATGATGCCGCGCTCGACACGACCGGTTGCGACGGTGCCGCGGCCGGTGATCGTGAAGACGTCCTCGACAGCCATCAGGAACGGCTTGTCAACGTCACGGTCGGGCTCGGGGATGAAGCTATCGACGGTGTCGAGGAGCTCCCAGATGGCCTCCTGGGCCTCTTTGTCGCCCTCGAGGGCCTTCAGTGCGGAACCCTTGACGATCGGGCAGTTCTCGAAGCCATAGGACTCGAGAAGCTCGGAGACCTCCATCTCGACGAGCTCGATGAGCTCCTCATCCTCGACCATATCGCACTTGTTGAGGAAGACGACGATGTAGGGAACGCCAACCTGACGGGCGAGCAGGATGTGCTCGCGGGTCTGAGCCATCGGGCCGTCGGTTGCTGCGATGACGAGGATTGCGCCGTCCATCTGCGCAGCACCCGTGATCATGTTCTTGACGTAGTCGGCATGGCCAGGGCAGTCAACGTGCGCATAGTGGCGGATATCGGTCTCATACTCGATGTGGGCGATGGAGATGGTGATTCCACGCTCCTTCTCCTCCGGAGCCTTATCGATCTCGTCGAATGCGGTGAAGTCGGCCTTTGCGGTGCCGTGGCTTCCGTCATTCTCGGAGAGGGTCTTCGAGATGGCTGCGGTAAGGGTGGTCTTGCCGTGGTCGACGTGACCGATCGTTCCGATGTTTACGTGCGGCTTAGTGCGCTCAAAATGCTCTTTTGCCATTACTGTCCTCCTCTTTCGCTGCTTTCTTTCGCATCTACTAACAAATAAATTACTAAGCTTTCGATGACGATCTGAAAGCAGACCGGCATCTTTATGTATGCAAGCCCGGGTTTTGCCCCGGGCTAAGGCAACCTGGTAGCGGTGACTGGACTCGAACCAGTGGCAACACGGGTATGAACCGTGCGCTCTAGCCAACTGAGCTACACCGCCATTTTGCGGCATCTTGCGATGCCAGCAAGCTCAATAGCTTGCGTGGAGCCCGCGACCGGACTTGAACCGGTGACCTCTTCGTTACCAACGAAGTGCTCTACCGACTGAGCTACACGGGCAAATGGTGGGCGCGCTTGGATTCGAACCAAGGTAGGCATAGCCAACGGGTTTACAGCCCGTCCCCTTTAGCCACTCGGGCACACGCCCATTTGCAATCGCAACGCAAGTTATCAAGTTGCATTCGAGCATGGCGCTCGAACCTTTGACATATTACCCATTGGACGAATTCGCGTCAAACTTGCACACGCCATCGGGCGTATCCATACGCAAACGGACAAAAATGGCCGTTTATCGGGGGTTTTCATTTTAGACAATCAAAAAAGTCGTCACGGGATGAAAGCCGAACGGACGCATTTTCATCGGGGAATGGAGCTGCTTTCGGAAGCGTTCGCACGCTTTCGCACAAGCGGATCCCGTCAAAAGAACAGGCCAGAAGCCCTAAAACGGCCTCTGACCTGCGGTTTTACTGGAGCTGGTGACAGGAGTCGAACCTGCAACCTGCTGATTACAAATCAGCTGCTCTGCCATTGAGCCACACCAGCACGACGCGCTGCGCAGCTCCAGACGCTTGGAGCCGCCAAAGGCAAGTATATATCATGCATTTGGTTCGAAGTCGCGCAAATCTTCGCCGCTAAGGGCGAAAACGCCGATAAGCAGCTATTTCACGCGCTTGAGCATCGCGCGGAGCTGATCGCGGACATCGGGGTCTATGCGCGACTCGACGGTGAATTTGGAGTGGTTATCCCCGCTCTCGTCCAGGTCCTCGCCGATATCCTGCATCTCACGGGAGAAGCCGAGCGCTGACATTCTGGTGACGCCGTCGCGGAAGACGGTGTTCTGAAGCTGGGCATCGGATGAGACGACCAGCACTTCCCTGCCCGCCTCGCGAGCCTTCACGACGAGCTTTTCGATGAGCTGATCGGCATCGGTGTTCGCCTCCGAGAAGATGATGCTGATGCCGGCGATCCGCTGTGGATACCCCTCGGAGAACTCGTTGCCGCCGCCGTCGAATGCTATGACCGCCTCGTAGCGGCCCTGTGCGAATGCGGCCACGTCGGCGATGAGGTTCTCGCGAGCGCGGTTGACCGGACTGTCATCGAAGTCATCGACGCCTGCGATATCGTAGCGCCCGCTAGATCGCAGGATATTGTAGCCGTCCACGATGAGGAGCGGCTGGAGCCTTCTATTCGTCGGAGCTCGCATCGAGATCCACCATCGAGGCTGCAACGGATTGCCGCAGCCACTCGTAGCCCATCGAAACCGCCGCGCAGGAAACGTTGAGCGATCCGATCTCGCCTCGCTGCGGAAGCTTGACGAGCATGTCGCAGCTCTCGGTCACCACGCGCGAGAGCCCGTCGCCCTCGTTGCCCATGACGAGCGCAACCTTGCCGGCGAGCTCCGCATCCCAGCAGCTCTCGGTAGCCTTCTCGCTGCAACCCACAACCCAAAAGCCGTTGCGTTGCAGCCTCGCACACGCCTGCGCGATGTTGGAGACCTGCGCCACGGGGACGCGCAGAAGCGCTCCAGCGGAAGATTTATAGGCTCCGGCGGTGATCTGGACGCTACGCCTGTTGGGTATGACCACGCCTGCGGCGCCGAGAACCTCGGCACTGCGGATGATCGCTCCCAGATTGCCGACATCGGTGATGTGATCGAGAACGTAGACCAGGGCTGCGTCCTTGCCCGAACAGCTTCCGATGATCTCCTCGATGGTCGAGTAGTCGAAAGGCCTCGACATTGCGATGACGCCCTGGTGGTTGAGCCCTGGCGCCTTGGTCTCGATAACCTTGCGGCTGACGTACTCGAGCTTGATTCCCTGCTTTTCGGCGCGGGCGGAGATCTGATCGAGGGCATCGCCTGCCTGCGAGCCCTGTGCGATCATGACCTTCTTGAGAGGGACATCTGTCTCCATCGCCTCGAGGACTGCCCTGCGCCCCACGATGATGTCGGGGGTTGGCTTGGAGTCGCGGCGATCGTTTGTGCGCTTGTCGTCGCGCGAGGCGCTGCCCTGACGGAAACTCGCGCCCTGCTTGCCGCGATAGCCGCCCTGCTTATTGGAGTCTCCGCGCACTCCGCGACCGCCCTGATTGCCGTTCCTGCCGCGCGTTTGCCCTGCATTGCGCCCTCTGGCGCCTACAGGACCCTTGCTCTGGCGGTTTCCCTTGGCCCCGGCCATCTGCATCAGCCGCCGTAGGAGAGTCTGCTGCCCGCCGCGGTATCCTCAACCGCAAATCCCATGGCGGAAAGCCCGTCGCGGATGGCATCGGCGGTGCCCCAGTCCTTGGCCTTGCGGGCCTCGGCGCGCTTGGAGATGATCGCCTCGCCAGCTGCGAGCATGTCATCGCCCTCGTAGCCCGCAACGTCTTTGGCGAACGCCAGGAGCTCTGCCGGCCAGCCTGCTGTCTCGTCGGACTCCTCTGCCATGTCGATGCCGAAGCGGCCCATGAGGTCGACGATCGCATCGTGGGCTGCCTGAGCTGCCTTGACCTCTTCGGCGCCGGAGAGCCCATCGGCGATGAAGCCGTTGACCGCACCGACGATGGAGAAGACCTCGCCGAGCGCTGCGGCGGTGTTGAAGTCGTCGTCCATATACGCAACGTAGGAATCTACACCTGCGGCTACTGCGACATCTAGCTTCTCGATCGCCGCCACGTCCACCTCTGCGAAGAGATCGGCGTGCTCGACTTCCCAGTCGATGTTTCGCAGCGTGTTGGCGATGCGCTCGAATGAGTTGGCCGCCTCGTCGAGGCGCTGCTTGGAATAATCCATCGGCGAGCGATAGTGGGTTTGGAGCATCAGGAAGCGCAGAACCCTGGCATCGAGGTTGGCGAGCACGTCCTTGAGCAGCAGGAAGTTGTTGAGCGACTTGCTCATCTTCTCGTTGTCGATGAGAAGCATGCCACCGTGCATCCAGTAGTTGCAGAACGTGACATTGCTGCAGCATTCGGATTGCGCGATCTCGTTCTCGTGGTGCGGGAAGACGAGGTCCACACCACCGCCGTGGATGTCGAACGGCTGGCCTAGGTACTTGGCGGACATGGAGGAGCATTCGATGTGCCAGCCTGGACGGCCCTTGCCCCATGGGCACTCCCAATACGGCTCGCCTGGCTTGGCGGCCTTCCAGAGGGCGAAGTCGAGGGGATCGTGCTTCTTTGGATCTACGTCGAAGCGCGTGCCGCTGAGCAGCTCGTCGACGGTGCGTCCGGAGAGCTTGCCGTACTCGGGGAACGTCTTGATAGAGAAGTAGACGTCGCCCTCGGCCTCGTAGGCGTGCCCGTTGGCGATCAGCGTCTCGATCGTCCCGATCATCGCATCGATCTCCTTGGTGGCGTACGGGCGGATCGTCGGCGGCATCACGCCCAGGTCATCCATGGCCTTGATGAAGGCGTTGGAGTACTCCTCGGCAACCTCCGCAGCGGTCCTTCCCTCCTCGTTTGCCCTGTTGATGATCTTGTCGTCTACATCGGTGATATTCGAAACGAAGGTGACGTCGTAACCGGAGTTGATAAGATGCCTCCTGATCACGTCGAACGAGACGAAGGTGCGCGCGTTGCCCACGTGGATGTGGTTGTAGACCGTCGGACCGCAGACGTACATTCCGACCTTGCCCTCCACCAGCGGGGTGAAGTCCTCCTTCTTGCGTGTCAGGGTGTTGTAGATCTTCATTTCCTCAGCTCTTTCCTTTCGATTTCGAACGGATCGTTGCCTTCTTCGTTGCAGGCTAGGCTTTCTCGAGGAGTGCGACCGCCTGGGCGCTGATTCCCTCGCCGCGGCCCTCGTAGCCCATGCCCTCAGTGGTGGTTGCCTTGATTCCCACGCTCTCGATGCCGATGCCGAGCGCGTCGGCGATGTTGGCGCGCATCTGGTCGCGGTACTTCGAGAGCTTCGGCGCCTCAGCCGAGATCACGCTGTCGATATCGGCCACGCGATAGCCCTTGGCCGTTGCGAGCTCGCCGACTTGCCTGAGCAGCTCGATGGAGTTCGCGCCCTCGTACGTGGGGTCGTCCGGCGGGAAGAGCTTTCCGATGTCGCCTTCACGCAGAGCGCCGAGGATGGCATCGCTGATGGCATGCGCGAGCACGTCGGCATCGGAGTGCCCGTCGAGACCAAGATGGTAATCGATCTCGACTCCGCCGATGATCAGCTTGCGCCCTTCGGCCAACCTGTGCGCATCGAATCCCAAACCGATTCTCATGGCTAGTCCTCGAAGCTCATCTTGATCTTTGAGGCCAGTGCGGCCTGGATCGGACCGAAGTCCTCGGGAACGGTAAGCTTGATGTTGTTGCGCGGCCCCTGGACGAGAATGAGCGAGCCGCCGATGCGCTCGACCAGAGACGCATCGTCGGTGCCGACGAAGCCCTCGGAAAGCGCCATCATGTGCGCCTCGCGGATGATCTCGCTGCGGAAGATCTGCGGGGTCTGCGCGATCCAGAACGCATTGCGGTCGGGCGTGCCGAGAACCTTGCCGTCGCTGACCACCTTGAGGGTGTCGAGCGCGGGATGTCCCACAACGACGCCGTCGGCATCGAGGTCGCCCTTGACCGCCGATATCGCGTGCGAGATCAGCTCGGGCGTTACCAGCGGGCGCGCACCGTCGTGAATCGCGATGATCTCATAGCTGTCGGGAACCTTGCAGATGCCGGAGAAGGAGGATTGCTGGCGCAGATCCGCAGCGCTGGCCAGCTCGATCGGCGTGACGAACGGATATGGATCGATTGCGACCTTGCAGTATTCCTCCATGCGTTCCTCGGGGCAGACGATGACGATCAGGCCAACGTCTGCAACGGCATCGAACGCCTCGGCCGACCAAGTGAGCACGGGCTTGCCGAAGATCTTCATGAGCTGCTTTCCGCCAGCCACTCCAAAGCGCGTGCCCGAGCCGCCAGCCAGTATGACCGCAGCCGTCTTGGGATCTTTGGAGACCTTTCCCTGCAACGATGCAGGCGATGCGTTGACGTTCGCATCGAAGTCTCCGAAGAACGTGAATTGGGGCTCCTGAAGCACCGCTGGGCCCGTAACAGGATCGGCAACCTGCCTCACGTTTTCTTCCATCCCGAAGCTCCTTTCGCTTAGTGCCAGCACCGCGGCCGAGCAAGCCTTTGGTGCCTTAGTGCAATGCGAAGGGCATGCATCCAAACCTTTTCGCGCATGCCCTTCGGTAGTGCCTATTCGTCGGCAGACGAGTCTCCTGGAGTCGACTTGCTCGAGCCCTTCTTGAAGAACGGGGTCACGAGCTCGGCCTCCCTGGTCATCGACTGGCGCTTGCGAGGCTCGGGGATCTCGCCCTCGCCCTCGTTGAAGACCAGCTTCTCGCCATCGTAGTCTACATCGATAACGGAGCCAGACTTCCACCTGCCCATGAGGAGCTCCTCGGAAACCGGATCCTCGATCAGGCGCTGGATGGCGCGACGCAGCGGTCTCGCCCCGAATGCGGCGTCGGTGCCCTGGCTCGCGATGTACTTCTTCGCCGCATCGGTCAGGTTGATCGTCATGTTCTGCATGATCAGGCGATCGCGCAGATCTGCGACCATGATGTCGACGATCTGCAGGATCTCGTCTTCGGTGAGCGACTTGAAGACGATGATCTCGTCGACACGGTTGAGGAACTCGGGGCGGAAGAGCTTCTTGACCTCGGTCTGAACGCGCTGGTTGATCTCCTCGTCGGTAAGGGTCGAGGAGCCGGAAGTGGAGAATCCGACCTTGTTGGTTGCGGCGATCTCGCGTGCACCGACGTTGGAGGTCATGATGATGACTGTGTTGCGGAAGTCGACCTGACGGCCCTGGCCATCGGTCAGGCGACCCTCCTCGAGAATCTGGAGCAGGATGTTGAAGACATCCGGATGCGCCTTCTCGATCTCGTCGAAGAGGATGACGGAATAGGGCTTCTGGCGAACGGCCTTGGTGAGCTGGCCGCCCTCGTCATAGCCGACATAGCCCGGAGGCGAACCGATCAGCCTAGAAACCGTGTGCTTCTCCATGTACTCGGACATGTCGAACGCGAGCAGAGCATCCTCGGAGTTGAAGAGGAACTCCGCGAGCGCCTTGGAGAGCTCGGTCTTGCCGACGCCCGAGGGGCCGAGGAAGATGAACGAGCCGGCAGGGCGCTTGGGATCCTTGAGCCCTGCGCGGCTGCGGCGAATCGACTTCGAGAGCGCATCGATGGCCTCGTTCTGGCCGATGACCCTCTCGTGCAGCACGCTCTCCATGCGGAGGAGCTTCTCCGTCTCGGCCTCGGTGAGGTCGGTTACGGGGACGCCGGTCGAGATCGAGATGATGTCGGCGATCTCCTTCTCGGTGACGGGAATCGCGTTCTCCTGCGATTCCTCCTTCCACTTCTCCTCGAGCTCGGTGCGCTTCTTGATGAGCTTCTTCTCCTGATCGCGCAGCTTGGCGGCCTTCTCGAAGTCCTGGAGCCTGATGGCCTCCTCCTTCTCGACGCCGATCTTGCGGATCTCCTCGTTGGTCTTGAGGACGTCGGAGGGAACGGTCATGTTGCGGATGCGCATGCGAGCGCCTGCCTCGTCGAGGACATCGATCGCCTTGTCGGGAAGGAACCTGTCCTGGACGTACCTATCGGAGAGGTTGACTGCGGCCTTGAGCGCATCGTCGGTGAAGTGAACGCGGTGGTGCGCCTCGTAGCGGTCGCGCAGGCCCTCGAGGATCTCCATAGCCTCCTCATGCGTTGGCTCGCCAACTAAAACCGGCTGGAATCTGCGCTCGAGAGCAGAATCCTTCTCGAGGTACTTGCGGAACTCATCTGAGGTGGTGGCGCCGATGATCTGGATCTCGCCGCGTGAGAGCGAAGGCTTGAGGATGGCGGCTGCGTCGATCGAGCCCTCCGCGCTGCCAGCGCCGACGAGGGTATGCATCTCGTCGATGAAGAGGATGATGTCACCCTGCTCCTTGACCTCCTTGACGACGTTCTTCAAGCGCTCCTCGAACTCGCCACGATACTTGGATCCGGCGACGAGAGCGGAGACGTCGAGGGAGATGACCCTCTTGTCGCGAAGGATGTCGGGCACCTGTTCGGCGGCGATCATCTGAGCGAGGCCCTCCACGATGGCGGTCTTGCCAACGCCGGGATCGCCGATGATCAGCGGGTTGTTCTTGGTGCGGCGCGCGAGGATCTGCATCACGCGCTCGATCTCGACGGCGCGGCCGATAACCGGATCGAGCTTGCCCTGCTTGGCCTGCTCGGTGAGGTCGGTGCCGAACTCGCTGAGCGAATCGTCGGAATCGGAGGAATCGGACTGGCCCTTCTCCCCAACTCCGCCCGCGAATGCCGCCGGCTTGCCGATGTGGCGCATAACCGCAGCCTTTACCGCGCCGGTGTCGAAGCCCATGTTCTGCAGGACGGTGACCGCAACGCCATTGCCCTCGCGCAGGATGCCAAGAAGCAGATGCTCGGTCGAAATGTAGTTCTGCCCAAGCTGCATCGTCTCGCGGAATGCATACTCGAGGACCCTCTTCACGCGCAACGTGAACGAGAGATGGCCCTCGGGAGCCTCCTCGTTGGGGTGGATGACGCCCTTGATCTGATGCAGGGTCTCATCGTAGGTGACTCCAAGGTCCTTGAGCGCCTGCGCGGCGACTCCCTCCTCCTCCTTGAGCAGGCCCAGAAGGATGTGCTCCGTCCCGACGTAGGGTTGCTTCAGCTCCCTAGCCTCCTCCTGGGCATAGGAGAGGACGTTTCTTGCTCTATCCGTAAATCTCTCGAATGACATATCTCACCTCAACTTATCCAAGATTCTTGGTTTCTTCACGCATATGGGGGAATAGGAGGACATCCCTGATCGAAGGCGAGTCGGTGAGCAGCATGACGAGCCTGTCGATGCCGATTCCGATTCCGCCTGCAGGGGGCATTCCGTACTCGAGGGCGCGGATGTAGTCCTCATCGTAGCCCATGGCCTCCTCGTCGCCTGCCGCCTTGGCCTCAACCTGCTTGATGAACCTTTCACGCTGATCGACCGGGTCGTTCAGCTCCGAGAACGCGTTCGCGTACTCGTGCCCGCAGATGACGAGCTCGAAGCGATCGGTGATGTTGGGATTCTCGGCGTTCTTCTTCGCAAGCGGGGAGGTCTCCAGCGGGAACTGGGTGACGAAAGTGGGCTGGATGAGAGAGCCTTCGACCAGCTCATCGTAGAGCTCGGTGATGAGCTTGCCCTTTCCCCATTGGCTCTCGATTTCTATGTCGTACTTGTCGCAGAGCTTGCGCAGCTCCTCGATGTCCATGTCGAATCCGACTTCGACGCCGACCTTCTCGGAGACGAGGTCGCACATCGGCCTCTGCGCCCAGTCGCCGCTGAAGTCGATCTGCACGCCCTGGTATTCGACCTGAAGCGTGGGATTGGAAGCTAGGCAGGCCGCCTTGATGACCTTCTGGGCGAGGTCGATCATCCCATTGAAGTCGGTGTATGCCTGATAGGCCTCCATCATCGTGAACTCGGGGTTGTGCTGCGGGTCCATGCCCTCGTTGCGGAACGACCTATTGACCTCGAATACCCTCTCGAAGCCGCCGACCAGAAGCCTCTTGAGGTAGAGCTCCGGGGCGATTCGCAGGTAGAAGTCGCGGTCGAGCGCGTTGTGATGGGTAACGAACGGCCTTGCCGCCGCTCCGCCCGGGATCGGATGGAGCATCGGGGTCTCGACCTCCACGAAGCCGAGGTCCTCCATGGTGCGCCTGATGGCGGAGATGATCTTGAACCTTGCCTCGAAGCACTCCTTGACCTCTGGATTGGCCACCAAATCGACATAGCGCTGCCTGTATCTGGTTTCCTTGTCGGTGAGGCCGTGGAACTTCTCAGGAAGCGGGCGCAGCGACTTGGTGAGCAGCTTGATCTGGCTCGGGACGATCGAGAGCTCTCCGCGTCGGGTGCGGCAAACGTGGCCGACAACGCCGATCCAGTCGCCCACGTCGAGCTCCTTGACGTCCGCGAAGGCCTCCTCGCCCATGAGGTTGAGCCTGCAGAAGAGCTGGATCTCGGCGGTTGCGTCGCGCAGAACGATGAAGCAGATCTTTCCCTGGTTCCTGATCGCGATGATCCTGCCTGCGACGGTGTAGACATCCTCTGTGTCCTCGCCATCGGCAAGCTCGGCGTATTTGCCCTTGATGTCGACGAGATGCGCATCGGGCTCCCACAGGTGAGCGTACGCCTCGCGCCCGGCCTCCAAGAGGGCCTCGCGCTTGTTGTACCTGACCTTTACGGGATCGTCTTCGATGATCTCCTCGTTGCCAACATTGATGTCGACGGGCTTTTCGCTCATTTGACCTCTCCTATTTTGCGCGTTCTGCAGCCACGCATTGAGCACTTTTAGATACAGCTACGGCATACAGCTATAGAAGCGGCATGCCGTATGGTAGATCTGGCTATTTGCTGATCTTGATGATCTTGAAGGTGTTCCTCTTGCCAGTGGGTCCGACAACCTCGACCTCGTCGCCCTTCTTCTTGCCGATCAGAGCCGATCCGACCGGGGACTCGTTCGAAATCTTGCCCTCGAGGGAATTGGCCTCGGCTGCGCCGACGATGGAGAGGGTCTTCTCCTCGACGCCGTTGATGAGAACCTCGACGTTGAGGCCGACGGAAACCTTGCTGGAGCTCCTCGGGGTGCTGATGATCTGGGCATTAGCAAGGATCTGGTTGATCTCTGCGATCCTGCTCTCCATCTGGGCCTGCTCGTTCTTGGCATCGTCGTACTCGGAGTTCTCGGAGATGTCTCCGAACTCCCTAGCCACGCGGATGCGCTCGCCGATCTCGGCGCGCTTCTCGGTCTCCAGATAATGGAGCTCCTCAAGCAGCTTGTCGCGACCTTCAGATGTAAGAACTACCTCGTTTGCCATACTTTGAAATCCCTCCTGCTATGAAAACTGCGTTTGCAATGATTGCTTGTTCAGCGCGCGGCGACGCGCCATCCAATGAAAAGCGGCATGCGCATCGAAAGCCTGTTGCACACGCCGCACGAAATGCATGCTCGAACGACGGTCAGTCGATGCTCTTGCCCTCGTCCTCGCCTTCCTTGCCCTTGCCATCGATGCCGTCGCGAACGTTCTTGACGGTCTTGCCCAGCGCTGC
This sequence comes from bacterium, assembly GCA_024698685.1. Lineage (GTDB taxonomy): Bacteria > Actinomycetota > Coriobacteriia > Coriobacteriales > CADBOM01 > RGIG5709. Next base: position 61,640 of record JAILQZ010000079.1, read on the forward strand.
GCCGAGCTTTGGAAGGTTCTTGGGGCCGAATATGATCAGAGCCACGATGAGGATGACTATTAGCTCTGGCAGGCCGATTCTAGGCATATTCATCACCTCTAAAGCGAGATTTGTATATACGCAGCCGATGATACCACGAAAGGGACATTCATATAAAGTGCCGCGCCCCGAAGCGATGCCATCTCAACGGCAAACGACATAGCCTCGAAAGACGATGCGAATGCGAGTCTAATACGGGCCTATTTGGCGCGATTGCCGGGTATCGCAACGCCTATGGCAGGGTGCGGTCTCGAGAGTCCGGCTTCGCGGATGGTCGCGTCGATCGCGCTGTTTACCTCGCGCTTCTTGCCAGCGGCGATTCGCGGGTTGCACGTGAACGTGAAGCGATGGAGCGCACCCGTGGGCTCGAAGGACTCGATGCCCGCGTAGGAGACGTTCTCGACTCCTTCGATCTTAGAGATGTTGGAGACGCAGAGCTCGAGCGCGTCGAGCTGCTCCGCGCTGTCCTCGTTATTGGGAAGCAGCACGTCGGCATAGCATCCGTTTCCGACCAGCTCGGCCTCGGTGATCAGCCTGTTGGAGATACTGCGGGTGCCACCGGTGGCCAGGTTCTTAAGTTTGACGGTTTGCGCGGTCATCTCGTCGACTAGATAGACGCCATCGCCGTACTTGATTACGTCTCCGACGCGGAAGAAGCGGTCGGTGACGATGTGCAGGCCCATGATCAGATTGCCGATCGCGTCGTTGAGAGCAAGGCCGACGACGATTCCGACGACTCCTACTCCAGCGATCAGCGCCGAGACGTTCACGCCATGGAATTGGAGCACGAGTATGATGACGAGAATGATCACCACGTACTTCGAGATCGAGAAGAGGCTCTTGGCGATGCGCTGCCTCCCCTCCTCCGCCGCCGCGAAGCCGCTGCTCCTGAAGCGCTTGAGCAGCTTGTTCATGACGATGAGGACTATGATGCCGACAACCACCACCAGCACCGAGAGGATGAATCCCGAAGAGGTGATGTAGTCGATGATGCTGCTGAATACGTTGTTGGAGGTTCCGGTCATCTGCGTTTCCTAACGTCTGGCCCGTATCTAAAGCAATAGCCGCTATGTTGCGGCTATTGGGAAGGTCATGGTCGGGATGACTGGATTTGAACCAGCGACCTCTGCGTCCCGAACGCAGCGCTCTACCAAGCTGAGCCACATCCCGTGAGTACACACTTTAGCAAACCATCCCGATATTGTCACAGGATACCTGCTAGTTGCGCAAGTGAGGCTTTGAGCGGAAGCCTAGAAGCGCAGGGCGTAGGTGAAGTGGCTCGTCGCGTTGTGGCGGACGGTGACGCCTGCGCGCTCATCCTCGGCATGGACGTAGGAGTTCCCGCCGAGGGAGATTCCAACGTGGCCACTCGACCAGAGAACATCGCCCGGGCGCGCCTGGCTCACCGGCACGCGGGATTTGGCGATCGCATAGAGCGCGCTGGAAGAGCGGGCGGGAGCCCCGCAGTAGTAGCAGAGCCCTGAGCAGTCGAACGAGTTAGGGCCGGCAGTGCCGTACACGTAGGGCTTGCCGACCTGCGCAAGCGCGCGACCGGTATCGCAGGGACCATAGCCGCCATTGTCGACGATGTCGACGTTGGTGTCGTATTTGTCGCTGCTGCCGCCGTTGCTCGTGTTGACGTATTCGGACTCAGTGGCAGCGGCTATCTGCCTCTGCATCTCCGCGGAGAGCCCGTCGTAATAGGACTGGGCGGCCTTGGCCTTCTTCTCGAGGTCCTTCTTGGCCTCCTCGGCCTTGGCTAGCTGCTCGGCAGCCTCCTTCTCGGCCGCGGAATACTCCTCATAGGCTACCTCGAGCTCGGCCTTGAGGTCCTTGATCTCGACAATGAGGTTGGCGTCGCTCTCGTTCATGTCGCTCATGACATCCCACAGCGTCACGAACTCCTTGAAGGAGTTGCTGCCGAACAGGACGTCGAGCATCGTGACCGAGCCCTCGCGGTACATCGTCTTGGCCCTGGTTGCAAGGTGCTCCTGCTTGGAGGCGATCTTGGCCTTGGCCTCTTCGATCTTCTTCTGGGTCTCCTCCATCTTCTTCTTGGCGGCATCGTGCTTCTCTACCGCGGCATTGTATTCCTCCGCCGCATCCTCGGCCGCCTTGGTCGCCTTGTCGAGCTCGGCCTTGGCGGCATCGACCTCGGCTTGCGAGACGGCATATGCGCTGCCGACGCCGATGGCGCCGAAGCAGAGGATCAAGGAGATGACGAACGCGGCAACCGCCGCTGGAGTGAGGTGAACGCGCTTAGTATTCAAAACAACCTCGATTGAACGATCGAAAACGGATGTTTGCATAGTCTCTCTTCATGGGATTCTAGCACAGTGGCGTGCATAGGTTCGGCGCTTCTCTACGTATGGAGCCGATTTCCACCAAGTCTCCAAATTGCAGCGGCCTCGGCGGTCGATATAACGGAAGATGGGCCCCTTTCGAGACCCATCTCGTCTTTGAACGGGGTGCAGCAAGGAAGGTTAGAAGCGGAGTGCGCAGCTCCACATGCCCATGTTGTACGCGATCTTGACGACATCGCCGGGCTGGGGGGCGTGGATGTATGCACCGCCGCCGATGTAGATTCCGACGTGGCCGCTCATCCAAAGGACGTCGCCAGGCTGCGCATTGGCGAGGCTGATGACGGTGCCCGCCGCCCGCTGAGCGCCGGAGGTCCTGGGAATGTATACGCCGCATTGCGCATAGCACCACGAGGTGAGCCCGGAGCAGTCGAAGCTGTTCGGCCCCTCGGCTCCCCAGACGTAGGGGCATCCGAGCCTCGAGTACGCGTACCCGACGACGCTGTTGGCATTGACGTTGGGAGGAACGTTGGCGCCGGTGCTCGGGCTGACCGTTCCGCCTGTGTTGCCGTTGCTCCAAGCGCGGCGAGCTGCCTCCTCCTCGGCCTTGCGCTGCTCCTCGATCAGCTTCTCGACCTCGGCGTCTAGCTTATCGACCTCTTCCTGGTACTGCGCTACGAGGGCCTCGGCCTCCTTCTTGGTGGCCTCCGCCTCGGCGAGCTTGTCGGCGGCTATCTTCTCCTGCTTGCTGTACTCCTCGTAGAGCTCCTCGGCCTCGGCCTTGAGGCTCTTGTTGAGGGTGATCAGATCGGCAGTGTCATCGTTCAGGGAGTTGAGCATGTCCCATGTGGTGGCAAAGTCCTTGTAGGATCTCGAGCCAAGCAGGACGTCGACCATCGAGGTCTGTCCGTTGCGGTACATCATGACTGCGCGGTCGGACAGCTCATCTTGGGACTTCTGGATCTCGACCTTGAGCTCGTCGATGCGCGCTTGGGTCTCCTCCATCTTGGCGACGGCGGCATCGTGGGCCTCGAGGGCCTCGTAGTACTTGTCGGACGCGGCGTCGAGCTCGGCGTTCATGGCATCGAGCTTCTCCTTGGCCGCCTTTGCCTCCGCCTTCTTGTCGCTCAGAGGCGTTGCGTTCGCGTCGCTGAGGCAAAAGCCGACGCAAAGCACGATGGCCATGATCGCGGCCAATGCCGCTGTCAACAGCCTCCTGCGATCTCTGCCCTTTGCCAGTACCTTCATTGCGAATCCCTTCGTTCGAGCAACGTGAGACGAGCACTCGGGTCAGCGCATGGACATGCACTGACAGCGTCGAAATGACGAGACGACGAAACGGCGGTCATAGCCGCCAATCGAACGAGTTGCTGATTTAAATGTGCCCGTTTCCTTCGTTTATGCTGCGTTTTTTCGGGTTTTTCCTTGCCCTTGCAAGGTAGCTAGATGGTAGCAAAAGTGAGAATCGGGCGCAAATTTGCATCGGAAAAA
>JAILQZ010000039.1 GCA_024698685.1 bacterium
TGGCATTCCTAGTCGGATGCGGCGGCGGAAGCGATGACAACGGCGATGACAACCAGGCGCCTGTGGAGTGGGCAGAGATGAGCGCGCTTGGCGACCTCACGCTCGAGGACATCCTGCGTATCGACTTCGAGGTCGACATGGGCGATGGTAGCAGCAACGGCTTCATCCCCAGCAGCGACATGGAAGCCGTCCAGAAGGTCTGCGGAATGCTCGAGGAGATCTCCATCGGCAAGGCAGCCGACGAGCTAGCTGAGGGCCTGCCGCTGAACGTCACGATCACCACGACCGATGGCGAGCTCGAATTCAAGTTCATCGGCGATGCCGTGGAGCTCTCCGATGGCCAGCGCTACAAGGTCGAGAACATCGAGCCGCTGAGGGACTACCTGGCTGGACTCGTCTTCGGTGACTAAAAGCCAGCAGCCAGACCAGCCACGCATGGGATACAAGACCTACAACTGCGACGTTTCCAAAAGGTGCGGCGGGTGCGAATGGCTCGCCGTCCCCTACCCCATACAGCTCAAGCGCAAGCAGGAGGAGATCGAGGGGCTCTTCAAGGGCTTCCGCAACGCGCGAATCAACCCGATCATCGGGATGGACGAGCCGCTGCACTGCCGCAATAAAGTCATCGTCTGCTTCACCGCCGACAAGTCCGGCAAGGTTCGCTACGGCCTCTATGAGAAGCGCTCGCACAGGATCATCGAACGCAGCGATTGCATCGTCGAGGACGAACGCGCCAAGCCGATTCTCAATACGCTCGCCAAGCTCGCCACCAGCTTCAAGCTCAGCGTCTACAACGAGGAGACCGGCAACGGCTTTTTGCGCTACGCCCTGCTGCGCATCGGCAAGAAGACCGGCGAGGTGCTCGTCTGCCTGGTGGCCAACGGCGAGACCCTCTACGGCGCAAAGGCCTTCGTGCGCAAGCTTCGCGAGGCGCACCCCGAGGTCAAAACGGTGGTTCTCAACATCAACAAGCGCAACACCAACGTCGTGCTCGGCGAGCGCGAGCGCGTGCTCTACGGTCCCGGCTTCATCGAGGACGAGCTGCTGGACTGCAGGTTCAGGATCTCGTCGACCTCGTTTTTCCAAGTCAATCCCACGCAAACCGAGAGGCTCTATTCCAAGGCAATCGAGCTTGCAAGGCTCGATGGCACGCAAACGCTGATCGACGCCTACTGCGGCATCGGCACCATCGGGCTCATCGCGAGCAGATCCGCCGCTCAGGTCTTCGGCGTGGAGGTGAACAAGCAGGCGATAAAGGACGCACGCTCCAACGCATCGCGCAACCGCATCGAGAACGCGACCTTCATCGCCGAGGACGCGGGCAAGTTCATGCGCCAGATGGCCGCCGATAGGCAGCGCGCCGACGTGGTGATCCTCGACCCGCCGAGAAGCGGATCGGACGAGCGCTTCCTCGCCTCGCTGTGCGAGATGCACCCGAAGCGCATCGTCTACATCTCATGCAATCCGAAGACGCAGGTGCGCGACGCGGAGTTCCTCGAGGAGCGCGGCTACAAGCTTCTCGAGGTCACGCCCGTCGATATGTTCCCGCACACCAAGCACGTCGAGACCGTTTGCCTCCTGTCAAATGGAAAAGCTAAGGCTATATAATCGTCGATACATGGCTTTATCTTTGAGACGCGAGGGCAGAATTCCCGCGTACCTAAATCGGAATAAGCGGAGATAGAGATGCTCATCAGGAAAGCGGAACCTTCAGACTACGATCGAATCTTGGAAATATACAGATATGCCCAAGATTACATGATCCGATCAGGAAATCCGAACCAATGGGGACGCTTCTATCCGGATCCTGAATTAGTCAGAAATGACATCGAGAACGGTGTCTGCCATGTGTTGTGCGAAGATGATGGACCTCATGCCGTGTTTGCGCTGATCGAAGGCCCCGACCCAACGTATCAGGTTATCGAAGATGGAGCATGGCTGAATGCTGGGCCTTATGCTGCAATCCATAGGGTCGCGAGCGATGGGCAGATGCATGGCGTGTTCCGCTGCGTAGCGGACTTTTGCAAGAACCTGTACCCAAGCATAAGAATCGATACCCACAGCGATAACTCGACGATGCAAAAGCAGATTGAAAAGAATGGGTTTTCCAAATGCGGGACCATCTATGTGGAAGATGGTTCCCCAAGAATCGCATATCAGTGGATAAGTCAAGGCAAACACGCAAACATGGAACCGTAGCGCTGATTGCGAGGAACGGGAGCGGCTGCCGATCAGCTGTATCATGAGGAGAG
>JAILQZ010000046.1 GCA_024698685.1 bacterium
CATGGACACCAACAAGTGGGTCAAGGATTCCAAGGGCTGGTGCTACCTGGGCGCTGACGGCAAGATGGTCAAGAACTCCTGGAAGAAGGATTCCAAGGGCTGGTGCTACGTTGGCGCTGACGGCTACATGGTCACCAACGCCTTCGCTGCAGACAGCCACGGCCAGTGCTACATCGGCTCCGACGGCTACATGATCACCTCTACCAAGTGGGTCAAGGTCGACGGAGCTTGGTACCACGTGACCAAGGGCTACATGGACACCAGCAAGTGGTTCAAGGACTCCAAGGGCTGGTGCTACGTCGGTGAAGACGGCAAGATGGTCACCAACTGCTTCGCGCCGGATTCCAAGGGCGATTGCTACGTCAACGCCAGCGGCTACATGGACACCTCCACCAAGTGGGTCAAGGTCGATGGAGTCTGGTACCACATCACCAAGGGCTACATGGACACCAGCAAGTGGTTCAAGGACTCCAAGGGTTGGTGCTACGTTGGCGATGACGGCAAGATGCTGACCAACGGCTTCGCCAAGGACTCCAAGGGCAACGTCTGGGTCGGCGAGAACGGCTACATGGACACCGAGTCCAAGCTCGTCGAGTATGAGGGCGACACCTACGGAGTCGTCGACGGCTACATGCTCATCAACGATTCCCTCGAGATCGATGGCAAGACCTACAACTTCGGTTGGGACGGCAAGCTGCTGCCGGATTACGGTTTCACCGTGAGCATCGATGGCACCGAGGTTCCCGCTGAGGACATCACCACCGAGCTTGGCGCCTACGACGCCTCCTACACCGATTGGCAGACCGGCGAGCTCGTGGAGAACCACATCCCGGTTATGACCGTCAAGGTCCCCTTCGACACCCAGTCCGTGAGCATCACGCTCAATGACTGCTTCGGCGAGTACCAGAGCTACATCTACGATGTCGCTCAGGGCGAGAACGGTTACATCGACATGGGCTTCGGCGAGGCGACCACGATCGGAGGGATGGACAGCGTCGTTGCAACCGCTGGCGTTTCCTACACGGCTTCCGTCCTGCCCGAGGGCCAGGTCTATCGCATCCAGACCAAGTACGATGAGAACTGGAACTCCAGCAACCTGTATGTCATTGCGTTCGACGTTCAGCCCGATCCGTCCATCGAGCTTGCGATCACCAACAACACCGGCATGTTCAAGGCCGTGACCGCCAAGGCGATTGCGAATGACGACGGCTCTGCGAAGCTGACCTTCGCGCTCTCCGGCAGCGGCTATGCCTGGCTGTATAAGGGCACCTACGAGGAGGCCGTGGCAGCCAACGACGAGATCGCCGCTGGAATCGCAGCCGGCGAGGGCTCTGGCAAGCTCATCAAGGGCGAGACCAACGCCGACGGCAAGCTCGAGTTCAAGATGGATGTCGCAGCCGACGAGCTCGGCACCGACGTCCCCGTCGTTGCGATCTCCAACTCCTACTACAACAAGTTCCTCAATGGCGAGAACCCGCTTGAGCGCGCGTACTATCCGCGCCAGCTCAACCTGAATCTCGACGAGGCCACCCTGGTAACCGGCGACTTCGCCACCTCCAAGGCCCTCGAGGTCACCAACAACTACAAGATGTTCAAGGTGACCGACGCGACGCTCGACACCGTCGGAGGACCCAACTCCAACGGCTACGTCAAGAACCTCGTGATCACCATGAGCTCCGGCTCCTACACCAAGGCCTACGTCGGCACTGCCGCGCAGGCTGAGGCTGACGCCTCCGGCGCCGTCGACATCGCCGAGGGCAACGTCTTCACCCTGAAGATGCTGTGGATGGGCACCGCGGGCAATCCTGCCTCCACGGTTAAGCTGTGGAACGATGGTGAGCCCTTCGTGGTCTCCTTCTGGTCCGCCAAGAACAGCGCATGGTATGAGCGCCAACTCATCCTCAGCGAGGCCGAGGCAACGCTCGTCACCGACGAGATTCCCACCGCCACCGTCAACGTGACTGGTCAGGATCAAGAGAACACCCTCGTCAGGGTCGACGGCAAGCTCGCGGTGTTCAACGGACTCAAGGTCAGCGCCACCAAGGCGGCCAGCTACGGCTTCACCAAGCCGGCTAGCGTCGCCAACAAGGTGACGGCCCTCGACGTCCTCGTCGCCATGCACGAGGAGCTCTACGGTGAGGACTTCGCAGACAATCCGTCCGACTACCTCGTCTACTCCACCGGCATGATGAGGAAGGTCTTCGGGATCGAGTCGACTGACTTCATGTTCTGGGTCAACGACCAGTTCCCGGCCTACGACGACCAGCCTGGAACCGGTAGCCTTGTCGATGACACTGTTGTCAAGGATGGCGACAGCCTCCGCTTCTTCGGCATCGACGGCGGCTTCTACGGCTTCGACGTGACCTGCCTCAGGTTCGATGAGGCCGCGTATGCCGCCCATGAGGGCGATTCGATAGATATCGCCGTCGACTACAACTACGCCATGTCCGGCATGTCCGGAATGCCCCCCTCGGATTGGGAGCCTGCAGAGGATGCGGTCGTCGCCCTCAAGGATTCCGATGACGAGACGGTGGCAGAGGCCATCGCCGACGAGGACGGCAACGCCACGTTCGTCAACGTAGCTCCTGGCGATTATTACGCCGTTGTCAGCGAGTTCACCGAGCCTCAGTATGACGGCGAGTCCTTCTCGACCCCGTACGCGACCGTCACCGTGAGCGCGCATGAGTGGGACGCCGGCACCATTACGATGCCGACCTTCGAAGCTGCTGGCTCCACGGTTCACACCTGCACGGTTGACGGCTGCACCGCAACCAAGAGCGATCCAATCGCGAAGTACAGCTTCTCCGCCACCGCTGGTGGCGAGGCAGTGCCCGCTGAGGACATCACCATCGTCCCCGATGGCTACGATGCCTCCTACACCGATTGGCAGACCGGCGAGCTTGTTGAGAGTCACATCCCGCTGGTAACCGTCAAGGTTCCTGCCGACCAGCCAGTTGCAATCGCGCTGGGTGAGAGCTTCGGCGAGTACCAGAGCTACATCTACGACGTCGCTCAGGGCGAGAACGGATACATCGACATGGGCTTCGGCGAGGCAACCACGATCGGAGGGATGGACAGCGTCGTTGCAACCGCTGGCGTTTCCTACACGGCTTCCGTCCTGCCCGAGGGCCAGGTCTATCGCATCCAGACCAAGTACGATGAGAACTGGGTTTCCTACAACCTGTACGCCATCGCATTTGTGATCGATGAACCGCCGCTCACTCCGCTGGAGCAGGTCCTCGCCTCCATTGGCGGGCTCTCCAACGATCCGCGCGAGATCACCGCTGACGACATCGAGGCCATCGAGGCCATCCAGGCCGCCTACGAGGCGCTCTCCGCCGAGGACCAGGCTGTCGTAGACGCCACGTTCAACCATCCCTCGGGCGATGGCCAGTCCTACGGGCGCATCCTCGAGGCCGCCCTCTGGGCAGCTCGCTCCTACGCGATAGACGACACCACCACCCTCGCGGAGGGCACCTACACTCCAACCAGCTCCCAGTCCAACAAGGGCAAGAGCGACAGCTCCCGCGTAAGGAATTGGTGGGTCGAGAGCGTCGAGGTCTCCGCTGACGGCCACGCGACCGCCTACATCTACGTGACGAGCGGCGATGCGACCGCGAGCAAGCTGACCTCCTACCCGAGCGTTTGGGTCGGCGGACAGACCATCGACCGCGACGCGAACAACAACTACGCGATCCCGGTCGACCTCAACGGCACCACCTACTTCGGTGGCATCTCCAGCAGCATGCCCAGGCCGATCATGTACTCGCTGACCTGCGAGATCGACGAGACACCGGCTCCTCAGCCCATCGAGCTCTCCGATGGCACCTACAATGCCAATGGCCTTGAGACCGCAGTGCTCAGCATGTACCACTTCCACGATGCGCAGGTTGTCATCAAGGGGGACGATGCCTGGCTGATCACCACCGAGGATACCGATAACACGGTCAAGCGCTTCGACGGCATGGCCTACGGCCCGCAGAGCCAGATCCTCGATCCTTCCGACGAGACCAACCACACCCTCGTAGCGGGTACCGTGACGGCAACCGTGGTTCCTGTATACCAGGAGGATGGCACCACGCTGCTCACCCGTACGTTCGTGTTGCCTGTCCCGAAGTCTGTGTTCGAGAACGGCGAGGACATCTACTACATGATCAAGTACGTTGACGGCTATAGCGCCTCCCATGATGGAGACTGGTACAAGGCCTCTGGTGGCGACTACTACCTGACCGGCTACACGCTGGAGAAGGTCAGCGATAGCACCGTGCTTCCAGGAGAGTGATTTAGAGCCTCGGCAAAGTTGATGAATATGCACTGAAAGCATAGCCATCCACATTATTAGCCAAAACCAAAGAGGCGCTCGCAATCGCGGGCGCCTCTGCTGTTGCATGGGTATGTTTCGCGGAATCCGCGCTAGTTCTTCAGGCTGTTGAGCGGGGCGGGGAAGCGGCCCTTCCTGTTGGCGAGGACCTTGCCCGCGAACCTGTTGACCTCCATGATCGGCGCGCTGCCGAGCAGGCCGCCGAACGCCAGCGTCTCGCCCGCGCCCTTGCCGAGCGCTGGGATGACCCTGACTGCGGTGGTCTTGCTGTTGATGACGCCGATGGCCATCTCGTCGGCGATGATGCCGAAGATCGTCTCGACGTCAACGTCGCCGGGAATGGCAATCATGTCGAGCCCCACCGAGCAGACGCTCGTCATGGCCTCGAGCTTCTCGAGCGAGAGGGCGCCGCTCTCCACCGCTGCGATCATGCCCGCGTCCTCCGACACCGGGATGAATGCGCCGGAGAGTCCGCCGACCGACGACGACGCCATGACTCCGCCCTTCTTGACCGCATCGTTGAGCAGCGCGAGCGCGCAGGTGGTGCCGGGGCCGCCAACCTGCCCGACGCCGATGGCTTCGAGTATCTGCGCGACCGAGTCGCCGTCCGCCGGCGTGGGCGCGAGCGAGAGATCGAGGATGCCCATCTGCGCGTTGAGGCGCTTGGAGGCCTGCTGGGCAATGAGCTCGCCGCAGCGCGTGATCTTGAACGCGGTGGATTTGATGGCCTCGGCGATTGTGGTGAGGTCGGCGCTCTCGTCGATCGACTCGAGAACCGAGCGCACGACGCCGGGACCGGAGACTCCCACGTTGATGACCACGTCGCCCTCGCCGGAGCCGTGCATCGCGCCCGCCATGAATGGGTTGTCCTCGACGGAGTTTGCGAAGACGACGAGCTTTGCGCAGCCGATGCAGTCGCGGTCGCGCGTGGCCTCGGCGGTGTCGAGGATCGTCCGGCTCATCATCGAGACCGCGTCCATGTTGATGCCGGCGCGCGTCGACGCGACGTTGACCGACGAGCAGACGCGGTCGGTTTGCGCCAGCGCTGAGGGGATCGACGCGATCAGCTTGGCGTCGGCCTCGGTGATGCCCTTCTGCACCAGTGCCGAGAAGCCTCCGACGAAGTCGACCCCGACCTCCTTGCCGGCGTTGTCCATGGCCTGTGCCACAGGGGTGAGATCGTGCGCGTCCAGCGCCGCGCAGATCTCAGCCGCGGGCGTGATGGAGATGCGCTTGTTGGCGATGGGGATGCCGTATTCGCGCTCGAGGTGATCCACCGTTTCAACCAGGTTCTCCGCGGTGCGCGTGAGGCGGTCGTAGAGCTTGCGGCACAGGGCATCGATGCTGGCGTCGGTGCACGAGCGCACGTTGATGCCCATCGTCACCGTGCGGATGTCGAGGTTCTGCTGGGTGATCATCGATAGGGTTTCGACGATTTCCTGCGGTGTGATCTCCATGATTCTCCTGCGTGGCTGGGAGGGGCGCTCCTTGCGCTACTCCTCCTTCTGGGCCTCCTGCTCGGCGATCTTGAGCGGCTGGCCGGGAACGACGTACTCGGGATACTCGATCTTGGGAATCTCCTCCGACTCGAGCAAGGTGAGCTCGAAGTTGAGCGCTTGGCCCGCCATCGGGTGGTTGACATCGAGGGTGACCTCGTACTCGTCGACGGCGACGATCAGCACGGGCATGAACCCGCCCTTGCCGTCCTGCGTGTAGATGTGCTTGCCCACGGGGAGCTTGTCCGCGTCAGGGAACAGCGCGCGCGGCAGCTTCTGGATGGCCTCTTCGTCGCGCTCGCCATAAGCCATCTCGACCGGAACGTGAACCTTGATGGTCTGCCCGACCTCCATGTCGCGCACGGCCTGGTCGAATCCCTCGATCACGTCGCCGTTCATGCAGACGAACTCGATCGGCTCGCCGTTGTCGTAGGAGGAATCGAACTGCCAACCATCGTCGAACGTGCCGATGTAATGGACCTTTACCCTTCTGCCAGTGTTATCCATTCGCGTTTCCTTTCATGGTGGCTTTTATCGCTGCTCAACAGTCTAGCGCAGATTAGCGCGGGCCGTCTCGACCCGTCCGCTCTCGGGCGCTTTTCCAAAAACAAGCAATCGCGTCCCCTTGCCCGCGATTGTCTAAGGTTCCTGAAATAATGCCTTGCAACGCGCGGAAACATATAGTAAATAGTAACTGTTCAACAAAGTGTTGGTTAACACGCAATTAGTTCAATAGTTTTCCATTTTATGCAAGTTAGAGGGTTGCTATGTCGCGCACTATCGAACGCAAGGATGACAGGAGAAGCAGGCGCTCGCGCAAGATGCTCGCAGATGCATTCGTCGAGCTGGTGGGGGAGCGGGGGCTGGATGGCTTCTCGATCACCGACCTCACCGAGCTCGCCAACGTCAACAGGGGCACTTTCTACGGCCACTTCTCCAGCAAGGAGGATCTGCTGGAGTACTGCGAGAGCGAGTTCCTCAACGGCATCTCCGAGTTGGAAGAGCGCATCGCACAGGTCCCGGTAACCGAGTTGGGAACCGAAGAGACCGACAGCTTCGTTCACTCCGTGTTCGTCGAGATCTTCACGTTCGTCGAGGAGCACGAGGCGCTCCTGACCGCGCTGCTCGGCCCCAAGGGGGATATCTCGTTCGAGCACCGCATCATCGATACGGTCTGCACCACGCTCATCGACAAGATCCTCAACGAGCAGTACCGCGTCAATCGAACGCCGCTCGTCGACTACTACGTAGGCTACTACTCGTCGGCGATCCTCGGCGTCGTGCTCATGTGGCTCAACAACGAGAGCAGGGAAACCCCTGAGGAGATGGCGACGATCCTTGTGGGAATCGCTTCGCTCAGCCTTGGCGACCCGATCGTCTTGTAGGGAGGAAGCTCCGATGGCTTGTGACAGGCATTTGGGAATAGATGTCGGTTCGACCACCGTCAAGCTGGCGATTCTCGACAACGACAACGAGATCCTTTTCGCTAAGTACCGCAGGCACCACACCGATATCCGCTCGACCATCGCCCAGATCATCGGGGAGGCGGCCGAGGAGTTCGAGGGCATCGAGATGACCACCGCGATCACCGGCTCGGGCGGCCTGCTGCTCAGCCAGTGGCTCGACCTGACCTTCATCCAGGAGGTCATCGCCTCCAAGACCGCAATCGAGACCTTCATCCCGCAAACCGACGTCGCCATCGAGCTCGGCGGCGAGGATGCGAAGATCATCTTCTTCGACAATGGGATCGAGCAGAGGATGAACGGAACCTGCGCTGGCGGCACAGGCGCCTTCATCGATCAGATGGCATCGCTGCTCGACACCGACGCGGCGGGCCTCAACGAGCTCGCCGAGCGTGCGAAGATCATCTATCCGATCGCCTCGCGCTGCGGCGTCTTCGCCAAGAGCGACGTCCAGCCGCTGCTCAACGAGGGCGCGGCGCGAGAGGATATCGCCGCCTCGATTTTCCAGTCGGTGGTCACGCAGACGATCTCGGGCCTTGCGTGCGGGCACCCCATCAGGGGCAACGTCGCCTTCCTGGGCGGCCCGCTGCAGTACCTGCCCGAGCTCGAGAAGCGCTTCAAGATCACCCTCAGCCTCACTGAGGAGAGCGCCATCAGGCCCGACAACGCCCACCTCTTCGTGGCCAGCGGCGCGGCCATCGCCGGCGCCGAAGGCGAGCCGATCACGCTCGGCGAGATCTCCCGCAGGCTCTCCGAGCTCGGCGAGACGCAGGGCAGTGAGGTCGTCCGCCTCGACCCGCTCTTCACCAGCGAGGAGGAGTACGCCGAGTTCAAGGAACGCCACAGCAAGGCGATGATTCCGCGTGCCGATATCTCCGAGTATCGCGGCATTGCGTTTTTCGGAATTGACGCCGGCTCCACCACCTTCAAGGCCACGCTCATCGGCGATGAGGGCCAGATCCTCAAGTCTTGGTATGGCAACAACAACGGCGACGTGCTAGGATGCGCGAAGTCGGTCATCCTCGACATGTACGGCAGCCTGCCGCGTGACGCCGAGGGCAACCCGCTTGTCACCATCGGCCACTGCACCGTCACCGGCTACGGCGAGGGCCTCCTGCTCGAGGGCCTGCGCTGCGACAGCGGCGAGATCGAGACCGTCGCCCACCTCCGCGGTGCCACCGAGCTCGTGCCCGACGTCGACTTCATCCTCGACATCGGCGGCCAGGACATGAAGTGCCTGCAGGTTCGCAACGGCGTGATCGAGCACATCATGCTCAACGAGGCGTGCAGCTCCGGCTGCGGCTCGTTCATCGAGACCTTTGCCGACTCCATGGGCATGAAGGTCGAGGAGTTCGCCAAGGCGGCGCTCTCGGCCAAGCTCCCCGTCGACCTTGGCAGCCGTTGCACCGTCTTCATGAACTCGCGCGTCAAGCAGGCGCAGAAGGAAGGGGCCACCGTAGGCGACATCTCCGCCGGCCTCTCGTACTCCGTCATCAAGAACGCGCTCTTCAAGGTCATCAAGATCCGCTCGGCCGAGGACGTGGGCGACCATGTCGTAGTCCAGGGCGGCACCTTCCTCAACGATGCGGTGCTGCGCGCCTTCGAGCTGCTCTCCGGCAAGCAGGCCATCCGCTCCGACATCGCCGGCCTCATGGGCGCATACGGTGCGGCGCTCCTTGCGCGCGATAGGGCGGAGAAGGCCGCCGCGGCGCTTTCCGAGGGCGAATCGGTGAAATCGACGCTCCTCGACGCTAAAGAACTCGAGGAATTGACCGTACAGCACACCACAGTCCACTGTAAGGGCTGTTCCAACTCCTGCCTGCTAACGATCAACGATTTCGGAAAAGACCCCCTTACAGGGCAGCACAGGCGCTTCATCACCGGAAACAGGTGCGAGAGGGGAGCGGGAAGCAAGCTCGCCTCGCAGGGCGTGCCCAATCTGTTCGACTACAAGCAGCGCAGGCTCTTCGACTACGAGCCGCTCGGCGAGAAGGCCACGCGCGCAACCGTCGGACTCCCGCGTGCCCTAAACATGTACGAGAACTACCCGTTCTGGTTCACCTTCTTCACGGAGCTCGGCTGCAACGTCGTCCTCTCCGATCGCTCCACCAAGGATACCTACAACGCGGGCATCGAATCGATGCCGTCGGAGTCGGTGTGCTATCCGGCCAAGCTCAGCCACGGCCATATCATGAACCTCATCGACAAGGGTGTCGACTTCATCTTCATGCCCTGCATCAGATGGGAGCGCAAGGAAGACCCGCGCGCGATGAACCACTACAACTGCCCGATCGTCGTGAGCTACCCCGAGGTTCTCAAGCTCAACATCGACGAGCTGCGCAACGGGTCGATGGACTTCTACAACCCGTTCCTGCCCTACGCAAATCGCGATATCCTGCCAGAGCATCTCAAGGACATCCTCGACGAGGCATTCAGGAAGCACCCTGGCAGCGCTGCGGCTCCAACGCTTGCGGAGATCACCGATGCGGTCAACAAGGCGTGGGAGGAGGACGAGCGCTTCAAGAACGACATCCGCGCCAAGGGCGAGGAGGTTCTCGAATGGCTGGCTGCCAACGACAGGCAGGGCATCGTTCTCGCCGGGCGCCCGTACCATCAGGACCCCGAGATCAACCACGCGATTCCCGAGCTGCTGACCAGCTTCGGGCTCGCGGTGCTCACCGAGGATAGCGTTGCGCACCTCGTCAAGCCCGACCGCCCGATCAGGGTCATCGACCAGTGGATGTTCCACTCGAGGCTCTATGCGGCGGCCAAGCTGACGACGCTCGTGCCCAACCTCAACCTAATCCAGCTCAACTCCTTCGGATGCGGTCTCGACGCAGTCACCACCGACCAGGTGCAGGAGATCCTCGAAGGCGCCGGCAAGATCTACACCGTCCTGAAGATCGACGAGGTCAGCAACCTCGGAGCCGCGAGGATCCGCGTGCGCTCGCTGCTTGCAGCCATCAAAGACGGCATAGAGGCTGAGAAGGCGCTCCAAGAGGCCGGGAGGTCCGGGGAGCCGCTGGAGGCGCAAATCGATGGGGGAATCGTCTACTGCCCGGTTGCCGACGCAGCGGCCGAGGAGGCTGAGGTCGAGGCCGAATCCGCTGCGGCTGCCAGCATTCCAAAGGATGGCACCGTCACCGTCGTCCCCAATCAGCCCAACCAGCTCGACAAGCTGGTCAAGTTCGCCTCAGACAAGGGCATCAAGCTGCGCGAGAACATCGAGACCAGCTTCCCGAAGGTCCAGTACACCGAGCAGATGAAGGCGGACCGCTGGACTATCATCTCGCCGCAGATGTCGCCTATCCACTTCGAGCTGCTGCAGCAGGCCTTCAACGATGGCGGCTACAACCTCGAGGTGCTCCCGTCGGTCGACCACGGCGCCATCGAAGTGGGCCTCAAGTACGCGAACAACGATGTCTGCTACCCATCGATCATCGTCACCGGCCAGATCATGGAGGCGGTGCTTTCCGGCAAATACGACACCGACCGCCTTGCCGTCATCATCACGCAGACCGGCGGCGGATGCCGCGCAACCAATTACATCGCATTGATCCGCAAGGCACTCAAGGAAGCGGGCCTCGGGCACATTCCCGTGATCTCGCTGGCGTTCCACAAGCTCGAGGAGGACAATCCGGGCTTCAAGATCAAGCCCAAGCTGCTATACCAGGGCTTCAGCGGGATCTTCTACGGAGACGTGCTGATGCAGTGCCTCTACAGGACGCGCCCGTACGAGGCGGTCGAGGGCTCGGCCAACGCGTTGTTCCGCAAGTGGATGGACAAGCTCAAGGCCGAGAGCCACAAGCTCACGCCGCGCCGCTTCTCGAAGAACATCCATGCGATGGTGCGCGACTTCGACAACCTGCCGCTCGTCAACGACCGCAGCAAGCCGCGCGTGGGCGTGGTGGGCGAGATCCTCGTCAAGTTCCATCCGACGGGCAACAACGAGATCGTCGAGGTAATCGAGAGCGAGGGTTGCGAGGCCGTTGTGCCTGGGCTTGCCGAGTTCTTCCTCTACGGAATCTCGAACTCGATCTGGCATTCGCAGCACAACGGCACGCCGAAGAAGAAGGCCCGCGGGTCGAAGCTCTCGCTCAAGGGCATCGACATCATCCGCAAGCCCATCTTCGACGCGCTCTCGAAGTCGAAGCGCTTCCAGCCGCCGACGCCGATCCTCGAGCTCGCCGACTTCGCCAGGCCGATTCTCTCGCTGTGCCACACGATGGGCGAGGGCTGGCTGCTCACCGCCGAGATGGTCGAGCTCATCCATTCGGGCGCGCCCAACATCGCCTGCCTGCAGCCCTTCGCCTGCCTACCCAACCATGTGACCGGCAAGGGCGTGATCAAGGAGCTGCGCAGGGTGTATCCGCAGAGCAACATCGTCGCGATCGACTACGACCCGGGCGCCTCGGAGGTCAACCAGCTCAACAGGATCAAGCTGATGATCTCGGTTGCAAAGCACAACTTCGAGGAGGAGCGCAAGGCTGCTACAGCAGCCGCAGAGGCCGCGGTCGAGCAGTGATTGCGCTGGTAAAGATGCAGAAAAGAAGCTGCCCGGTCAATGTCGGGCAGCTTGCTATTTCGGGTTTTCTGGGGTTTCAGGCTGTGCGCAGCCCTAGATCTTGTACATGTAGTCGAAGACGTCCTTGCGCTGGAGGGTGATCTGCACGCCAAGGCTCTCGGAGTCCTTCGCCAGCATGTCCTGCGTCTTGTCGAAGCTGCACTTCTCCTCGTCGAGCGAGACGATCATCGTCATCGTGAAGATGTCGCCGAGAATCGTCTGCCTGATGTCGTCGATGTTCGCTCCGCATTCGAGCAGCGTCGCGGATATGGCCGCAACGATTCCTGTCCTGTCCTTGCCGATGACGGAGATGACGGCGCTGGTCTTCATGGGCTCTCCTCGCTTCGCGCTTGCCTTCTTGGCTAGTATACGCGACCGCAGCCGCGCGGCGCATGGTAGACTGGGTTAGCAGGCGAAGATATCGGTGCGCTATCGGGCGCGGAGTGGAAAAGCGGTGCGGCGACGACAACCGCAGTGCTGTGGTGAAAGAGGGGAGGATGCGAGATGGACGATAGGGTCCACAGGCTGATCGGGCTGGTCGAGCAGGCAGTTGCCGAGCACGATCTCTTCCCGAGCTGCTCGAACGCGCCCGAGCTGCTGATGGTAAGCGGCGGTTCCGACTCCACCGCGATGTGCCTGCTTGTCGCGCATCTCGCTCGCGAGGGGATTGTGGATCCGTCGCGCTGCCACGTGCTCCACGTGGACCACGGCCTGCGCGGGGAGGATTCCACCAACGACGCGATCTTCGTCGAGCGCCTCGCCGCCCAGTGCGGCTTTTCGTTCCATCTCCGCAGGATCGACGTTTCGCAACGCACCGCGCAGTTCGGTGGCAACGTCGAGAGCGCCGCGCGCTACATGCGCTACGAGCTTGCCGAAGAGCTGCTCGACGAGCTGTGCGAGCAGGCCGGCGCCGAGCCTGAGGAAGGCCGCATCTGCGCCGCCCACACCCGTGACGACCGCATCGAGACCTTCTTCATGCGCGCGATCGTCGGCACCGGTCCTGGAGGATTCGCCTCGATCGCATTCCGCAACGGACGCATCGTCCGACCGCTGCTCGAAACCTCGCGCAGCCAGCTTCGCGATTTCATAGAAGCGCAGGTATACGCTGGATTCTTCGAGCCGATCGTCATCGAGGGAGCCAACGCTGGCGCAGAGTTCTCCGAAGGCGCGCGCCTGGGCCTATGGCGCGAGGATGCAACAAACTTCGGCTCCGAGGGCTTCCGCGCGTTCGTCCGCAACGAGCTTATCCCGCTCGCCAAGACGCGCAACCCGTCGCTTGATGAGACGCTCTCGCGCACGATCGATGCGATCGCCGACGAGAACGAGATGCTCCAGCGGCAAGTGGAGGCCGCACTGACCGCCGCTGTTGGCGAAGATGGCACCTACGACGCGCTCTCGCTCGCGGAGCTCGAATCCCCGCTGCTGCGCCGCGCCATCTATACGCTCTGCAAGCGAGCACTGCC
>JAILQZ010000058.1 GCA_024698685.1 bacterium
ATACATCGTTTTGGGTATCCCCTGTGGCGTGCTCTGCCAGAAGGCCGGGATGGATTTCTGGATGGTTGTCGCGATGTCCGTGCTCTTCTATTCCGGAGCAGGCCAATACATGATTCCCAACATGTGGCTTGCTGGAGTGCCTCTCCCCTCTCTGATTACCAGTGTCATCTTGATCAACACGCGTCAGCTGCTGTACTGCAGCGCGCTCAGCCCGTTTTGCAAAAATGTCTCCAAAGGCAAAGCTGTGGCTATGGCTGGAGGAGTGACAGACGAGTCGTTCGGCGTCAACCTTGCCAAGTTCCAAAGCGGCGATTGGAAGGTCTCGCAGGCGGGTTTGGTCAACGGATTCTCGCAAAGCTCCTGGGCTATCGCCAACATGGCTGGCTTCATCATCGGCGGAGTCTTCTCCTTCGACACCGCTATAGCTTCCTTCGCGATGACGTCGATATTCCTCTGCCTGCTGATGATGCAGAGGAAACGCCACGATCACCTCATCGCAGGAGCTTGCGCTGCAATCGGCGTTATCGCATGCAAGATGATCGGGCTCGCAGGTCCGGCAATCCTCATAGGGGCTCTGATTGGCGTTGCTGCAGGTTTGATTGCAGGCAGACGCTATAAGGATGATGAAAACGAAGTCGAGGAGGCTGCAGATGCCATGGTCTAGCTTCCTCATCATCTTCGGCTGCTGTGCGGTATCCATGTATATCTGTCGAGTGCTGCCAGCATTCGCCTTTGCAGGCAAGGAGCTCCCCGCAGGCCTTGTGAAGGCTCTCAACTACATACCGGTAGCCGCATTCGCCGCTCTGGTCGCCAACGATCTGGTCTCAGTCGAGGCATTCGCAGCCGGTCTATGGCCAGCGATGCTGCCATTCGCTGCAGCCATACCCGTGGTAATCGTCGCGCTCAAGACCAAATCGCTCGCCATTTGCATCATCGTCGGGGTTGCCTGTTACGCGCTCTTACTGCTCATTTGAGCATTGTGCATTGAAACGCTTGGGGCCAGATGATTAGAATCCACATTTGGGTATTGAGCCTGAATCGAGTTCGTCTTCAAGGATTGTCAGAGAATAATGGCTGAAGGAAAGACTGCAAAGGGCAACAAGGGCGAGAGAGCGCTGTTCAGCGGGAAGATGGGATTCGTGCTCGCAGCCGCTGCATCAGCTGTAGGCCTTGGAAACATGTGGCGGTTCCCATACCTGGCTGCGAGGTATGGCGGCGGATCCTTCCTCATCGTCTACATCATCCTCGTAATCACATTCGGATTCGCGCTGATGATCGCAGAGACTGCTCTCGGTCGCCTGACGCGCAAGAGCGTAATCGGGGCATACAGCCATTTTGGCAAGAAGTTCGCATTCATCGGAGTTCTGGCCGCACTCGTGCCGATCATCATCACGCCATATTATTGCCTCATCGGCGGTTGGGTGACCAAGTACATGGTGAGCTACCTGACCATGCCCGCTTCCGCCCTTGCAGCCGACGGATTCTTCGGATCCTTCGTCACCAGCACCAGCGGCGAGACCTTCCTCTGGCTCGGCATCTTCATCGCCATCGTCGTCCTCGTCATATCGCTAGGCGTAAAGAATGGAATCGAACGCGTCAACAAGGTCCTAATGCCCATGCTGATCGTCATGGCGGTAGGCGTCTTCATCTACGCTATGACTCTCGAAGGGGCGCTCGACGGCCTGAAGTACTACCTCGTGCCCGACTTCTCCAAGATATCCGTGAACCTCGTGGTCGCAGCTATGGGCCAGATGTTCTTCAGCCTTTCGCTCGCGATGGGTATCATGGTCACCTACGGATCCTACTTCAAGAAGGACGATGATCTCGAGAAGTCTGTCCGTCGCATCGAGATCTTCGATACAGGCATCGCCATCCTCGCTGGCTTGATGATCATTCCAGCGGCTGTTGCGGTTACAGGTTCACCCGATGCAGTTGCAGGCAACGCGGGCCCTGGTTTGATGTTCGGAATCCTGCCTTCGGTTTTCGCCGACCTTGGAGGAGCTGGGCGCATAGTAGGTTTCATTTTCTTCGCTTTGGTATTCTTCGCTGCGCTAACGAGCGCGATATCGCTATTCGAAACTTGCGTTTCAATCTTCTGCGATGGAGCTAAAATCTCTCGCGCCAAGTCGATTGCCATATGTACCGGCTTGATTATGGTGCTTGCGATAGTCTGCAACCTTGGTTACAACGCCTGGATAGGTCTCGATCCGATGTATTCGCTTTTCGGAATTGGCGAATACCAGAGCATGCAGATCCTGGACTTCATGGACTTTATCTCGAATACGATACTCATGCCGATCGTGGCGTTGCTGACATGCATCTTCGTCGGCTGGATCATCAAGCCCAAGAAGATCGCGGACGAGGTCAGGGAGTCTTCGAAGTTCCGCAGCGAGAAGCTCTTCAACGTAATGATCAAGTTCATCGCGCCTATCTTTACGATCCTCATCCTGGTCTTCTACGTTCTCAACACCATCGGTGCCATAGTCCTATAGCACCAGGCAATGCACCGCTGATTCGAAAGTGGGAGCATTGCACGGCCCCTCAATCCTTCCCTTGCCGTTCGCCAGCATTTCTGCAATCATAAATCTACCCTCTTGTCCGGTAGGTAAAAAGTGCTAAACTCTAAATACCTACTAAATTGGTAGGTATTTCTTCGGGGAAAGCAAAGAGGGCTTCAGAAAGGAATGATTCTCATGTCCCAGTACAAATTCGAGACGCTGCAGTTGCATGTCGGACAGGAGAGCCCGGATCCGGCAACCGATGCCAGAGCCGTGCCAATCTACGCCACGACATCCTACGTCTTCAAGGATTCGGCCCAAGCGGCCGGACGCTTCGCCTTGACCGAACCTGGCAACATCTATACAAGGTTGATGAACCCGACCTCCGATGTCTTCGAAAAGCGCATCGCTGCGCTGGAGAGCGGGGCTGCAGCGCTCGCCTGTGCTTCTGGGTCAGCAGCTATCACATACGCGATCCAGAACATAGCACTGGCTGGAGACCACGTAGTCTCCTCCACCAATCTCTATGGTGGAACCTATAACCTCTTCAGCAACACCCTGCGAGATCAGGGCATCGCCACCACATTCGTTGATCCCTCGGATCCGACTAACTTCGAGGCGGCCATCCAAGAGAACACCAAGCTGCTTTACGCAGAGACGCTTGGCAACCCTAATTCCGATGTCATCGACATCGAGGCAATAGCGGATATCGCGCACAGGCATGGAATTCCGCTCATCGTAGACAACACCTTCGCCACTCCTTTCCTGCTGCGCCCTATCGAGCATGGGGCGGATATCGTCGTGCACTCGGCCACCAAGTTCATCGGAGGACATGGCACCGTAATGGGTGGAGTCATCGTCGACGGCGGTAATTTCGACTGGGCTGCAAGCGGCAAGTTCCCCGGTCTCTCGGAGCCCAATCCCTCCTACCACGGCGTAGTCTTCACGGAA
>JAILQZ010000019.1 GCA_024698685.1 bacterium
CAACGACGAGATCGAACGAATCAGCGATATGATCGTTTCCTCTGTCGAAGAAAGGTAGCACTTTGCAACATCTAACTGCAATGCCCGGGATTTCGTTTAAATGCGAAATCCCGTTTGCTTTCAAAGGAACCGCAGAATTGCAAAAAAGCTTATGAAAAAGCTGTTCTCAGGCTATGAAAAACTTCGAAACCCGCGCTAAAGGCAAAAATATGTGAGAAAACGATGATTTTTACAAACAGCTATCAACATAGGAAACACCCGTGATTATCGGCGAAAATAGGAGTTATCAACACTATCGACAACACCTATAATAATAACAACTACTAATAATTCATTATTAGGGTAAAAAAGAACAGCATCACGATTCGGCCATTAGGGGAAAAAAATGAGATTCAGCATTTCAAAGAACGATCTGGTCAATGCTCTAACCATAGTCTCAAAGGGAAGGTCTGGAAGATCCACCCTTACCATCCTCTCCGGAATCTACGTCCAGGTGCTTAACGGAAGCGTCGTTTTGAGAGCAACCGATCTCGAAATCAGCGTAACCCACCAAACCGAGGCGCTGGTCCAGGAGGAAGGAGAGACAGTAGTTCCTGGAAAGCACTTCCTCGACATCGTTAAGAGCCTCCCCGATGCAGCCATCGAGTGCTATACGCAAGGTTCTCTCTTCAACATCGTATGCATGAATTCAAAGTTCTCGCTTGGAACGATGGAAGCTCAAGATTTTCCGGCTTTTCCTGCGGTTGCAATCAACAGCCGGGTTTCACTGGATAGCAACACCCTCTCCACGATGGTTAAAAAGGTTTCGAAGGCAGTGGCGCGCGACGAATCCCATCTCGTCCTCACTGGTATCAACATGACCATCGAGAGCGGTTCCCTCAAAATGGTTGCTACAGACTCCTACCGCCTTGCGGTTGCAGAGGCACGGGTCGACGAGTCGATCGAGGATTTCTCGCTGCTCATCCCAGGTTCGACATTTGACGAGGTCTGTAGGCTCATCCCTGCAGGCGAGACCCTCACAATCGGATATTCGGACAATCAGATCGTTTTCTCGTTCGGCTCCTCCACCTTCATCACCAGAAGACTTGAGGGCAACTACCCCAATTACAAGCAGATCATTCCATCCGAAAAGTCCATTACCGCCATCATCAACAACAAAGAGCTAAGCGATGCCATTAAAAGGGCATCGCTGGTGGTGCAGGAATACAAGCAAGTGAGCCTGCTGTTCAGCGTCGAGGAGCAAAAGCTGACCATATCCTCCAAGGCCGCGGATTTCGGCGGAGCGGTAGAGACGCTCGAGGCCAACATCGAGGGCGAAGATATCGAAATTGGATTCAACTTCCAATATGTGATGGATGGTCTTAGCGCGATGGATACCGAGAACGTGATATTCGAGGCGAGCAAGCCGCTGCGTCCTGGCGTCTTCAAGGCAGATGGCGGCGACAACTTCTTCTACCTCTCGATGCCGGTCAAACTCGCCTAGCGCTTCATGGGTCTTACAGTCGACCATATCGAACTGCGGAACTTTCGAAATTATAAGGATTTCGAAAGTGGTCGTTTTGAGAAACTCAATATATTCGTAGGGCCCAACGGGGTGGGGAAGACCAACCTTCTCGAAGGCCTTCAGCTCATGACATCTTTGGATTCATTTAGGAATCCAAAGTGGAATGAGCTCGTGCTCTGGGGCGAGGAGAGAGCCAGCGTGATGGCGGGGCTCGTCGAGGAAACCCGCAGCATCGAGCTGCGTTTGGAAATCGCAGACAACCGCCGCCGCTACTTTCAAAATGGCAAAGGGAAGCGCCCCGCGGATCTGCGTGGCAACGCGACCACGGTCTTATTCAACCCCGACGATCTCAACCTCGCGAAGGGCCCGGCGTCGATTCGCCGCGATGCAATCGACCAAATGGGGGCACAGATCTCCGGCACATACTATGGGTTGCGATCGGACTATCTCAAAGCGATAAAGGAGAAGGCCGCGCTTTTGCAAGCCGATTTCTGCAATCCAGCGATGATCGAGCCTTGGAATGAGAGCATCGCCGCCTACGGTTTGGCTTTCATCAAGCACCGGGTTAATCTTTTTTTGGCTTTCAGGCAGAATCTGCTTGAAGTCTGTTTGGAAATCGCACCCGATCTGTTAATAGACATAGCCTATATTCCTTCTTGGATGGAAGATGCCAAGATCAAGGAGGTTGGCTATGACCTAGATGAGTTTGAGTTGGCGTTGAGAGGCAAGCTCGAGCGATTGTTGCAAGCGGAGATTGCGAGCAAGCGGTGCCTTTGCGGCCCGCATCTCGATGACATCGAAGTCGAGATCCTCGGTCACGATGCACGGCGATTCGCTTCGCAGGGTCAGCAGAGGCTGATATCGCTCATATGGAAGCTTGCGGAGATGAAGACCATAGCGAAGATTTGCAATAATCAGCCATTACTGCTATTAGATGATGTAATGTCGGAACTCGATACGCAGCGGCGCAACTCGCTGTTGAGCGGGATCTATGGGAAGACGCAGACGTTCATCACCACCACAGATCTCGAATACTTCAGCGAGGATGTGTTGGAGGAAGCGAAGATCTTCAGGATCGGCTAGCATGGTGAATCTGAAGGACGGAATCGACCAGGCAATTGCAAAGAGCGCTTCGCCCAAGCTCAAGAGGGGAGTGCGGCTGAAGAACGCTTGGGAAAGCGTCGCCACCGAAGCGGTGCTGGATCACACCGATAACATCATCGACAGCCTCAAGAACGCGCACAGCCTGGTCGTCTTCGTCGACGACGCCGCTTGGGCCGCGCAGCTTTCGATGAGCAAGGAATACTATAGGCAGTCGCTGCAGTTCGTTTTGGACGAGCCCATCGATGACATCTTCTTCATCGTTTCCAAGAAGGCCGGAATCCGCAAGGAGTTCAAAAAGCACACCGAACAGAAGCCTTGGTACAAAGATGACCTCAAGCCAATCCAACTGACTGATTCCGAGCTTGAATATATACGGAAATCGGTCGATCGGGTGAAAGACGAAAAACTCAAGGAAAAGCTGTTTGAGGCATTTGTTGCTGATTTCAAGTGGAAAAAGGGTGTAAACCTTTCAAAAAAGCCTTAGAGCGGAAATTAGCGCCCTTTAAAAGCGAAATTTTCACTGGTTTGAAAACCATGTTATAATATTTGCATGTCAATAAACGCAGCAGATAAACGCAATCCGACGTGCTACCCCTCAGGACAACTATCCTCAAAAACCGAAATCTCGGCTCTTCGCGCGTGATTTCGGGGGTGTAGCCACGCTATGCGCGAATAGGAGAATCAATGGCGAAAAGCTCCTCCAGCTCAACTTACAACGAGAAGAACATCCGCATTCTCGAAGGCCTGGAAGCAGTGCGTCAGCGCCCTGGAATGTACATCGGCTCGACGGGTCCGCGCGGCCTGCATCATCTCGTCTACGAGGTTGTCGACAACTCGGTCGATGAGGCC
Organism: bacterium; assembly: GCA_024698685.1. Lineage (GTDB taxonomy): Bacteria > Actinomycetota > Coriobacteriia > Coriobacteriales > CADBOM01 > RGIG5709. Next base: position 3,458 of record JAILQZ010000019.1, read on the forward strand.
CTCGCGGGCTTCTGCACCAAAATCGAGGTGACCATCTACCCGGACAACTCGGTTGAGGTCATCGACAACGGCCGCGGCATTCCGGTGGGCAAGAACGCCAAGACCAAGCAATCGACGCTCGAGGTCGTCTTCACCATCCTCCACGCTGGCGGCAAGTTCGGCGATGGCGGCTACAAGGTCTCCGGTGGACTGCACGGCGTTGGCATCTCCGTTGTAAACGCGCTCTCCGAGAAGGTCGAGGCCACCGTCTATCGCGATGGCGGTATCTTCACGATGGAATTCGCCAAGGGCAAGAAGGTAAAGAAGATCGAGCAGATCGGCAAGTCGCAGAAGACCGGCACCACCATCCGCTTCTGGCCCGACCCGGAGATCTTCACCGAGACAACCGTCTTCGATGCGGAGATCCTTGCTACCAGGCTGCGCGAGATGGCCTTCCTCAACAAGGGTCTCAAAATCATCTTCAAGGATCTGCGCGACTCCGAGGAGGAGCCCGACGTTCGCGAGTTCCAATACTCCGGCGGCATCGTCGACTACGTCAAGTACCTCAACGAGGGCAAGGAAGTGCTGCCCGGTCTCAGCCGCCCGATCTACTTCGAGCGAGTGGGCGAGGAGGGCGAAGTCGAGGTCGCGATGCAATGGAACACCTCGTTCAGCGGCGTGACCATGGCCTTTGCCAACAACATCCACACCACCGAGGGCGGCACTCACCTCGAAGGCTTCAAGAACGCGCTCACGCGCATCATCAACGAGTACGCCAAGAGCCAGAACATGCTCAAGGAGAAGGATGACAACCTCGTTGGCGACGACGTGCGCGAGGGTTTGACCTGCGTGATCTCCTGCAAACTCTCCAACCCGCAGTTCGAGGGTCAGACCAAGACCAAGCTCGGCAACACAGAGATGCGCACCTTCGTGCAATCCGCGGTGACCAAGGGCCTCGCGGAGTACCTCGAGGAGCATCCCAACCCGGCGAAAGAGATCGTCAAGAAGGCGCTGTCGGCCTCGAAGGCCCGCCAGGCAGCGCGCAAGGCGCGCGACCTCACGAGGCGCAAGAGCCTGCTTGAGGCTTCGACGCTGCCGGGCAAGCTCGCCGACTGCTCCGTCAAGGACGCTGCGCTTACCGAGCTCTACATCGTAGAGGGCGACTCCGCTGGCGGTTCGGCCAAGCAGGCCCGCGAGAGGTCGTTCCAGGCGATCCTCCCGCTGCGCGGCAAGATCCTCAACGTCGAGAAAGCAGGCCTGCATCGCGCCCTCTCCTCAGAGACGATCAACTCGCTGATCACCGCGATCGGAACGGGCATCGGCGACGAGGAGTTCGACATCGAGAAGGCGCGCTACCACAAGATCATCATCATGACCGATGCAGACGTCGACGGCGCGCACATCCGCTGTCTGCTGCTCACCTTCTTCTACAACCACATGCGCGACCTCATCACCGCGGGTTACATCTACATCGCGCAGCCTCCGCTGTACAGGCTTGCGATCGGCCGCAAGCACACCTACTACTACAGCGACGAGGCTCTTGCGAAGGCAACCGCACAGATCGACGAGAAGACCAAGTACACGATCCAGCGCTACAAGGGCCTCGGCGAGATGGATCCGGAGCAGCTTTGGGACACTACGATGTCGCCGGAGAACCGCACGCTCATCCAGGTGACCATCGACGACGCCTCCGCGGCATCGAAGGCGGTCAGCGACCTCATGGGCGACCAAGTCGAGCCGCGCAAGGAGTTCATCCAGAAGTACGCGAGGCACGTCAAGAACCTCGACATCTAATTGCGTCCTAGCAAGGCGAACGCGTGGAATTCAGCGAATAGGAGATAGATAGTGGCTGACAACACACAAGAGATGGATCTGAGCGGGAGCACTCTTCTCACGAGCGATCTTTGCGACGAGATGCGCACGTCGTTCCTCGACTACGCGATGAGCGTCATCGTCGCGCGCGCCCTGCCGGACGTCCGCGACGGACTCAAGCCGGTTCATCGTCGCATTCTCTACGCGATGTACGAGTCGGGCATCCGTCCGGACAAGCCGCACAAGAAGTCTGCATGGACTGTCGGTGAAGTCATCGGCAAGTACCATCCGCACGGCGACTCTGCGGTCTATGACGCGATGGTTCGCCTCGCGCAGGACTTCTCGATGAAGGTTCCGCTTGTCGATGGCCACGGAAACTTCGGTTCCGTCGATGGCGACGGCGCAGCGGCCATGCGCTACACAGAGGCGCGTCTGCAGCGCGCCGCGATGGAGATGCTGCGCGACCTAGACAAGGACACGGTCGACTTCCAGCCCAATTACGATGAGTCGCTGCCCGAGCCCACCGTCCTGCCCTCCAGGTTCCCGAACCTGCTGGTCAACGGCTCGGAGGGCATCGCCGTGGGCATGGCGACGAAGATTCCCCCCCACAACCTCGGTGAGGCGATCGATGCCGTCACGATGTATCTCGACAATTCCGATGTCACGGTCGACGAGCTGATGACCGTCATTCCCGGCCCGGACTTCCCAACCAAGGGAATCATCATGGGCAGCGAGGGCATCAAGGAGGCCTACGCTACGGGCCGCGGCTCGATCACCGTCCGTTCGCGTGCGATCCAGGAGCGCACCTCCACCGGCCGCGAGCGCATCGTCATCACCGAGATCCCCTACATGGTGAACAAGGCGAAGACGATCTCGCGAATCGCCGAGCTCGTGCGCGACAAGAAGATAACCGAGATCTCCGACCTGCGCGACGAGTCCGACCGCAACGGAATGCGCATCGTCATCGAGCTCAAGAAGGACGCCATCCCCGATGTCGTCATCAACAAGCTCTACAAGCATACCCAGCTGCAAATCTCCTTTGGTGCGAACATGATCGCGCTGGTCAACGGCGAGCCCAAGTGCCTCTCGCTCAAGGACATCCTCAAGCATTACTGCAACTTCCAGATCGAAGTCATCACTCGCCGCACGCGCTACGACCTGCAAAAGGCCCAAGAGCTCGCGCACATCCTCGAGGGCCGCGTCATCGCGCTCGACAACATCGACGAGGTCATCGCGATCATTCGCGGCTCGCAAGACGATGATGAGGCCAAGAGCAAGCTCATGGAGCGCTTCGGCCTCTCCGAGATCCAAGCGAAGGACATCCTCGAGATGCGCCTCAAGAGGCTCACCGGCCTCGAGCGCGAGAAGCTCGAGCAGAATCTCAAGGAAGTCCACGAGCAGATCGCCTACTACAAGCGCGTTCTTTCCGATGAGGGCCTCGTGAAGCAGATCATCAAGGACGAGATGGCTGAGATCAAGGCGAAGTTCGGGAAGAAGCGCCAGACCGAGATCTCCAGTGCGGAGGCTGCGGCCCTCGAGGTCGAGGATCTCATCGCCGAGGAGGACATGGTCGTCACGCTCACCAAGTCCGGCTACGTCAAGCGCCTGCCCGTTGCCACATACAGGCAGCAGAAGCGCGGCGGCAAGGGCCTCCAAGGAGTCAACCTCAAGGAGAGCGACTTCGTCGAGAGCCTGTTCATCGCATCGACGCACGCCTACGTCCTCTTCTTCTCATCGTTCGGCAAGGTCTATAGGCTCAAGGTCCATGAGCTGCCGGTGGGCTCGCGTCACGCGCGCGGCCACGCGATCGTCAACCTCCTCCAGCTCGACAAGGGCGAAAAGATCGCTGCGGTCATCTCCACCAAGGAGTTTCCGAGCGATGAGTTCCTGCTCTTCGCAACCAAGCGCGGCATCGTGAAGAAGACCTCGATGGACAACTACGCGCGCTCGCGCCGCGACGGCCTGATCGCGATCAACCTCAAGGAAGACGACAAGCTCATCGCCGTCAAGAGGGTAAAGGAGGGCCAGAAGGTCGTCATGGTCTCGTCCAACGGCAAGGCCATCAAGTGGGACGAGTCGGAGGCTCGCCCGATGGGTCGTGGCACCACCGGCGTCAAGGGAATGACGGTGCCCGAGGGCGCACAGGTGCTCGGCATGGAGATTGCGCCTGCAGGCAGCGAGCTTGTGGTCATCACCGAGAAGGGCTTTGGCAAGCGCACCGCAATGAGCGAGTATCCCGAGCAGCATCGCGGTGGCCAAGGCGTCAACACGATCACGATGACCGACAAGAAGGGCGATCTGGCTGCGATGAAGGTCATCAACCAAGCGGAGGAGATGATGATCATCTCCGAGGCCGGTGTCGTGATCAGGGTCAAGGCAATGGACATCTCCAGGCTCGGCAGGTCGACGCAGGGCGTCAAGATCATGAACATCGAGGAAGGCGACAGGGTTTCTGCGATGGCGCGCATCGTCTCGCATGAGAAGAAGCGCGCGCCAAAGCCAGCCGTCGATGACGGGCAGCTTTCGCTCGCCGACGAGGGCATGGATGTCGAGGGTGCCGACGCCGACGACGACGGCGAGACCGTCGAGTAGCGCTCGGCCCCAAAGCTCAGCAAAAGCAAACGCGCCTGCGAATCGCTTCGCGGGCGCGTTCTCTATATATAGGGCAGGGGAGTGCTGCCATGGCAGTCCTACTGGCCGCCTCCCAGAAGGTCGTCTAGGTTGTCGGCGTTGCGGAGGTCATCGAGTTCGGCCTCGCTGACGAAGTCGTCCGGGTTCAGCCCCTCGACGAAGTTGTGGAAGTCGAGCGCCTCGCGCTCCTCATTCGCTTTCTTGTCCGCAGAGAGCGGAGCGCCAGCTGCGGCCATGACCTCTGGCGAAACGTATATCGGCGCCTTCGCCTTGATGGACATCGTTATCGCGTCGCTCGCCTTGGCCTCTACCTTGATCTCCTCGGTTCCGCGGCGCAACACCACGCGCGCGAGATAGCGGTCCTTCTCGATGCCGTATATCACCGAACGCGAGAAATCGGCCCCAAGCTGCTCCATGATCCTCAGCGAGAGATCCTCTTCGTAGATTTGCTTTGGCGACTTAGTCTGCGCTGCCATGCTGAGCGCGAGCGCCTCGCCCATGTCGATGTAGACCGATAGGACGCGCGGATTGGGGCCAGTGTCGACGATCGGGCGAAGGATTATCTTCGACTCGTTCGGTCCGCCAACCACCAACGTTTCAACTACCACAGGTATCATAGCTGCCTCCTTTTTAAGCGATTATAGCGCGACCGTGCGATCGAGGCGCGGAGAAACGGCCACCTTGCAGCTGCTTCAACGGAGCGGCCGAGTGCGCGAAACGCGCAAAAGCGAACCATATCACGGGCATATCCGCCGCTCAACTGCCCCTTGCCGCCCGATTTGCCGAAGACACGATTTTTTCTTGACCGAAGTTTTGCGCTGTTATAAATTATTTAAGCTGCTTTCAAGGGCCCTTAGCTCAGTTGGTTAGAGCGTCCGGCTGATAACCGGGAGGTCATTGGTTCGAATCCAATAGGGCCCACCACCTTGAAACTCGGGGGTATAGCTCAGCTGGGAGAGCGCGGGCTTTGCAAGCCTGAGGTCAGGGGTTCGAGCCCCCTTACCTCCACCATAGAAACCAAACGTCCCGACTCGGGGCGTTTTTCTTTTATTGGGCGAACCGCAGGTCCCCTTGCTGCCACCAAAGGATCAGTCGCAGGCGTCATACGGCGCCTGCTTTTTGTTGTCCCAAGCTGCCCTGGGGGCAAAGGGCCAACAATCGCATTACTCGACCCTCGCTTTAGTTGACAGAAGCGGCTCCGAAAGGGTAAACAGTTCTCATAAAAACAACGATGTTCCCCATATGTTCATTACCCACGGATTGGAGGGCGACGAGATGAGAGGGATCGCAAGCAAGGCAGCCGCCAGAATCCTGGCTTTGGCTGCCGTTTTCATGTTCGCATTGTTTTTGGGTGCTCGGCCAGCGCATGCGGATGACTACGTGTGGTTCAGCACGCCTGATGGCCTCGAGTACGGGCAGGATATCGAGTCAAATCTCTGGGCGCCGGATGGGTATGATGGCGGCGTATATGTGTCAGCGTATTACGGTGACGCACCCAGCATCACGGTTCCGTCAGAGGTAACTTACAATGGCAAGACCTATTGCGTAACCGCAATCGGAACCGGCGGACTCAGCTTCTACGATGAACACGCGCCAGAGAATCTCACAGAGGTCATCCTTCCCGACACGATCAAGGAGTTCTATCCGGAAGCCTTCTGGGGGACGCACATCTCGTCGATTGATCTTCCCGAGGGCCTAAAGGTGATTGGCGACAGAGCGTTCAATGGCTCGTGGCTTTCTGACACGATTGAAATCCCTGCAAGCGTTGAAATCATCGGCCACGAGGCATTCCTTGACTGCAACCATTGGCTGAACACCATGCGCTGCTTAGTGCCAAAGGGGCAGCCTCTGAGCATCGGCAACTATGCCTTCGGGTACGAAACGGATGACGAGGGCAACTACCACATGCACTACAACATCACCATCGAAACCTGGGAAGGCAGCGCGATGGACACTTGGGCGCAGGCAAATGCCTTCCCTGAGATCAGGTACTTCTATGCGTATGAGATCACTTCGAAGTCGTTAGACCTTGGAACCGTGGAGGTGGGCGCCTTCAACGGCGAGGACCTCAAGCAGGCGATCACGATCACGAACACAGGTACGAAGACGTTCGACCTTGGATGGGCTGGTCTTGAAGGCATGTACGAGATCGTCGGTCCCGATACCAGCTCAATCCAGCCCGGGGAGTCCAGAACCCTCACCTTTATCCCATACAACAATGCTCCGATTGGCGACTATAGCCATGTGGCAACGCTGTATCCGCAGGCTCCGGAAGGGGAGCCTTGGGGAGGTTTCAACCCCACGAAGCTGCAGATCCATTTCGAGGTGGTCGAGCATATCCACGAATGGAAGACGGAATGGTACGTTGGCCCTAACACCCATTGGCATGAGTGCGCCAAGGGTTGTGGCGGAAGGGGCAGCGAAGGCGCTCATGACGAGAACGCCCTTGAGAACTATCGGGCAGCAACCTTCGATGTGGATGGATACACTGGAGACAAGTACTGCTCCGTCTGCGGCAAGCCGATGGGATACGGAAGCGTTGTCGCAGCAGGAAAGTACATTCGCCATTCTACGGCTACGATGGCCCCGGCTGTGCTCACGCCCAATCTCTGCCCCAACGATCTCGTTTTCACTCCTGGAGACAGTAGCAAATACACAGTGAGCCTCGTTAAGGTTTGGGACGATACCGACAAGGTCTATCTCTCGGGCGATGAGCACTTCATCGCCGGACACACATATACCATCCAGGTCAAATTCAGAAATGTCAGCCCGTATGAATACGACGAGCAACACAGCACGCACTGGTCGGACTTCTACATCAACGGAATCGAGACGGATACACCCCTGATGATCGGCGGATCAACCGTCAGAAACCTCGAAGACGTCGTAGCCGTGCAGCCAGCAACCGGCTGGCAGAAGATCGATGGCTACTGGTACTACTTCTACAGCGATGGCACCGTAGCCGCCAGCAAGTGGATCAAGGACTCCAAGGGCTGGTGCTACCTCGGAGCCGACGGCAAGATGGTCGCCAGTGGCTTCGCCAAGGATTCCAAGGGATGGTGCTACGTGGGCGCCAACGGCTACATGGTCGTGGCCACGAAGTGGATCAAGCTCGATGGCATCTGGTACCACATCACCAAGGGCTATCGCGACCAGAGCAAGTGGATGAAGGACTCCAAGGGCTGGTGCTACCTCGGAGCCGACGGCAAGATGGTCGCCAACGGCTGGGCCAAGGACTCCAAGGGCTGGTGCTGGATGGGCTCCGACGGCTACTGGGTGGCGAACAAATGGGTCAAGGACGGAGAGGAGTGGTACTTCATCAAGTCCAACCACTACATGGCCGCCAACGAGTGGACCAAGGACTCCAAAGGCTGGATGTACATGGGCTCAAACGGCAAGATCACCAAGGCGAAATGGGTCAAATCCGGAAGCTATTGGTACTACCTGAAGCCCGATGGCTACATGGCCACTGGCACGATTTACATAGGCGACAAGGCCTACACGTTCGATTCGAAGGGACACTGGATCTCGTAACTTGACGCACAGCAAGCAAGGAACAGGAGGGCAGCAGGATGAGAGGGATCGCAACGCGGGCAGCAGCCAAGGCCTTGGCTCTGGCTGCAATCTTCGCATTCGCGCTATGCGCCTGCATAGCGGTTGGCAGTCAGAAGGCCTACGCAGGCTGGGACAGCGCCCATGAGCACTATTGGGACGGCGAAACCATGGTCTGCGGCGTCTTCTACGTGCCAGAGGACAAGGCCTACTACTACTTCGACGACTTCGGAATCGTGGGAAAGGGCTGGTGCTGGTTCGACTGGGAGGGTGACGATGCCTATCGCTACGCCGACCCCACAACGGGCAAGCTGAAGTTCGGTTGGCAGAAGATCGGCGGGTATTGGTACTACTTCGCGCCCAAGGAGGGAAATTCGGAGGATTACACATATTACTACGAGCTTGGCGTCATGTACGAACACGGCGTATCCAAGATCAAGGGCAAGTGGTACTACCTTGCGAAGCCCGATGACCCCAGGAAATGGGGCAAGATGCAGTACAAGTGGATCAAGGAGAAGAACGGCAGCGACGAAACCGTTTGGTACTACGGCGATCCCAACAACGACGGCCAGCTGGCAAAGGGCTGGAAGAAGATCGGCGGGTATTGGTACTACTTCGAGCCCAACGAGGACAGCACGTACATGGATGGCAGATGGTACGAGTACGGCGTGATGCATTGGGGAAGGATCGAGACCATCAACGGCCACAAGTACAGCTTTGCCAAGAACGGCGCGCTGCAGAGCGGATGGATCAAGGATTCCTACAGATCCGCGACGTGGGACGACGGCAGCTATCAGGTCTACACCGACTGGTACTACGCCGACCCCAACAACGACTGCAGGCTCGCGACGGGCTGGAAGAAGATCGGAGGGTACTGGTACTGCTTCGACAGCAAATATGGTGACGAGATGAACGACAACGGCACCTGGACCATCAACGGCAAGCTGTACGTCTTCGACAAGAGCGGCAAGCTTCCCAACAAGGAAGGCTGGGTCAACCTGTCCGAGGAGTACTTCTACGAGGATGGCAGCGAGTCCCAGGTAGTGCCGTTCTGGGCGTATGCCAACAGCTCCGGCATCGCGACTGTAGGCTGGAAGAAGATCTCGGGCTACTGGTACCATTTCGGCGAGACCGGCTTCATGGATCACGACACGTGGGCCGTTGACTCCAGAGGCGCCTGCTATCTGAAGTCCAACGGAAAGATGGCTGCGTCCGAGTGGGTCAGATTTGGCGGAAACTGGTACTACGTCGATGCGAGTGGCCATCGGGTGACGGGATACCACACCATCGACGGGGAGGTCTACTACTTCAACTCCGAAGGCATCTGGATCCAGTAGCAAAGCTTAATCCGCAGTTTCTGCGGCTTAGGAACGAGGGTTCGGCAATCGCATTACCGAACCCTCGCTTTAGTTGACAGAAGTGGCAGGTAAAGGGTAAAAAGTGCTCAGATAGAGCAATATGTTCCCCATGTGTTCATTACCCACGGATTGGAGGGCAAGGAGATGAGAGGAATCGCGAGCCGGGCAGCCGCCAAAGCCTTGGCCATAGCTGCAGTTTTCGCCTTCGCGCTATGCGTATTCGTAGCGGCTGGCAGCGCGCAGGATGCCTATGCGGAGTGGAACTCCGACCATACGCACTACTACAAGGACGGAGACGTCTTGGCCTATGACGGCATCTACTACGTGCCAGAGGACAAGGGCTACTACTTCTTCGACGAGTATGGCTTTGCCATGACGGGATGGTTTAAGTCCTACTGGAACGAAGAAGAGGCCTATTGGTATGGCGACCCCAAAAACTACGGCATGCTGAAGCTCGGCTGGCAGAAGATCGGAGGATACTGGTACTACTTTGCCCCGAAGACAGCTATCTCGCAAGACAACAAGAAGAGCTATAGCGTCGGCATGATGTACGATCACGGCACGGCCAAGGTCAACAACAAGTGGTATTACTTCGGAACATCGGACAGTGGCGCCTGGGGCAAGCTGAAGGACGGCTGGTTCAGCATAATCGATGACTACGGCGACAAGGTCTGGTACTACGCCGATCCCAACAACGACGATCAGCTGGCGCTGGGCTGGAAGAAGATCAGCGGCAAGTGGTACTACTTCGAGCCCAACGACCCGGGCGCCTCCTATAACGAGAACTGGTATCCGATTGGCGTGATGCACTACGGCGATATCGAGACCATCAAGGGCCACGAGTATTATTTCGCCAAGAACGGCGTGCTGCAGAGCGGCTGGATCAAAGACACGGACAGCGAAGGCAGCACGATCTGGTACTATGCGGACCCCGACAACGGCAGCAGGCTCGTGACGGGCTGGAAGAAGATCGGCGGCAAGTGGTACTACTTCGAGGAAGACAAGTACCATGGCCTCTATGACTACGGCGTGATGTACAGCGATGGAATCAATACAGTCAAGGACCACGACTACTACTTCGCCAAGAACGGCGCGCTGCAGAGCGGCTGGATCAAGGAGCCCCAAAAGTATGAGTACAGCGACGGCTCTACTGAATCTTGGAACGACTGGTACTACGCCGATCCCAACAACGACAGCAGGCTCGTGAAGGGCTGGAAGAAGATCGGCGG
>JAILQZ010000001.1 GCA_024698685.1 bacterium
TCGATGAGCGAGGTAGTCGAGCATCTGCGCAGCTGCACCGATGCCAGCGGCCAGCCTGTGATCGGCGATGAGCAGCTCGCTGCGATCAATGCATACTACGAGCTCTACGGGGTCAAGCAGGCATAGCCGCGCCATCGCGCCCAATCCCCGCTAGGAGGCACATTGCTCACCATCCTGCTCGCACTCATCGGAATAATCTGCGGAGTATACGGCTTCTTCATCCTCAGCGTTGGCTCGGGAACGGGCTTCTACGCCGTGTGGTTCATCATCGCCGGAATCTTCTTCCTTGTTGCCGCGGGCGTTCACTTCGACTTCTTCAAGCACCTGTCGCGAGCGATCAAGATCACCTTGCTCGCATTCGTCATCATCATCGCGGGCACCTTCACGGTGGAGGGCGGCTTCATCGCGAGCAAGTTCGGCGAGGCGGGCAAGCAGGGGCTCGACTACATCATCGTCCTCGGAGCGCAGGTCAAGGAGAGCGGACCGAGCGTCGTGCTGCAATACAGGCTTGACGAGGCGGCCAGGTACCTCAGGGAAAACCCGGAGACCATCTGCATAGTATCTGGCGGACAAGGCCCGAACGAGCCCTACACCGAAGGCTCGGTCATGTACAGCTACCTGGTGAAACGCGGCATCGACCCCAGCAGGATCATCGTGGAGGACAAGGCGAGCACCACGCGAGAGAACATCGAATTCAGCATGGAGCTGATGGACTCGCCAGACAGCTCGGTGGGCATCGTGACGAACAACTTCCACGTCTTCCGCGGGGTGAGGATCGCCAAGAAGCTGGGGCTGACGGACGTCTGCGGAATCGCCGCCAAATCGCGACCGATCTATCTGCCGAACAACGTGCTGCGAGAATTCTTCGGCATCACGAAGAACCTGATACAAGGCTATCTGTAGCGGAATTACAGTAGGTGCGGAACCGCAGCCCTACCCTTCCCTCAGCTCTTTCCCAAGCTCAGCGGCCAGAATCGGCAGGAGTTCCGCGAAGGTCTCGTCGACGACCTTCTTCTTTAGCTGGCATTCCCAAAGAACATGCACCTTCCAGCCATCGGCCTCGAGCGCCTCGAGGTTGGCCGCATCGCGCTCGACGTTGCGGTCGAACTTGACCTGCCAGTACTCGACGTTGCTCTTCGGCAGCGAGAGGTTGCAGTGAGGACAGCGATGCCAGAAGCACCCGTTGACGAAGAGTGCGACCTTCTTGCCCGGCCACGCCACATCGGGACGCCCGGGCACCTTCCATTGCAGGCGATACCCGGTCAGCCCAGCTGCACGCAAGCGCGCCCGAACAAGCAGCTCGGGCTTGGTGTCCTTGCGCTTGTTCGCTTGCATAACCCTATGTGTCACCTCTGAGACCATATCACCATTCTAGCTCGCAATACGCGCCGGCGACGCGTCGCTTGCCTCAAAACGCGAACGCTGGACAATCCTCTACCAACCTCGTCGTTTCGGACAAATCTATGGGGTAAACTTAAAGGGTTCGAGACAAATGAGGCGAAACTGGCCGACTTTGCAGTCATGCCAACTGCGCAAATCGACCGTCGCCAGCGCAGAAACGGAGATGAGGCAATGAACAGAAACCCTATGTCGTTCTCGATGGACATGTTCGCAACCAAGGACAAGGTGGCGATGATCACCGGTGCCAACCAAGGCCTTGGAATGTACTACGCAATCGCGCTTTCCAAAGCGGGCGCGGACATCTTCATCCCCCACTTCACCGATGACATCTCCGAGGTCAAGGCCGCCGTCGAGGCCAACGGCCGCAGGATCGGCTTCTGCCAAGGCGACCTCACCGACCCGATCTATCGCCAGCAGTGCGTCGACGAGTGCCTCGCGCAATTCGGACGCATCGACATCCTCGTCAACAACGCAGGGCGCAACTTCGCGGCTCCGCTGATCGACTTCCCCGATGACCAGTGGAAGAAAGTCGTCGACCTGCAGCTCGAGGCAGTCCAATACCTCAGCCACATCGTGGCTGGCGTGATGGCCGAGCAGGGTGGCGGTAAGATCATCAACATCGCATCGGCGCTTTCGTTCTCCGCCGACCTCAACGCAACGGCCTACACCGTCGCCAAGCATGGAATCGTCGGCCTCACGCGCTCCTACGCGGCCGAGCTCGGCAAGTACAACATCACCTGCAACGCCATCGCCCCCGGCTTCTTCGCCACCGCGATGAACGACACGATCCGCGAGGCCAACCCCTCGCTCTTCAACAAGGTCAGCGACCGCATCCCGCTGTGCAACGACGGCGTCTGGGGCGATCCGTTCGACCTCATGGGCGCGGTGGTCTTCCTCTCGAGCCCGGCATCGGACTACATCTCCGGCGAGATCATGGTCGTCGATGGCGGCTTCAAGGCCATCATGATCTAATCGTCCACAGCAAGAAAAGGCAATCTACCAAGCATTCCAAGGAAGTTGAGAGATGAAGAGTCTAGCTGTAACACGTCCAGGCGATCTGCGCGAAACCGACCCGGACAAGAAGTGCATCATCGAGATCCTCGATGTCGATGAGCCACAGGTCTGCGGCCCCACCGAGGTCAAGATCAAGATCGCATACTGCGCTATCTGCGCATCCGATCCGCACGTCGCGATGAACTGCTTCAACCGCGAAGTCCCCTATGGCATGGGCCACGAGATCTCGGGCATCATCGTCGACATGGGCCCCGAGGTCAAGACGAAGGGCCTCAAGATCGG
>JAILQZ010000064.1 GCA_024698685.1 bacterium
TCACCCACTCGCTCTTCGCCATGTAGTGGTTGCTCTTGATGTAGTACCAGCTGTCGCCGTCCTTGACCCACTTGTTGGCGACCCAGTAGCCGTCGGCGCCCATCCAGCACCAGCCCTTGGAGTCCTTGGCCCATCCGTTGGTGACCATCTTGCCGTCGGGCCCGAGGTAGCACCAGCCCTTGGAGTCCTTCATCCACTTGTTGTCGTCGCGGTATCCCTTGGTGATGTGGTACCAGTCCCCGTCGATCTTGAGCCACTTGGTCGAGGTGACCCAATACCCGCTGGAGTCGACCCAGCAGTAGCCCTTGCTGTCCTCTACCCATTGGTTCGTCACCATGCGCCCGTCAGTGCCAAGCCAGCACCAACCCTTGGAGTCCTTCTTCCAAACGTTGGTAGCCAGGGTGCCATCCGAATTGTAGTAGTACCAGTAGCCGTCTTCCTTTTTCCAGCCTTGCTTGTAGGCTGGCTCACCGCCTCCACCTGTGTCGCGCGTGTACGTGTCTGCCGTGTTGTTCGGCACATCGACGGCAGCATAAACGATGCCGGTAGCCGTCGACTTCCACATGCCGTCAGGCAGGTGGCACTGCGGCGAGGCAGCCGCCCCGTTGAACGTGAACTTCGGCCCGAGCTTCACCGTAGCCAGCTTGTCGCAGCCGGTGAACATGTTGTCGAGGCTGCCAACCCCCGAGGTGTCGGCGCCGGAGAGGTCCAGGTACTCCAGCGAGGAGCACCCGTTGAAATCCTTGGCCATGCTGTGCACGCCCGAGGTGTCCAGATACGACAGGTCGAGCGACTTCAGTGACGAGCAATCCTCCCACACGTGCACCATGAGATAGAGCGACTCGGTGCGCCAGCCCTCGCCCGCCATGTTCAGCGTTTCGAGATTGGTGCACCCCGCGAACATGAAGCAGAGAACGCCCACGTGCGTAGCATCGAAGTGCGATATGTCGAGCGAGGTCAGGCTCGAGCAATCGCGGAACATCGAGCCGAAATAGGTGGACGACGACGTGTCGAACGAATCGAGGTGCTCGATTGTGGTCAGCGATTTGCAGCCCGAGAACATGGAGCGCATGCTCGTCGATTCGGAGGCGTCGAGGTTCTGCAAGTCGATGGTCTGGAGGTTTTCGCACCCGATGAACCAGAATGCGAGCGATTGGGGCTTGATGCTCGCGAAGCTCTCGTCGAATCTCACCGACTTGATCTTGTTGGCCTTCTCGAGCCAAGGGGCCTTTCCGGAAGTATATCCAGCGCAGCTGCCATCGTAGTTCACGACGCTGTCTATATCGCACTGCTGCTTTTGGAACACGAGGGTGCCGTCGTCGAACAGCACGGCATAGAAGTCGGGGGCGGCCCATGCACGCTCAGGCTGGACGAAGGCGACGAAGCTCGCTGCCAGCACCAGCAACGCTATGGCAAACATCCTACCGAAAGACAGATGCCAACGTGCCTTCGAAGATGTATTGAAATGCCTTGCGATCACCGGTGAGCACCCCTCTTTTCCGAGCAAAACCTTCATTTCGAGAATAGCACACGGCCTCGCAATGGTACTTTTCCATAATTGACACAAAAGGACGCGCCCCGAATGGAGCGCGCCCTGATGCAGCTATGTGTGGAAAGCGGCTAGAGCGTCTGAGCGACTGCAACCGCGACGGCGACGGTGGCGCCGACCATCGGGTTGTTGCCCATGCCTATGAAGCCCATCATCTCGACGTGCGCCGGCACCGAGGAGCTGCCCGCGAACTGCGCGTCCGAGTGCATGCGGCCCATGGTGTCGGTCATGCCGTAGGAAGCCGGGCCAGCGGCCATGTTGTCGGGATGCAGCGTACGGCCGGTGCCTCCGCCGGAAGCAACCGAGAAGTACTTCTTGCCAGCCTCGACGCACTCCTTCTTGTAGGTTCCCGCAACGGGATGCTGGAAGCGCGTGGGGTTGGTGGAGTTGCCGGTGATCGATACGTCGACGTCCTCGTTCCACATGATCGCAACGCCCTCGCGCACGTCGTCGGCTCCGAAGCACCTGACGTTGGCGCGCTCGCCGTTGGAGTACGGGATCTCCTGGACGATCTTCAGCTCGCCGGTGGCGTAGTCGAACTGCGTCTGGACGTAGGTGAAGCCGTTGATGCGCGAGATGATCTGCGCGGCATCCTTGCCGAGTCCGTTGAGGATGACCCTCAGCGGCTCCTTGCGCGACTTGTTGGCGTTGCGCACGATGCCGATTGCGCCCTCGGCCGCCGCGAACGACTCGTGACCGGCCAGGAAGGCGAAGCACTTGGTCTCGTCGCGCAGAAGCATCGCGCCAAGGTTGCCGTGGCCGATGCCGACCTTGCGGTCGTCGGCGACGGAACCCGGGATGCAGAACGCCTGCAGGCCGATGCCGATCTTCTCGGCGGCCTCGGCGGCGCTCTTCACGTTCGACTTGAGCGCGATGGCCGCGCCCGCGGTGTATGCCCAGCACGCATCCTCGAAGCAAATCGGCTGGATGCCCTTGACGATGTCGTAGGGAGATGGGGTGACGCCCGCCTCTTCGCAGATGCGCGCGGCGTCATCGAGACTTGCGATGCCATACTCTGCGAGGACGGCCTCGACCTTGCCGATCCTGCGCTCCTTGCTCTCGAAATCAGCCATGGTCTACTCCTTCCTCGGATCGATGTACTTCACTGCATCGGCGAAGCGCCCGTAGGTTCCCGAGGCGCCCTTGAGGGCCTCGGCGGCGTCGACGCCCTTCTTGATGGCATCCATCATCTTGCCGAGGTTGACGAACTCGTAGCCGATGATGCAGTTGTCCTCGTCGAGGCCGACGCGGGTGACATAGCCCTCGGTCAGTTCGAGGTAGCGGGCACCCTTGGCCTTGGTGCCGTACATGGTGGCGATCATCGAGCGGCTTCCCTTGCCCAGGTCGTCGAGCGCCGCGCCGACGGGTAGTCCGCCCTCGGAGAACGCGGTCTGCGTGCGGCCGTAGACGATCTGCAGGAAGATCTCGCGCATCGCGACGTTGATGGCGTCGCAGACGAGGTCGGTGTTCAGCGCCTCGAGGATGGTCTTGCCGGGGAGGATCTCGGAGGCCATCGCCGCGGAATGGGTCATTCCAGAGCAGCCGATCGTCTCGATCAGAGCCTCCTCGATGATGCCGTCCTTGACGTTGATGGTGAGCTTGCATGCGCCCTGCTGAGGCGCGCACCAGCCGATTCCATGCGTCAAGCCGTTGATGTCATCGATCTGCTTGACTTGGGTCCACTTGCCCTCTTGGGGTATCGGAGCGGGCCCGTGGTATGCGCCCTTGGCAACAGGACACATGTTCTCAACTTCAGCGGAGTAAATCAAAGTGCCACGTCCTTTCGTTAACAGCCGATACTGGCATTGTAACCGTAGAAAGTGGAGTTGGAGGGCATTTCCGCAAATGCTTCACAGGCGCGGGCGCGAGGGCTTGCGGAGAGGGTGGCGCTGGGTTGGAAAGCGCAGATCAGATCTCGTAGGCGCCGTATCTGCGGGCGATCTCACTCGCCTGCTTGCTGGTGTGCGCATTGCGGACGGCGGCGCGCCCAGGGTAATGGCGCAGCGCGGTCTCGAGCGCCTCGAGGCTCTCGCCGAACTCGAAGATCACGGGACAGCTCGAGGTCTCCTCGAGGACGTCGTAATGGTCATCGAGCTCGTCGCACTCGATGATCACGCCGCCGGCATCCATGATGTCGGAATCGAGCTGATCGAAGAAGCCGGGGTCGATGCGCATGCAGTCGCTGATGCTGGAGAGCTCGAGGATGCCCTCGCACTTGTGGAAGGCGACGGGCTTGACGCCCTCGAGCGCAGCCGCCACAGAGGCTGTGAACTCGGGGGTCGAACCGCAGCAGGTGCCGATCAGCGTCGCACCGAGCGCAGCGAATGCGCAGCAGTAGCTGGCCATCTCGTAGGGCGTCGCCGGATACGTGGTGCTTCCGTCCTCGCCAACGATGGGCAGGCCTGCATTGGGCTGGACGATCAGCGGCCTGTCGGTGTGCTCGCGCATCTCCTTGACGATCTCGAGCGCCTCCTTCGAGCCGATGCCGCAGTTCATGCCGATGACGTCGACGCCGAGCGAGTCGAGGATGACCGCGGCGGCCGCGGGCGTGGTGCCCGAGAGCGGCATGCGGCGCGAGGTGTTGAAGGTGCAGCTCGCGATGATCGGCAGGTCGCAAACGCTGCGGGCGGCGAAGATGGCGCAGCGGAGGTCGGAGATGTCGATGAAGGTCTCGAGCAGGATGGCATCGGGGCCCTCGGAGGCCAGCGCCGCGATGTGCTCCGCGTAGATGTCGAACGCCTCGTTGAAGGCGGTGTCGCCAAGCGGCTCGAGGACGAGCCCGCAAGGGCCCACGTCGCCGAGGATCAGCCCGCTGTTGGCGCGCCTGCCGATGCGCACTCCGGCGGCGACTATCTCGGCCAGGTGCTCGCGCTCGGCCTCGCTGGAAGCGGCCTTGGGCGAGAAGGTGTTGGTGATCAGGCACGTTGCACCGGCACGAGCGTACTGCCTGTGGATGGCCGCGACCACACTCGGATCGGAGAGGTTGAGCTCGGCGGAGTTGTCCCCCACCTCGGCTCCCTCGCGCAGGAGCATGGTGCCCATCGCGCCCTCGCAGATGCGGATCCTCTCGAGAAAGTCTACCTTGCCGGCCAAGCTGGCTCCTTTTGGTTCGCTCGCCTCGCGCGCTGGCATGCCCGCCGCGCGCTCCTACGCTGCATAGTTTAACCGCATTTGCGCCGCGCCTCCACCCGCACGACCAAACGGCGCCCGCTCGCGCCTGCAAGTTGACTCGAACATCTGTTCTGCTATCATTGTATCGAACAGATGTTCTGGGAAGGGGCCGCTGTGCTTACAGTCGAAGACAAGCTCGCGATACTCACGGATGCTGCCAAATACGATGCCGCGTGCACTTCCAGCGGTGTGGATAGAGATGCCAAACTCGGCCATCTCGGCAGCACCTACTGCGCTGGCATCTGCCATAGCTTCGCCGCGGACGGGCGCTGCATCACGCTGCTCAAGGTGCTTATGACCAACGCATGCATCTACGACTGCGCCTATTGCGCCAATCGATGCAGCAACGACATCCCCCGCGCCATGTTCGAGCCGCGCGAGCTAGCCGATCTCACCATCGAGTTCTACCGCCGCAACTACATCGAGGGCCTCTTCCTAAGCTCTGGCGTAATCAAGAGCCCCGATTTCACGATGGAGCTCATGATGCAGGCCATCGCCATCCTCCGCAACGAGTACGGCTTCCTGGGCTACATCCACGTCAAGGCCATCCCTGGAGCCAGCCCAGAGGCGCTGGCCAAGCTCGGCTTCCTGGTCGACAGGATGAGCACCAACATCGAGCTTCCCAGCCAGGATAGCCTCACGCTGCTGGCGCCGAGCAAGACCAAGTCCTCCATCCTCGCGCCGATGGACTTCATCGCGCAGGGCATCATGGACGGCCCTGATGGCGTCAAGCGCCGGCTTTCAGGCAACGTCAACTCCGCATCCAACTCCAAGAAGAGCCGCCCGTTCAGATGCAGCGGGCACTGCGGCTCGTGCGGCGCATGCGCTGGCAGGCAGAGGGCCAGGCGCGCCAGCTCCAAGAGCACCACCACGGGCACCAAGTGGTCCTCCGACGACGGTTTCGGCTTCAGCGGCGAGCCCGCCTCCAGCAAGGCCATCCGCCTCTCCAAGCAAGCCGAGATCGAGCGCTACGAATACAGCGAGCGCTTCGTTCCCGCTGGTCAGAGCACTCAGATGATCATCGGCGCCACCCCCGAGTCCGACTACCACATCCTGCGCCTCTCCAGCTCGCTCTACAGCACCTTCGGCCTGCGGCGCGTATTCTTCTCGGCCTACATGCCCATCAACGAGTCGTCCATCCTGCCCGACAAGGGCACCTACACCCCGCTCGACCGCGAGCACAGGCTCTACCAGGCCGACTGGCTGATGCGCTTCTACAACTTCGGGTTCGACGAGATCATCGATGAGAGCAACCCGTTCCTCGACACGCGCATCGACCCCAAGGCCAACTGGGCGCTCAACAACATCCACCTCTTCCCCATCGAGATCAACACCGCGCCCTACTGGATGCTGATGCGCATTCCGGGCTTGGGAGTCACGGGCGCGCAGAAGGTCGTCCGCGCTCGCAAGTGCGCCAAGCTCGGCTTCGACAGCCTCAAGCGCCTGGGCCTTTCCACCAAGCGCATGAAGTACTTCATCACCTGCAACGGCAAGTACTCCTCGCCGGTGCCCTTCGACGTCGATGCCATCAGGGCGTGCCTGATCCTCGACGCGAGCCCCGCGGCAAGGCAGAGCAGGCGCGGAGGCAAGCGCCAGGTGGAGGGGCAGCTCTCGCTGTTCAATCCCGCAACGCTCGACATGGGATTCCTAGGCGAGGTGGTTGGCGAGGCAGCGCAAACCAGTGCATTCGAGCCATTCCAAAGCGGCCAGCTCAAGGCATTCCAGGAGCAGAGCAAGCTTCTCGGCAGGCTCAAGGCGGAGAAGGAGGCCAAGCGTGAGCTCATTTGCGCCTGACAACAGGATCTACGAATACGACGGCTCGATGGAGGGGCTCTTCACATGCTTCAGCCTGCTGGTGAGCAACCGCATCATGCCCTTCGACATCGCCCCGCCGAGCAGGCCGCAGCTCTCGCTCTTCTCGGAGAGCGTGGCGGTGGCCACCGATGTCGAGCGCGCATACGCGATGGCCGGCGAGATGCGCCGCTTCTTCGGCAACGATGAATTCGAGCGCTTGCGGATGACCTACTTCAGCAGCGTGGAGGCCAAGGAGATGATCGCCTTCCGCTACATCGCGCTTGCCTGCGACAAGGGCAAATTCACCTGGTGCGACCTCACCAACCCAGTGGTCGCCGAGTACGAGAAGACGTGGCGCGCGGTATGCAACGAGAGACACAAGATGCTGCAGTTCGCGCGGTTCTCCAAGATGGAGGGCGGGGTCTACTTCGCCAAGATCAACCCCAGCGCCAACGTGGTGCCGCTGATAATGCAGCACTTCGCAAAGCGCTTCAACACCCAAGCGTTCATGATCTACGACGAGGTTCACAAGCTGGCGGGGATCAGCCAAAGCGGAGAGTGGTCTCTCGTCGATGGCAGCAACCTCACCATACCCGATGTAGCCGAGGATGAGCTGGCATACCAGAGCATGTGGCGCACGTTCTACGACAGCATCTGCAACGAGCAGCGCATAAACCCGCGGGTACGGATGAACTTCATGCCGAAGAAGTATTGGAAGAATATCCTCGAGGTTTCAGATCAGCTGCCTGTCGATTGATCGGCGCTTGAACCGAGCTGGCGCTAGAGCTAGTCTCTCTCGAAGTAGATTGCCTGGCCGTCGTACTCCATCGTGAGGCGCTTGGAGGTGTTGTCGTAGGTGAGCTCGAAGGCAACCTCGCCCTCGGCATGCACAACCACGCCAGCACCGCTCTCCTCCCATGTAACCGCGCCATCGCCATAATCGGCCAGCATGTCCTCGCCCTTGACGGTGAAGGTGACGCTGCCATCGCTGTTGAAGCTCAGGGTGGCGAGCTGCTCGCCGGTCATGCCGATCACGTCGTCGTAGTCGGCTATCTCGATCGGGCCATTGCCATCGTCGACCGCAACGCAAACCCACTTGCCGGCGATGACCTTCTGGTCCTCTTCGCTGCCGCCCGAGCAGGCTGAGAGCACGAGCGCGCATAGCATCGCGCACACGACAGCTATGCCGCAAACGATGGATGCATGCCTTTTCACTGCTCTTTCACCTCTGAAGCCGGTAGACGGAAACGAGCCAGCTTAGATTATACGGCCAGATGCTATCGCTTCGACCTTGCTGTCCATATTGAGCGTGACGCCGTAGATGTCTGTGAACTCGTGCCTCTTGACGCTGACCTTGACGTCGAGCTCTCCGATGGCGCCGCGGAGCTTGGCCTCTTCGCGGGCGCGCTGCTCCGCGAATCGCTGTGCGAACTCCTCCGCCTCCTCGATCGACTCGAAGCCACGTGCGCCGTCCGGGGTCTCGATGCGATATATGCCCTCGACCGCCTCGGTGAGGTTGGGCATGATCTCGACCTCGACACGCGCCGCGATGTCGGCGATCGCGCAGCCGACCGCGTTGGCAACTTCATGGTCGTTCGGAATGCAGCATTCGACGCCGAGGTACTTGGCGACGGTTGGCAGGAAGACGTGCGTCGGCGCGCCGATTCCCACGAGCGAGCCCTTGATGTTGAGCATCGCGTCTGCAATCGCCTTCGAGTCTCCGCAAATGCACTTCTCCCAGTAGTCGTCGATGATCTTGTCGAAGAACTTCTTGCTCTCCGCGGTAACCGCAGACGGGTACCTGTAGCTCAAAAGCGCGTTGGCGATGCACTCGTAGAGGCGGCGTTCGACGGCGCGGTAGATGTCCTTCCAAACCTGCTCGACATACTGCGAACGATCCTCGGAGATTCCAAGGTTGTAGACGTTGTAGGCGAAATGCATCGCCGCGATCCTCGAAGCTTCCACGTTGAACTGCTGGAAGTCTCCGCTGAGATGCATCGCGTCGGTCGGCGTCATGCCGCAGCGCATGATGATCCCCTGATCTTCGAGGCGATCGCTGCGCAGGTCGTAGATGGGCAGCACGCCGCCTCCGAAGAGCACCGGCCCTTTCGCGAGCAGGTCTAGCAAGCGCTTCTCATGGTCGGTGAAGCCATCGAGAGACTCGGGCTCGCGCGCTATGAAGAGGAACTCGTGGTCGGGAAAGACGCTGCGCTTCCTCCAAGCCATCAGGCTCTCGAGCCCCGGGATGATCTGAGGATAGGTCTCCGCGGCAACGCAGAGCGGCACGACCCGGCGAGTGCCGAGCACCATCTGGTTGCCGTTGAAGCGGACGACGCTGTCGCCGCCAAGGCCGAACGTGTCGATGAAGACGCCGTGGACCTGCGTGGTCCAGCCGCCGATCTGGATGCTGTCGGTGACCGCGGGGAATCCTCCCTCGACGATCGAGATGTCGGTCGTCGTGCCGCCGATGTCGATGATCAGGCAGTTTTCATCGTCGTTGAGCGCCTTGCCGCCCATGACGCTGGAGGCCGGGCCGCTGAGGATCGTCTGCACCGGATTCTCGCGCGCCACCTCGGTGTTCATCAGGCTTCCATCGCTGCGGACGATCATGACGGGCATCTCGAGCCCGAGCTTGGCAAGCGATGCGTGCACCGCATCGATGAAGTCGGCGATCAGAGGAACGAGACGCGAATTGAGCAACGCCGTCGCGCCGCGCTCGAGGACGTTGAGCTCGTGCGCGAGGTCGGTGGCCAGGGAGATCGGGATGTCGAGGACGGTCTTGAAGAAATCGCGCCCGTGCCTTTCGACGATCGCAGAGTTTCGCAGCGCATTGACCTCGGAGATGCAGAGCGCTTGGGCATCGGCGAACCAATCGATGTTCTCGCGGTAGATCTCCTCCCAGTCGGGCTCCTCGACGCGCGAGCCGTCGAAGCTGCCGTTGGCGTCGAAGCAGAGGACGTCGTTGGGGTCGAGGCCATACTTGCGCTTGGCATCGACGCGCGTGAGGACGTTCTGCGGAATTCCCACGATGATAAGCTTCGAGTGGATGCCCTTGTCCTCGACGCAGGCGTTGGTCGCGAGCGTCGTCGACAGGCAGAGAACCTCGCCCTGCTCGAGCAGCTCCATCGGCACAGACTCGATCGCACGGGTGATGCAGACCGTCAGGTCCTCCTTGGTAGTGCGCGTCTTGGACTTGCTCAGCACCTCGCCGCTATCGTAGTCATAGGCAATGATGTCGGTATAGGTGCCACCGGTATCGATTCCGATCCCAATCTTCACGAACTACCCCTGATTCGAACGAAGCCGCCGCAAAAATGCGAAAAATGCCAGCCCCGAAAGCTCAGGGCTGGCATCTATTAAACCACAGCGGCTAGGTTACAAATGTTAGAACTTGACCGACTTTGGCTCAGCGGTGAACGAGTAGAAGGTTGCGGTAACATCCTCGAGATAGAAGACGGCGTTGTTGCCATCGCCCGGCTGATACCTTGCCTGGAGCATCGGATAGTCGTCGAGCAGCGACTTCTGGGCCTCGATGCGCTCGTCGTAGATCGCCTTGCCGGCAACGCGGATCCACTCTCCGCCCTTGCAAGCGCAGATCTCGACGTTCGGGTTGGCCAGCATCTGCTTAGCGCAATCCTTGACCAGACCGGTCTGGAAGTAGAGCTTGCCCTCGAACTCATGGATGGTGCCGAACGGGCGAACGCGCGCCTGCTCGCCATCGACGGTAGCGATGTAATAGGTGCCAACTGCCTTCAGGAAATCATGAACCTGCTTCATTTCAGCCTGCATGATTGACCTCGCTTTCTGTGTGAATCGGTTTCTCGCGGTGCTGAACACGTACGCAATGATTATAACCGCATAACGGCCCGAATCGAGACTCAAGGCCGCGATGTGATGAAGTGGGAAGGCGAGATGGCGCAGCGCTGGTCGCTACGCCAAGCCATACTCGAAGGCGCGATGGTTGAGCTCGATGAAGGCCGGCTTGATCAGCGAGTCCATCGCCGCAAGCACCTGGCTGGCGGTAAAGCCCACCAAGCCCGACTTCACGGCCGCGCCGAGCATGACCGTGTTGAGCACCTTAGCCGAGCCGCACTTCTCGCAAGCGCTCTGCGCATCGACACGCAGGTACCTCGCGAACGCGCCCTCGCCCTGCAGCCTGGCGAGCTCTGCGTCGACGCCCGCAAACGAGTAGTCCATGCCGCTGCCGGAGGCGGTGGTAGGCACGATGCAGATGTTCGAAGCCGCAACGATGCCCTCAGACGAGAGCAGATGGAGGGCGCGCAGCGCCTCGCCGGGCTCGAATCCCAGCAGCAGGTCCGCGCCCTGCTCGTAGACCATCGCCGACGAGATCTCCTCGCCCTCATCGCCGATCCTCAGGTGGCTCAGCACGCTGCCGCCGCGCTGAGCCATGCCGATCGTCTCGGAGGTGCGCACGTCATAGCCTGCATCCAGCGCCGCCTTCGCCAAGATCTTGGATGCCAGGAGGATGCCCTGTCCGCCAACGCCAGCCAAAACTATCTGCCTCATCTAGACCTCCTCGATCGAAATCGCGCCCACAGGGCAGATCTGCGCGCACAGCGAGCAGCCGTAGCACAGCGATTCATCGATCATCGCCTTGTCACCGGGCTTGAACAGGCCCGGGCAACCCAGCTCGCGGATGCACTTGCCGCAGCCGATGCACTTGCTCGCATCTATGCGCGCCATCGAAGTCGAGCGCGCCTTCGCGGCGCAGGGCGACTTGAAGATGATCGCCGCGGTAGATGGCGCCTCTACGATCTCCTCGACCGCAGCGCGCGCGGCCTCGAAGTCATTCGGATCGACCGTGAGTACCGGGTTCACGCCGATGGCGGTGAGGACCTTCTCAATCGAGATCGGCGTGGGCTCGCGCGACGGGTCGCCGCTCATGCGCACGCCCGTGCCCGGATGCGGCTGATGTCCGGTCATCGCGGTGGTCGAGTTGTCCAGGACGATGATCTTGATCTCGTTGCCGTTGTAGATGCTGTTG
>JAILQZ010000086.1 GCA_024698685.1 bacterium
GGTTATCTCCTCGACGATCTTGAGGGATTTCTCCGCGCGGCGAGCGATGAACGTGACCTTCGCGCCCTCCTTGCAGAAGAGGCGCGTCACGCCCTCGCCGATGCCCGAAGATGCTCCGGTTACGATAGCCACTTTCCCTTCGAGGATCCCAGCCATGGATAGCTCCTAACATCGCATGCGGATTTGCTCCATAGATTCTACCATCTGTGCGGCGTGGCGCGGATACCCTTAGGGTTGGCCTTTGGAAAACTACACAACTGCTACAAAAGGTTGCGTTTGGCAGAGCCCGGCTGCTGCTGCGTTACGGGTTTCTTCTTTCGCGCAATGTCTATTGCAAGCGCAATCAGTACGAAAATACTGATCCACTGAGATGTCGATAGCCCAAACCATATTCCACGAATTGTGTCTCCCCTGAAAAACTCGATAATAAAGCGTCCAATAGCGTAAATGAGCAGGTAAAACTTTATCGCCGTGCCTTCGTTGTGGTGTTTTCTTTCGTAAAGTGTCACCGCGATGCAAGCGCACAACTCAAGCAAGGCACCAACGAGTTGGATGGGGAAATAGGGCACTCCATTTGCGGATGAGATGCTATTGACATAGGCAATGCCAAATTGTTCAGATACGACTCCATGACAGCATCCGGTAAGAAAGCAGCCTATGCGGCCGAATGCGTGAAAAAGAGGAATCGCTGGAGTGAAATAGTCAAAGAATATGCCACTATCAAGTTTGTATTTCCGGTAGTACAGCAATAGCGCGACAAGGGCTCCGAAGAGCCCTCCGTAATAGACCATGCCATTGGAAATCAGATCAAGGATAATATGCGGATCTGCGGCGATGATACTCCAGTTTTGTACTATAGACGGCAGTATGGTCAGCAGATATAGAAGCCTGGCTCCTATTATCATTCCAATTGCACCAAGAGCTGCGCTATTGGTGATATCGACCTGGCGCAGCTCTTTGAAATGCCTGTGTCTTATCAGAAGCAGTATCGAAGCTGCAACAGCTCCAAGTAATGCGCATACCCAATACGAGGGTATCTGAAGACTGAACAGTTCGATTGCTGGGAGCATTATGCTGCTGTTATTGCATGGTAGAAAGGACGCCTGCAGCACCTACACATGCGATGACGCAAACTATTGCAACGCCGTTGAAGACAATGCCAAGGATGCTGCAAATGAAACCAGCCGTGGCAACTCCTGTTTGGGCTATCTTGCGGGCTTTTGCGCCAAGAGCGGTTCCTACGATTGCGACGACAAGACCTACGAGGGCACCCCATCCAAACAGCGCACAAACTAGAGAAACGATACCTAGAACAAGAGACGCGATTTCAGGTCCCTTTTTCGGGCTTTCGGCTTCTCTGTATCCTGCGCCTCCGACTGTATTTGCTGTTGAGAGCGTTTCGCCTTTGATTGCGGCCTTTGCTTCTTGGAAAACCTCAGCTGCCTCTTCCTTGACATTGCTGACAGCGTCCTTAGCTTCTTCCGAAATAACGTCAGCTATTTCCTCGGCTTTCTCTTTAATATCGTCGCCCATAAGAACCTCCTGTAAACTTGAGAAAGAGGACAAACATTTATAAAACCAATACCAAAAACAAAACCAAGTATAATGCCTCGCTGCTAATACATGGGAATTATATGGATAAATATCCTATTAATGAGACTTTTCCACGCAATAGTTTCATTTTCCCAAAGTGAGGAGGCGGCCCCTTTCGGAGCCGCCTCCCTTGCGTGCTGCGTTGGCGTCTTGCTGTGCAGGCATCCCCTTTTGGCGCTTGACGACTAGCCCATCTCCTGCTCGGTACGGCGGATGAGGTCGTTTTGGCTCTCCTCGGCCTGCTCTACGAAGAACGCGGAGAATCCTGCGATGCGGACTACCAGGTCCTTGTACTCCTCCGGGTCCTCCTGGGCCGCCTTCATCGTTTCGGACGAGACGAAGTTGAGCTGGATCTCCATGCCGTCGTAGTCGAAGAAGTAGGTCTCGATGAGGTCGCGGACCTTGCCGCGGGTCTTCTCGTTGGCGATGACGTTGTGCCCGAACTTCATGTTGAGCAGCGTACCGTTGCTGTACTCATAGCAGTTGTAGTTGCTGATCGACTTGAGCACTGCGAGCGGTCCGTTAACGTCGCGGGTCTGGACGCCGGAGATTCCATCGGCCAGAGGCTCGCCCTCATAGCGGCCGTCGGGCGATGCGCTGGTCATGCTGCCGAAGAGGACGTTGGCGGTTACGGGGTAGGTTCCAGCGTGATACTTGCCATTGAGCGACTTCTGGTCGTTGATGACCTCTGCGAATGCGTGGAATACCCACTCGCCGAACCTGTCTGCATAGGGATCGCCGTTGCCGAAGTGCGGGCAATCGTTGACGATGGCGGCGTGGATCTCCTCGCCGAGCTCGCCCTGCCAGTTGGACATCCATGCATCGTAGAACTGGCGCGTGGTGTAGCGCTTGGTGTCGAAGCACAGGTACTCGATTGCGGCGAGACCGTCGGCGACGTTGCCGGTTCCGATCGAAGAGACACCGACATTGGTGTACTTGGCGCCCATGTTGGTGACGTCGCGTCCGCTCTCGAGGCAGCCCTCGATGGCCGCAGAGGCGATCGGCACGGGCAGGTACTCGCGAACGATGTACTGGTAGGTGGAGGTGCAGTCGATCTGCCAGCTCATGAAGTACTTGAGCTGCTCCATGTATGCCTGCTTGACCTGCTCGATGTTGGTCATCTCATAGAGATAGCCAGTGGAGACGCCGGTCTGCTGCGGCGGCGGGAATCCGGGGAACTGGAACGGATGGGTTCCGTTGTTCAGCGCATGGATGAGAACCGCGAGGATGTTGACGTAGGTCTCGGTGCCGGACGATCCGCACTGCGGCCACTCGGTGCCGGTTCCGCCAGGCTCGACGCAGCCGATGCCGGAGTAGTCGCGCGCATCCTCGAGGGTGAATCCACGGGCCATCAGCGCCGGGATGATGACCTTGTCGTTCTCGAACGACGGCAGGCCGGACACGCGGCTGATGGTGTGGAAGATCTGATCCCAAAGCTCATCCGGGGTGTTCTCATGGATGCGAACGCAGATCGACGGCTGGGTGATGATCATGCGCTCGGTGGAACGCAGCGCGAAGAGCGTGCACTCGTTGGTTGCATCGGTGCCGTCGCGCTTGACGCCGCCGAGGGTGGCGAGCTGGCCGGAGCCATATCCCGGGCCCGTACGGGTGGGAACGGTCGCCCATGGCTTGTTCATCTCGGCGATCTTCAGGAAGAACATGTCCATGATCTCCTGCGCCTCGTCCTCGGTGATGATGCCGGCGGCAAGGTCGCGCTTGTAGTAGTCGCCGAAGTACTGGTCGATGCGGCCGAAGGAAATGCCGTGGAGCTGTGCGTCCATCGAGCAGCAGAGCTGATAGAACCAGACGGACTGGACAGCCTCGAAGTAGGTGCGTGCCGGATACCTAGGAACATGCGCGCAGGTCTGCGCGATGAGTTCGAGTTCTGCCTTGCGCTGCGGGTCCTCGCACTTCGCAGCTTGCTCGAGGGCCAGATCCGCATAGCGCTGCGACCAGTTGATCGCGCCGTCGCATACGAAGACGATTGCGCGGTAGAAGTTGTACTTGTCGACGTTCTCGCGGATGCCTTCCTTCTCATACCTCTCGACATAGCCCTGAGCCTCGTCGCGGATGCCCTGGAGACCGACCTTCAGGACCCTGTAGTGGCCGGGAATGAAGTGGCCGGTGGGGGACTCGCAGGGGGTGGGGCTGTAGACGACGACGCCGTTGCCATAGCTCTTCTTGTAGCCATCGGGCATGTACTCGCCTACGAGAGCCGAGGTGCAGTGCGCCTGCCAATACTCGTAGGTGTCGGCGATGTACTGGCGGTCCTCCTCATCGACGATGTAGGGGTCGATGTAGCGATCCCTGATGGTGCCGGTTGCAACCTCGTCGCCGATCCATCCAGCGGAAGTCTCGGGATAGAGCGCCGCACCGCGATAGAGTGGCGTGTGCGCGCCGACGATCAGCTCGTGATCGTGGATCGAGATGTCGAGGTTGTCGCAAATGTATTTGAACACCCTGGCCCTTCGGAGAATTCCCGTCAGCGACGGGTTGTTCATGTAGAACTCCGTCAGCAACCTGTAGCGGCTGATGTTGATCTGCGGCTTGGTTGTCCTGACCATCTCGCGGATCTTCTTGACGCGATCGGTCATCGGATTCATCTCGTACATATTCCCTCCTTTGACGCAATTAAATCCTGCTTGGTTTCCTTTTCAAATCGCCGCTTCCTCACGGCAATTCATGGGTACATCTCCATAATATGGGAAACATTGCCAAAATGGTGTATCACAACTCAACTATTTGAAATATCTGCAAGAAACTGAACGAAGAGGCGGCCCCTTCCGGAGCCGCCTCGTTTGCGTGCTTTGCCGAGCTCGATCGAGCTACTCGAGGGTGGGGCCTCCGAAGCCCTCGCCGAGAGTGAGCCACAGCAGCGTGATGGCCATCGGATCCTTGATGCGCGGAAGCATGGTGGGACCAGCGGTCTCGGGAACCGGGAACGGATAGTCCATGTCGACGAGAGCGTCGCTGACGCCGATGGTGGACTTATGCAGCCTCTCTGCATTGAGGATGCAGTGGACCATCGAGGCTCCGCATGCCTGCGGCGGGACGAGCTCGTGGAAGCCGCGCATCGCCGGTGCCGGAGCGTTGGGGTCGACGCCCATGTCGGCGAGG
>JAILQZ010000034.1 GCA_024698685.1 bacterium
TCTTCGGCACCGTCGATTCCTGGTTAATATGGCGCCTGACCTGCGGAAAGGTCCACGCGACCGACCGCACCAACGCCTCGCGCACCATGCTCTACAACATTCGCACCCTCGAGTGGGACTCCGAGTTGCTCGAGCTCTTCAACGTGCCCGCGTGCATGTTGCCGGAGGTCCATCCGTCCGCTTGCGACTACGGTGCGATCGATGCGAGCCTGTTCGGCGGCGAGATCGAGATCATGGCGGCCGTGGGCGACCAGCAGTCGGCGCTATTCGGACAGTGCTGCTTCGATGCCGGCCAGGCCAAGGTCACCTACGGAACTGGTTGCTTCATGCTGATGAACACAGGCACGTTCGCCGTCATGTCGCGCAACGGCCTGCTCACCACCCTCGCGGCGACGGTTGGCGATGAGGTCCAGTATGCGCTCGAGGGAAGCGTCTTCGTCGCCGGGGCGCTCGTCGGCTGGCTCTGCGACAACCTCGGCATCCTCGACACCCCCGCGGAGTCCTCCAACATCGCCTACGAGGTCGGCACCACCGACGGAGTCTACATCGTTCCGGCGTTCACGGGCTTGGGGACTCCGTATTGGGATCCCAACGCGCGCGGAGCGATCTACGGCCTCACGCGCGGCACCACGAGCAAGCACCTCATCCGCGCCGCTCTCGAGTCGCTGGCCTTCCAGGGATACGACATCCTGCGCACGATGCGCGAGGAGGCGGGCACCATGCTCAAGGGCATCCGCGTCGACGGTGGCGTGAGCAAGAACGACTTCCTGCTGCAGTTCCAGACGGATATCCTCGAGGTGGCTGTCCTGCGCCCCTCGATCACCGAGCTCACAGCGCTCGGGGCAGCCTTCCTCTCGGGTCTTCAGGCTGGCGTTTGGAGCGGGCGTGAGGAGCTGGAGTCGCTGGTGGATATCGATCGCGTCTTCGAGCCGGAGGTCGACCCGGACAAGCTCCAGCGCCGTCTCGCGGGCTGGAAGGACGCGGTTGAGCGCACGATGTCGCACCAGTAGGGAAGCGGCCGCCTATCGCAGCGGCGTGGCGTACCTCAGGCAAAACGGAATCAGCCCGCGGTCGTCGGTGATGACATGCAGGCTGCAGCGCCTTATCCTGTTCGAATCCATGTTGGTGGCGTCGAGGAACGCCATCGCGCTGATTGTGAACGAGTGAGTCTTCACGCGTTCCAGAAAGCCTCCCATCGTAGAGATGTCGAGCTTGTCCGAGCCTGGCTTTGGCCTGGTGTAGGTCCAGCGCTTCGAGATGAAGTCGCGGTTGGCTCGCGCGCTGACGACGGTGGATGCGCCCGAGTCCTCGCGCTTCAGCGGACCGGCGAGGGTGCCGTCGGGGGCCTTGATGTAGGAGGTGTGGAAGCCGCACATCGGGTGGTCGCAATGAGAGGGCGCGAGGTCTCCGCGCCTGACCAGATCGGGCACCTGAGAGTAGATGGCCTCCATTAGCTCATCGAGAGTGAAGTGGTCGACCGGGCTCGCTGGGTCCGCGAATCCGGTGCGCCCCATGAGCGCCGCCGGCTGGAAGTGGACCCCTCGCACCACCGGGGACTTGTCGAGTGCGAAGCGGATGATGCTGCCGATCTGCGAATCGTTGACTCCGCGCACGATGGTCGGCACCAGCACGACCCCGAGCTCCGCCTCTGCGCAATTCTCTATCGCCGCGAGCTTGGCCTTGAGCAGCCTCTCGTTGCGAAGCTGCAGGTAGATGCCGTCATCGAGTCCGTCGAAGCCCATGAAGACGAAGGTGAGCCCGGCATCGCGCAGCTCGAGCAGGTAGTCGAGGTCGGAGGCGATGCGCTTGCCGTTGGTGTTCAGCTGGACGGTGTCGAGCCCGTTCGATTTCGCATGCTCGATGATGTCGGGGAGGTCGTTTCGCACCGTCGGCTCGCCGCCGGATATCTGCAGGATGGGGTTGCCCGCATCGGCGATCGCATCGATCTGCCTGCAGATCTCCAAGAAGCTCACGTTGCTCGGGGCGGCCTGGCATGAGTCATCGTGCGCATAGCACACCGAGCAGGCCGAATCGCACTTCGAGGTGACCTCCACGAGTGCGAAGGAGACCTCCTGCTCGCAGCAGCCGAAGAGGTCGCAATCGGCTGCGCTCTCGCCCAGGTCCAGGTACCACTGCGAGAAGTCCTCGAAGCCGTTCCAGACCACCGCCGAGCTTTCGCCGCAATCGGGACAGCTCTTCTCCATCAGCACCTGAGAGCCGTAGCGCACGTATCGCCCGGGAATCTGGCGCATGCAGCTCGGGCAAAGCGACATCGCCTCGCCCAGAACCTCTCCGCCCATGTCTCTCGCTTCCTGCAAAGCACTCCCTTTCCGCCGTGCGATGGATTGCCCAGCGCTTCAATTATAATTCGCTATAGCGAGTTCGACGCGAAGGGCGTCGGCGGGAACGGGGGCTGGTCAGATGTCAGTAATCGCTATGGACGGCAAGGCAATGCTCGGCTATGGGAACATGCGCATCCCGATGCACGAGGACGGCGCGATCGACTACGAGACCACGTTCGCGATGGTCGACAAGTACATGGCGTCGGGCTACAGCTACTTCGACACCTGCTATGTCTACGAGGGCTCGGAGGCCCTGCTCAAGGAGGCGCTCGTCGACCGCTATCCGCGCGAAAGCTTCCACATCACGACGAAGACCTCGACCATCATCTGCGAGACCGAAGAGGAGATGAAGGCGCAGTTCAGCACCTCGCTGGAGCGCCTCGGCGTCGATTACGTCGACACCTACTTCATCCACTTCGTAACAGACAGGGTCATGGAGAAGATCGAGAGATTCCGCGCATTCGACTGGCTGCGCGAGCTCAAGGCCAAGGGGCTGGCCAAGACCATCGGCTTCTCGTTCCACGGGTCCGCCGAACTGCTCGAGCGCCTGCTCTCCGAGGAGGAGGGGATCGACATCGTGCAGCTGCAGATCAACTACCTCGACTGGGAGGACAAGAAGGTCCAGAGCCGCAGGATGTACGAGATCGCGCGCGCCCACAACGTGCCCATCGCCGTCATGGAACCCTGCAAGGGCGGCTGGATTGCCGCGGAGGAGTCGGATGCCGCGAAGGTGCTGAAGGAGGCCAAGCCCGATGCATCCGTCGCTTCGTGGGCGTTCCGCTTCGTCGCCGGGCTTCCGGGCGTCTACGTCATCCTCTCGGGAATGGGCAACCCCGAGCAGGTCGAGGATAACCTCGCCACCCTCAAGGACTTCACCCCGCTTTCGGAAGAGGAGCGCGCGCTAACGCTAAAGGTTGTCGACATGATCAATGCGATTCCGCGCGTCCCGTGCACCAAATGCAAGTACTGCACCAACGTGTGCCCCAAGAAGCTCAACATCCCGAAGCTCATGGAGACCTACAACAACCTGATCGTATTCAACGCGCTCGAGAGCTCCAGGTACGTATACGACATGATGATCCCGAATCCGAACAAGCGGGCGAGCGCGTGCATCGGGTGCGGCAAATGCGCCGAGATGTGCCCGCAGAACATCGACATCCCGAATTACCTCGAAGAGCTGGTCGAGAAGCTCGAGAGCTGATTCTCTCCCTGCCAGACAGCCCACCGCGCGCCCCAAGCTCGCCAGACCAGGCGCTTGGAGCGCATTCGGTAGTGCGGCAATAGCGCTCGGCGCGCTTTCGGCCATGGCTGGGGTTTTTCAACTATAATCTTGTGCTAACCGCTTCGAACCGAAATCAACCGAACAAGGGGATGGAAATGAAATACGAGATCATGCGCGAGAACGATCCTGCACTCTATGCGGCGATGGAAGGCGAGCTGGTGCGCCAGCGTGACCACATCGAGCTGATCGCCTCCGAGAACCTCACGAGCGAAGGCGTCATGGAAGCTATGGGCAGCCATCTCACCAACAAGTACGCAGAGGGCTATCCTGGAGCTCGCTACTACGGCGGATGCGAGCATGTCGACGTCGTCGAGGAGATCGCCCGCAACCGCGCCACCGAGCTTTTCGGCGCCGACCACGCCAACGTCCAGCCGCACTCCGGCTCGCAGGCCAACGTCGCCGCGTACGTCGCGCTCCTCCAGCCTGGCGACACCATCCTCGGCATGAGCCTCGACGCCGGCGGGCACCTCACCCACGGCTCCAAGGCATCGATGACCGGCAAGTACTGGAACGCAGTGCCCTACGGCGTCAATCCCGAGACCGAGATGATCGATTTCGACGAGGTTCTCAAGATTGCCAAGGAGTGCCGTCCCAAGGCCATCGTCGCAGGCGCGAGCGCATATCCGCGCATCCTCGACTTCAAGGCCTTCCGTGAGATCGCGGATGAGGTCGGCGCCTACCTCATCGTCGACATGGCCCACATCGGCGGCCTCGTTGCCGCTGGCGTCCATCCCTCGCCGGTGCCCTACGCCGATGTCGTCACCACCACCACCCACAAGACCCTGCGTGGCCCGCGCGGCGCGCTCATCCTGTGCAAGGGCGATCTTGCCAAGAAGATCGACCACGCGGTCTTCCCGGGCACCCAGGGCGGCCCGCTGATGCACATCGTCGCCGCCAAGGCGGTTTGCCTGCGCGAAGCGGCAACTCCCGAGTTCAAGGAATACCAGGAGCAGGTAGTCAAGAACGCCGCCGCCATGGCCAAGACCCTCATGGATGGGGGAGTGCGCCTGACCACCGGCGGAACGGACAACCACCTCATGCTCGCCGATGTCGCCTCCAAGGGCTGCACCGGCCTGCAGGTCCAGGAGCTCCTCGATGCCGCCAACATCACCGCCAACAAGAACGCCATCCCCAACGACCCGCTCTCCCGCACCGAGACCAGCGGCGTCCGCATCGGCACTCCGGCGATGACCACCCGCGGAATGAAGGAGGCCGAAGCCATCCAGATCGCCAAGTGGATTCTCGAGCTCATGGAGCAGGGCGAGAGCGCTACCGAGCGCATCAAGGCCGAGGTCATCGAGCTTTGCAACAGGTTCCCGCTGTACCCGAGCTTTTAGGTCTTTTCCGCCGCTGTAGAAAAGCACTAAAATGCAAGTATTCAGACATTATTCAACGCCCTGAGGCCTTTGTGTCGAAGGGCGTTGGCCGAATTTGAGTCGCATGTCTTGCCGCTTGCAAAAACTTGTTACGATTGTCAGGTAAATAATGGATTTTCTGTGAAGTTGCGGGTACAATTAGCTACGTATGTTTCATAAGAAGACCTTCGTATAAATGGCCTCTAATTGCAGAATGGAAAGCCTGCTTATAAACGTACGCGTTTCAAAGCATTATCGGTTTATCGATTTTGAAAGGAAATGATATGGGACGTTTGCAAGATAAGGTAATCATCGTCACTGGTGCAACGTCGGGCATCGGCCGCGTCGGCGCCAAGATGATGGCTGCTGAGGGCGCGAAGGTCGTCGCCGCCGGACGCCGTCAGGAGAAGGGCGATTCCCTGATCGAGGAGATCAAGGCTGCTGGCGGAGAGGCCATCTTCGTCAAGACCGACGTTACGGTCGACGCTGACTGCGATGCTCTCGTTCAGGCCGCAATCGACAAGTACGGCAGGATCGACTGCGTATGGAACAACGCCGGCAGCGGCCCGATGGTTCCGTTCGAGAAGCTCGACTTCGCCACCGATTACAAGGACATGATGGATGTCAACCTCCGCGCTGACTTCTATCTCACCCAGGCTGCCATCCCGCAGATGCTCAAGCAGGGCAAGGGCGACTTCATCTACACCACCTCCATCGGCGCAACCCAGGGTTCGATCTACCTGCAGACCTACTCCGCCGCTAAGGCCGGAACGGTCCAGCTCGCCAAGGGCATCGCTCTCGAGTACGGCACCCGCGGCATCCGCGCCAACGCCATCATGCCTGGCCCCATCCGCTCCGAGATGACCTATGAGGGCAGCGACGTCGAGAAGATGTTCACCCCGATGCTTTGCGCTGGCCGTATCGGCAACCCGGAGGAGGTCGGCTACCTGGCGATCTTCCTCGCTTCCGACGAGGCTCGCTTCCTCACCGGCACCGCCATCACCATCGACGGCGGACTCACCACCGGCATGTATGTCTTCCCGCAGGTTGACTAGCAGCTAAAATTGGCAAGGTCATCGCCGAAAGGGCTCGGCGATGTTGCAAGAAGTGTAAAAACGTTAAGGAGAAAAAATGGATAGGTATAAATCGCTTTCCAAGCTGAACATCGTGGCGATTTTCGCGGTGTTCGGTGGATTTGCAGAGTTTGTCATCCTCTCGCCGGCGATGAACTCTCTGCAGGTCGCATTTGCTTCGTATCCGTTCTCGACGATCCTCTTGGCTAACACCATCTCCGGTATCGTCAGCGTTCCGGTGGCAATCATCATCGGTGCCATCGCGAACAAGGTCGGATTCAAGCCTCTGGCAATCATCGGCTATCTCTTCATGATCGCTGGTTGCTACCCGTTCTTCATGCCCGGCCTGACCGTTTACTGGCCAATCATCCTCTCCCGTGTCTTCATCGGCATCGGAACCGGATTCATCTTCCCGATCGCAGGCGCACTGGTCCTGTACTACTGGGAGGGCAAGAAGCGTGCACAGATGCTCGGTATCTCCGTTGTCGTCCAGTACGTCTTCGCAATGATCTACTCCATGCTTGGCGGCGCCCTTGCCGACATCGCTTGGAACTATGTCTTCCTGACCTACCTCGTTTCCTTCCTGCCGCTCATCGTCATCATCATCGGTCTCAAGGACCCGAAGAAGGAGATCGCGGCTCTCGAGGCAGAGCAGGCAGCAGCAAACGCCGGCCAGCCCAAGATTCCGATCAACAACAGGATCTGGGGCTACGTCTTCATGGGCCTCGTCGTTGCAATCATCGTCGTCTGCATCAACTTCCTCGCATCCATCCTCATCGCCGGCTTCGGTGCTGAGAATCCTGGAACCATCGCAGGCGCCGTCTCCACTTGCTTCACCGTCGGCTGCATGATCGCCGGTCTCACCTACGGCATCGTCGTGAACAAGATCGGAAGGTGGATCGTTCCGCTGTTCTGCTTCGTCGGTGCACTCGGATCCTTCGGCGGATTCATCGCAACCAACGGCGTTGTTCTTTCGATCAGCGCATTCCTCATCGGAATCACCGACATGATGCTCTTCACCGCTGCACAGAACTGCGTCGGAAACCTCACCCATCCGACCCGTCTGGCATTCTCCAATGGTGTCATGTCCATCATGCTCAACTTCGGCTCCTTCCTCGGTGCCTACTTCCTGAGCGCAAGCCAGGCTGCTTTCCCGAGCCTTGGTGAGCCCGCTCCGCTGGTTGTCGCAGGTGTCATCTTCGTGCTCTTCATGGTCCTCGCGTTCTTCATCAAGTTCGAGCCGCTGACCAAGCGCATGTATCCTGGCTACGATCCTGCAAACGATTCCGAGGCTGCATAGTCATCGGAACGCGGAATCGTATCGCGATAGCGGTATAGTCCTGATAGAGCTGGCCACTTCTCACGAGGTGGCCAGCTTTTTCTATGCTCGCGCTCCCTTTTGGGCATCTAGGCGCGCCATAGTGTCGTTTGACAGGCTATAGTGGGCAAAAACCCGCCCTTATCTGCAATAATCAAGAATTGCGATGGCTCGAAACCCATCGTTTCGCACTATTCATTCGAATGCAATTGGAAGGCTGAAGCTTATGTCCGTTGTAGGCTCTATCGAAGAGATTTGCACCTCTGCGCTCGGTGCTATAGAGAATGCGGAGAACTCCGAGGCGCTCGACGCCGTCAGGGTCTCCGTCATGGGTAAGAAGGGAAGCCTGACTTCTATCCTGAAGTCGATGGGCCAGATTCCAAAAGAGCAGAAGGCCGAGGTCGGCAAGGCCGCCAACTCTGCCAAGAAGCGCATCGAGGCCGCTCTCGAGGCCAGGTTCGCCGCTCTCAGCGCCGCTGAGCTCGAGGCCAAGATGAGCGCCGAGGCCATCGACATCACGCTTCCGGGCAAGAGCCGCCCGATTGGCACGCGCCACCTCATCAACAACATGGAGGCCCAGATATGCGAGATCTTCGCGGGCCTTGGATACGTTGTCGTCGCCGGCCCCGAGGTCGAGACGCAGTACTACAACTTCGAGGCGCTCAACACGCCGGCCGACCATCCCGCGCGCGGGCTGCAGGACTCCTTCTACATCGTCGATGCCACGGGTGCGCAGACCAACGTGAGGGGAGAGTCCGACGTGCTGCTGCGCACGCAGACCTCCGGCACCCAGATCCACGTGATGGAATCGCAGCGCCCGCCGATCTACATGGTCGCGCCCGGCAAGGTCTATCGCAAGGACGTTCCCGACCCGTCGCATCTGCCGCAGTTCACGCAGATCGAGGGTCTCGTCGTAGACAAGGGCATCACCTTCGGCGACCTCAAGGGAACGCTCGACTACTTCTGCAAGAAGATGTTCGGCGAGGAGCGCAAGACCAGGTTCCGCCCGCACTTCTTCCCGTTCACGGAGCCTTCGGTGGAGGCAGACGTCAGCTGCGGAATCTGCCACGGAGAGGGCTGTCGCTTCTGCAAGGGCACCGGCTGGGTCGAGGTTCTCGGCTGCGGCATGGTCGACCCCAACGTCTTCGGCTTCGTCGACATCGATCCCGAAGAGTATTCTGGCTTCGCGTTCGGCATGGGCGTCGAGCGCATTGCCTGCCTGAAGTACAACGTCCCCGACCTGCGCATGCTCGTCGAAGGCGACATGAGGTTCTTGCGCCAGTTCTAGCGCTACGCAAGGTTTTGGATTTTTGCGCCGGAAAACCCGGCTGGACGATATGGATTGAGGATTTGAGATGCGAGTTTCATTCAATTGGCTGAAGACGATGGTCGAGCTCCCCGAGGAGGCCTATGACATCGATGTGCTCTGCGACAGGCTCGACATGACCGGCACCGGCGTAGAGGGCGTTGAGAAGAGCGGTGCGAACTTCGAGGGAGTTGTGATCGGCCATGTGCTCGAGAAGGAGCATCACCCCGACGCGGACACGCTGTGGGTCACCAAGATCGACGTTGGCGAGCGCAATCTCGGCGAGGATGGCAAACCCGAGCCGCTGCAGATAGTCTGCGGCGCGCAGAACTTCAACGCCGGCGACAAGATCGCCGTGGCGATGATCGGCGCGACGCTGCCTGGCGACTTCAAGATCAAGAAGTCCAAGCTACGAGGCGTTGTTTCGATGGGCATGAACTGCTCCGGACGCGAACTTGGCATCTCCGACGACCACGACGGCATCCTGATCCTTCCCGAGGATGCGCCGGTGGGAGTCGATTTTGCGGAGTATCTCTCGCTCGGCAACGTAGTGCTCGACCTCGAGATCACCCCCAACCGTCCCGACTGCATGTCCATGCTCGGCATGGCGCGCGAGATCGGCGCGATGTTCGACGTCGACATGAAATGGACTCCGCCGGCGCTGATGGAGGGCGATGAGGACGTTGCAAACCTCGTCAACGTCAGCATCCTCGACGAGGAGCGCTGCCCACGCTACACCGCTCGCGTCATCAAGGGAGCCAAGATCGGTTCATCGCCCGACTGGATGGTCCAGCGCCTCGTCGGCTCCGGCTCCAGGCCTATCAGCAACATCGTCGACGCAACCAACTACATCCTCTTCGAGCTCGGCCAGCCGCTCCACGCATTCGACTACGACAAGCTCGGCAAGGATGCTGATGGCAAGGTCCACATCGTCGTGCGCAAGGCCTATGACGGAGAGCCCTTCACCACGCTCGACACCATCGAGCGCGTCCTCACCTCCGACATGACCGTCATCGCGGATGGCAACGTGCCCTGCACGGTGCCTGGCTCCAACCCCGGCGACGGCACCCCTATCGCGCTGGCAGGCGTCATGGGAGGCCTCGATACCGAAATCGACGAGAACACCACTAACATCCTGCTCGAGTCCGCGACGTTCAACCCCGGCTGCACTTCGCGCACGAGCCGCAACCTGCAGCTCTTCTCCGAGTCCTCCGCCCGCTACGAGCGCGGCGTCGATGCAAGCACCTGCGACGAGTTCTCCGCCTATGCGGCCGCGCTGATCGCCGACCTCTGCGGCGCCACGGTTTGCAAGGGCGTTGTCGACGCGTATCCGCTGGTGGCCGAAAAGCCGCACTTGACGCTTCGCGCCGAGAGGCTGCGCAAGTTCATCGGCGCGCCGATTGAAAACGCCGACATCGAGAGGATCCTCACCAGGCTCGGCTGCGAGTTCAACGCGACCGATGCCGAGGACGTCTTCGAGGTCATCGCGCCCACCTTCCGCCCCGACCTCATCCGCGAGATCGACCTCTACGAGGAGGTCCTGCGCCTTTGGGGAACCGAGCGCGTCGAGGGCACGCTTCCCGCTGGCACCGGCGTCGCCGGCGGTCTCACCCCCGAGCAGAAGCTGGTCGAGAGGATCGGCGAGGTCATGCGCGCTGGCGGTTTGAACGAGACGCTGACCTACTCCTTCGTGCCCGAGGATGACGTTGAGCGCGCGCATATGGAGCAGGCCATCGCCGGCGAGCCCGTCGTGATCATGAATCCGCTGAGCTCCGACATGTCGGTCCTGCGCCGCACGCTGGTCCCGGCACTGCTGCGCACCGTCGCCTTCAACATCAGCCGCGGAGTCGAGAACGTACACCTCTACGAGATCGGCGCGGTCTTCCAGGGCGTCGAGAACCAGGCACAGCCTCGTGAGCC
The DNA here is from genome assembly GCA_024698685.1 of bacterium. Classification (GTDB taxonomy): domain Bacteria; phylum Actinomycetota; class Coriobacteriia; order Coriobacteriales; family CADBOM01; genus RGIG5709. Next base: position 10,597 of record JAILQZ010000034.1, read on the forward strand.
CAGGCGCCTCGCCTGCGTCCTTCACGGCGCTTGGAACGAGCCCGGCTGGACCCACGTCGACGACACCATCGACTTCTTCGACGGCAAGGGCATCATCGAGAACCTCGCCCGCGAGCTCGCCATCCCCAAGCTGCGCTTCATCGCGCCCGCTGCCGATGACGCGCCCTGGCTGCAGCCCGGCGCCGCGGCCCTCATCAAGTCGGGCAAGCGCTCGCTCGGCTGGCTCGGCCTCATCCATCCGCAGGTCTGCGCATCCTTCGAGGCCAAGGCCCCGGTCATCGCTTTTGAGCTCGACGTCGAGGTGCTCATCGAGTGCGCCAACGAGATGCGTCCATACGTCGACATCCCGCAGTTCCCGCCGGTTGACGTCGACATGGCCATCGTCGTCGATGAATCCGTTACCGCTCAGCAGGTTATCCAGGCCACGAAGTCCGCAGGTGGCAACCTGCTATCCGAGGTCAAGCTCTTCGACGTCTATCGCGATGAGGAGAAGCTCGGCAAGGGGTTGAAGTCGCTCGCTCTCTCGCTGGTCTACCGTCATCCCGAGAGAACGCTCACATCGGAGGAAGTTGACAAGCAGCATGCCAAGGTAGTCGAGAAGGTCTGCAAGGCCGTAGGCGGCACTCTGAGGGCTTAGAGGGGCATTCGCACAAGGCGTATCGAAAGAAGCAAGGTCATGAAGAGAATGATCGCCATCATCGCAGCTATCGCAACCGCGCTGGCTCTTTGCCTTGCGCTAGCCGCATGCGGGTCGGATCCGCAGCCGCTCGAGCTAAAGGGAGCGACCATCGCGCCTGTCGAGGGCTGGAGCACCGATGCACAGAATGGCGACATCAGCGCCGAGTTCAAGCTTGAGGGCCACGACAGTGGCTACGTCAAGATCTTCTGCTCGTCCAACACCGAGTCGGCAGCCGAGTGGGGCCAGATCTACATCAACAACTACGGTGGCCAGGCGGTGGTCTCTACCATGACCATAGGCGATCAGGAATGGGTCTGCGTAACTCCCAACGGCATCGACGATCAGGTCATCCTGATTGCTGATCGAACCGATCAAGAGAGGTCGGTTGTGACCGTCAACGCGATGTTCTACACGCTCGACGAGGCGATGCCGCTCTTCGAGGCGATTACCGTTCTGTAAAGCGCCAATCCAAGTTTCAAGCAGCTAAAGGCTCGGTAATCGCATTACCGGGCCTTTGCTTTATCGGTTATTTTCGTGACGGGCTTGATGCTTCGATATGGAAGGCAGGCTACGCTCTCAGCTACCCGCGAAGAACCCCGAAAGCGAAGGAGCCCGGCATCTCGTCGGGCTCCTTTCGTTGCAGTTGCGTTCGCGCAGCCTAGTCCTCTTCCGCCAGGCGCACTATCAGCTCGAGGATGGCCTGCGCGCTGTTGAAGTTGGCAGGCACGATGTCCTTGGCGGGAACCGAGACGTCGAACTCCTCGTCAATCGCCGAGATGATTGCCAGGATGTCGAATGAGGTAAGGGCACGGCTGTCCACAAGATCGGTGCAGATCTCGTAATCCACATCATCGTTGATGTCTTCCAGAAGCGCGATCACTGCGTCAAGAGTTGGTTCCATTGACTGTCCTTTCCTGTGCTACCGAACATTGAACGGCGTGTTCAATGCGCTTGTTTCGATGAAATCGCGGCAAAGCTCGACGGAGCCATCTGCATGTCGTATGATAACGCGCGGCATCGTTCGGCTCAAGAAGAGCGCGTGGCCTTCGGTTATGGCGTAGGCGCCGGCGTTATGGAACGCCAGAACATCGCCTTCGCGGAGGTCGGCAAGCGATGCTTCGCGTGCAATCACGTCATTGGTGGTGCAGAGGCTGCCGCAGATGCACCAAGTGCTGCCAGCATCCCCGAGCTCGCCGCAGTTGCGCTCCAATGCGCTCTCGTTGGTGATGATCGGCGTCTTCATGCCCATGATCTGGCCCACATAGCCCAGATGGTTGATACCTCCATCGATGATGCAGTAGTTGATGTCTTCATGGGTCTTGAGGTCGTTGACGACGCTCAGATATGTGCCGCATTCGGTTGCGAAGAAGCGGCCCATCTCCACGGTGAGATCGACGCGCCGCGCAATCCGCTGCAGATGAGGTGCAATCTCGCGAGCTGGCGCGAGCGAATCCGAGAAGTCGTCGTCGGTGAAGACGGGCACTGCGAGTCCAGGTCCGTATTCCAAACGCTCCACGGCAAAGCCATGTTCGGAGGAAAGCTCCTCGAGCAGCTCCTCGAGCATCTCCAGCTCCTTGATCTGATGCTTGAGCTTCTTGCGCTGCGTACCCACGAAGTAGTGGATGCCAACGAGGTTGATATGCGGGAATTCGGTGCGGTTGTCAATCAGATGCAGCAAGTCGTCCTTGGACATTCCGAACTGGCTGCCGGCGTTGAGGCGCAGCAGCACGTCGAGCGTGCATCCTCGGCGTTCGCCCTCCAACTCGATGATTCGCGCATGCTTGAGCGATTCGGCCGTGAGCACGCCAGCGCCGAATTCGATGGCCGTAGCCACCGACTCGGCGGTCTTGTTGACACCGGAGAAGACGATCTTCGCGGGATCGACGCCCAAGGAACGGCAGATCTCCAGCTCTCCAGGGCTGCACACCTCGAGCTTGGCGCCAAACTCGGCCGCGGCGGGGATTAGGAACGGATTGGCTTTGACGGCGTAGCACAACTCCACCGTGTCTCCCCAGATCTCGCCGATGGCGCGCATGCGGCTTTGGAACGCGCCCTCGTCGAACACAAACGCGGGGGTCCGATAGCTGCGGGCGATGTCCATAAGCGGCCGTGTCATGGGGACCCTCCTTGGCTACTTGATCTTCAAATGCGCGATGTCGCTGCCGGAGAGCAGCGCGCGGTCGATCTTCCCGTTCTTGGAGAGCGGCATCTCCGTCAGGCGCTGCACGTTGTTCGGGGTCATGTACGGAGGCAGGGCGCGGCGCAGCGCTTCCGAAACCTCCTGCTTTGCCACTTCGCCAGTATAGAACATGCGGATGCGCTTCTTCTTGTCGTCATAGATGCAGCAGGCACGAGATACGCCTTCCACGGCATTTGCGGCAGCCTCGATCTCGCCGAGCTCTATGCGCTGGCCCATGTGCTTGATCTGGTGGTCAGCGCGAGAGAGGAACACGAGGTCGCCATCCTCGTTGAATTGGGCCAAGTCTCCCGTCTTGTAGACCATGTCGAGGTAGTCAGAGTGCAGGGGGTTCTGTACGAATGCCTTGGCGGTGCGTTCGGGGTCGCGATAGTAGCCCAGCGCCAGGCAAGGCCCGCCTACGTAGAGTTCGCCGACTGTCCAAGGTGCAGTGACCTCGGTGCCGTCGTCGCCCACGAGGAACACGTGCTCGTTGGCGAATGCCTTGCCCATGGGAATGGTCTCGTCGGACGCGTAGTCGCGATCGATGACGTGATACGTGCAGTTGCAGGTGATCTCGGTCGGGCCGTAAAGATTCACGAAGGTGGTGTTGGACAATACGCTGCGCCAGATGGCCAGCTGCTTGACGGGCATGACCTCTCCGCTGAAGCCCACGAGCCGCACGCTTTTGGGAACCTTGTAGTCGAACCCGCCCATTATGGACACGAAGCACATTGCGCTCACGGCCCAGATGAGGACGGTGGGCTGGCGCTCGCAAAGGTAATCGAGAAGCTGGGCGGGGACGCTGAAGTACTGGCGCGGAATCAGGTGCACCGTTGCGCCCAGATAGATTCCCGAGCAGATGTCCTTGATGGATACATCGAAATCGAAGGGCGCCTGATTGGCGAACGAATCTTCAGACGAGATTCCGAGCGTTTCGGTGAACACCGGGATGAAATCCATCACCGACGCGTGTCCAACCACGACGCCTTTGGGCGTGCCGGTAGATCCGCTGGTGAAGTTGATGTAGAGGGGGTCGGTGGACGCCGCCTGGACGCGGCGTTTAGAGAGAAGCGCCTCGTCGGGTTCGGCATCCAGTGCCAGCGCGAGATCGATGAGCTCCACGTCGGCAGGGAACACCTCGCGCGCCAGCTCGGCGCTTTGGGCATCGACGAACACGAGCCCCGGCTGCAGCTGGTCGAGGATCTTCTCTACGCGGGCCTGAGGTTGCCGCAGATCGATGAACGAATAGCAGCATCCGGCGTATACGACTCCGAACAGCGCGGCTATCGCGGAGGTGCTCTTGTCGATGAACAGGGCAATCGGGAGACGCGCTTCGCAGCGGGCAGCGATGAACGAGCCCACGCGCCTCGCGGCATCCATCAATTCGGTGTAGCTCAGCGCCGAATCGGGATCGGCGAAGGCCACCTTATCGGGGGTTCTCCGCTGGCTGGCCTCCAGCCAATCCAAAACGTTGGACAGTGCCTTTCCCATATCGTTTGCGCCTTCCATATCCGCTGCGTCTGCCCTAGAAGTAGACCGTATGCTCTGCATATCTATCGTATGCAGAATCGCTGCCGACAACGCGAGCTTCGACCTTCACCATATGCTGGCCCTTGCTGGGCGGCGTGAATTCGAAGATCGGATCGGTGGAATAATCGCGCAGGATCGAGTACTCATCGGTCTTTCCGTCCTTAAGCAGGAAGCGGTATTCCACTTCGACGTTCGATCCTGCGAAAGCCTCTGCCATCAGTTCCAAGCTCCCATTCTCCTTCTTGTCCTTGAAGCGGACGATCGAGATATGGTCGATGTCTGCCAGGCGCTCACTCAGCGAGTAGAACAGGTTGTCCGTGCTCTCGCCAGCTTCTTGCATTTTGATGAGCCTCCCAAGCGCCTCGGTGGTGGCTTTGGCCCCCGTGAAGTTGCAGTGCTGGAAATCTGCGTAGAATCCCTCTTCGGATTTGAAGAGCTCGGGCTTGGCGAGGTTGAAGTCGTAGTATGTGCCGCCATGCTCTTCGACGAATGCCTTCAGCGCGCTGGAGTTCTCGTTGTAGTGATTCTGCAGGCTGATGAGGCTGAATTCGGGCATCGGGGGAACGATGGCGATGAAATCGATGTCGTTTTCGTTGCACAGCTCGATGATGTCTGCGAGGTCTGCGAGGCTGCGCTTGTCAAGAGGTCTGGACTCGTACCTGTCAGCGAAGACGGTCGGTTTGCTCTTGTTGTAATCGACAACTTGGGAGTAGTTGCCGTAACCTTGGCCTACGTAGTCCCAGCCCTTCTCGTTGGCCTCGGCGGCGGTTTCCAGGCTCGTTCCGTCCAGCTTCATGCGCACGTTATCCATCAGGCCCGAAAAGCTGGGCCTTGCGTGCTGCTCAGTCCAGGGGAACAGCCAGTTGATCGACTTCTCCTTGAACATCCAGTTCGAATCCCCGAGAGCGTATTCGAGGTCGCCGAAGCGCTCGAAGAACGGGTCGTCCTTCCACTTCTCGTTCAGGAACACGCGACCTGGATAGAGATTCGAGTGATGCTGGAATGTACCGAAGTCGATGCCGTAGACGACGCTCTTCAGCTCGTGATGCTCTATGGCCTCCTTTAAGCCCAGATACGATTCGGCAGGTTGCTGGTTGGGGGTGGAGAGGTTGAACGAATGCGTTCCGAACTCCTCGTCGATGGCTGCGGGGTCGAAGCTGCGGGCGGCGAGGGAGGAGCCGATGCAGAGCGTGTCGATGTTCTCCTGCTGGCGGAAATCATTCCAGATGATCTGGCTCTTGGAGCCGTAGGGCTTGAGCACGAAGGACGCCGCGGCTACGCAGACGGCGATCGTGACGATGACGATGAGCAGCGAGAGCATCTTCCTAGAAGTTCGCATACATGAACCCTCCCGCCGGCGCGAATACGAACGAGGTGGCGATTGCCACGATCATCATGCCGTATATCAAACCGCGCACCACTGCGGGCGCGGCAAGCACGCGTTCGCTCACATCCCTATCGTTTTCCTTGAGCACGCTTACCACGAAGATGACGATGCATACGATGCTCGCCAAAGCCAGGCCGATGATGGCGTTGTGAGGCACGTAGCTCTTGATCGCCGCCAGTGCAAGGTCTGGTCGGAAGTTGAACAGCGTGTTGCTGAAGGCGATGTTGAGGTTGCCCACGCCTTCGATAAGGTCGAAGTACCATCCGATGTTGACCACTATGAAGGTGCGGATGATTGCGAAGACATGGTGTCCCTTGCCTCCGACATCGATATGAAGCGCCTTGTTCATGCGATCCCATAAGGGAGTGAGCAGATCGCTTGCGGCGATGACGATGCCGTTGTATAGGCCCCAGAGTATGAAGTGCGATTCGGCGCCGTGCCAAAGCCCGACTAGGAAGAATACGAGGATGTTGGCAATGCCGGCGGGCAGGGTGCGGCCGAGATGGCGCCCGCAATGGGCGCTGAGCCACTTGCTCCACCTCTTGATGCCGGGAAGAAGCGCAAAAGGATAGAACACGTAGTCGCGCATCCACGCACCAAGGGTGATGTGCCATCTGCGCCAGAAGTCTCCAAGCGATATGGAAAAGTAGGGCTGTCGGAAGTTGGGGGACATGTGAATTCCGAAGAGGCGCGAGAACCCAAGCGCCATGTCGATGCCACCCGAAAAGTCGGCGTATTGGTAGATGGCATAGAACAGGATGCCGATGACTACAACAGACCCTGGGATGCTTGGATCGATATGCGCGATTATCGGGTCGATCGTCAACAGCAGGAGATTGGCCACTGCGAATTTCTTGAGCGCGCCATAGCAGATTTGCAAGAACGCGCCGCGCGCCTCATGCGCGCTGAACGAGTGGGGCTCGAACAGCTGCTGAGCCAGGAGGTCGAAGCGGTTGATGGGGCCTTGGATCAGTTGGGGGAACCACGACGCGAACAGCAGGTACTTGGCGAAGTTGCGCTCTGGATCGTACTTGGCGTTATAGGTGTCGATGGCGTAGCTGACAGTCTGGAACGTGTAGAACGAGATGCCCAATGGCAGAAGGATGCCGCTGGTCCAATGGCTGTTTGGGACTATGTAGCCCACAAGCACCTCGGCGTACTTGATGTATCCCAAGATGCCGAAGTTGATGATGAGCGCAGCGACGAGCACCAGGCGCTTGTAAAAGCGATAGTGCTCCTTGATGGCCTTCTTCTCCTCGCGGGAGCCTGCCGCTTTGCGCGCCTCTTTGGATAGTGCCTCGAAGTGGGCGAATGCCAGCCCGGAGAGCCAGATCGTGAGGGCGGTTGTGCCGATGAAGATGAGATTCTGCCAACCAGAGAAAGCATAGAAGGCAATGGAGGCGCAAAGGAGGACGATCCATTGCCCTTTGCCCACGAAGCGTCCGATAGCGTAGTATGCCGCTATTGCAACCGTGATGAAGATGACGAACGCCAGTGAGTAGAATTGCATCGATGTTCCGTATTTCCAGTCGCACTTCATTTTAAGGAAGGACTGGAGCCAGTCACGCTATTGATGAATCCTGTAATATTCTACAGTTGAAGAGCATGTTCAATTGGCTGAAAACAGCTATTAGTATGCGTAACTCGGAAAGCGGTCATCGCTGCGGCAATAATGGCCTAAATCGCGCATAAGCTGGGAAAATGGTCAGTTCTCGGCCACATTAGACGTCGGAATCGGCCTACCTTGATCATGCTCGTATGCAATCTCCACATCTGTGGCGCTATAATTCTCCAAGGTGAGCAGAGCATACCGATCATATCGACGTCATCGGAAGGCAGTTAAATGAAAACGTCAAAGCACGTAGCAAGAAAGATGCTCTTTGCGATAGTAGTCGCAATGCTGCTGCTGTCGCCATCTATAGCGCAGGCAGTTGAAAGCACCCCGCTGCTCGACGAGCTTCGGAGCGCGTATTCGCAGGCTGTTGCCGATGTTGCAACAGCGCAGGGCAATGTCGATTCGGCCGTGTCTGCTCGAGACGTCGCGCAACAGGCCTATTACGATGCCCTTGACCAGGCTTCGGACCAGGTGGATAAGGGCAGCTTCGGGTTTTTCGAATACGTTGGTGCGACCGATGCTCTCGACGTTCTCAACAATTCGACCTATGCCTACCTAACCCAGCAGGGAGACGAGAGCGATGCAACCTCGCTCGAAAACATGCGGGCCAGCATCCAGTGGATGCGCACATGCAACAGCATCCGCTCCTCGCTAGGCCTTGGCGAACTCACTGTGACCGACGAGCTTATGGCCAAGGCGCAGGCCGATGCCAACTATTCCGACACTGAGCGTAGCCATGCCAGGCAGTTCAACGTTGGGGAGAATCTGGCGTGGAACTACGGATCGAATCCGTTCATTCAGTGGTACGACAACGAGAAGGTCTATTTCGACAATGCGTGGGCGAGCATCACCGGCGGCAGCGCGTCCGATGCTCCCGTAGGAGCTGAGGCGAAAAGCTGGTATGACAGCCACGAGTCAGAGGTGAACGCTTATCTCGAGAATGCGTATCCCAACAAGAGCGTTGGCCATTACATGAATGTGATCAACAGCTCATATGGCACCACTGGCTTCGCCATCTGCACCCGTGGAAGCATGAGTAACTGGAATACCTACGGACAGGTGTTCTATTTCAACTCCTCTGATGGAATGAGCGTCGACGAATACGAGCAGCGCTTCCTGGCCTATTACGATTTGGTTTGCGGAGACTTGGTCGCCCAGGAGGAAGCCATGGCGCTCTCCGAGGCAGAGGCCGCTGTAAGCGATATGCAGGCGGCGCTGGAATCCTGCATTGGGACCAAGGATGCCGCGCTTGTAGCTCTCGATGATGCCACCGATTTGTCCCATGCGACCATCGAGGGTGTCGAGCCATTCAAGGATTACGACGGAACGCCCCGGACGCAGGATGGTCTCGTGGTGAAGCTGACCGTCTCCAACGGCGCAGCGTCTGAAACCTACACGCTCGTTGAAGGCGAGGACTACACGGTTTCATACAGCGACAACACCAATCCCGGAATCGCCACTCTCACCGTGGCGGGTACGGGCCAAAAGGGGAGTGGAGAGTTCTGGGGTCAGACGAGCACGACGTTTCAGATCCAGACTCCCGTGGATCCTTCTGGTTGGCAGTACTCCATTGAGAATGGCGATGTTATGATAACCGGCTATATCGGGACCGATTCCGACGTCGTCATTCCATCTGAAATCGAAGGCAAACCAGTGGTTGTCATCGCCAGCTTCGCCTTCGATTGCTGCAATACCTTCAGGTCAGTGGTCATTCCAGATTCCGTAACCACCATCGGCGCCTGCGCTTTCAATCGCTGCGAGAACCTTGTTTCCGTTGAGATTCCCGACTCTGTGAAGGCCATCGGCATCCAGGCTTTCGAGGGATGTGAGGCTCTCGAGTCAGTGACGATGCCAGACTCCATCGAGCGCATCGACACTTCGGCATTCAGCGGATGCTCGTCTCTCGCATCCATTGACATCCCGGATGGTCTGCCTTACATCGATGCCGGTGTTTTCAAAGGATGCTCTTCCCTCAAGTCCGTGGTCATCCCAGATTCGGTGACCATTATCAGGTATGGCGCTTTTGGCAATTGCACGTCCCTCGCTTCCGTGGAGATTCCGGATTCCGTTACCACCATCAGCGGCCACGCATTCCACGGATGCTCGTCGCTTACGTCCTTCGAAATCCCTGATTCCGTAATCACCATCGAGGAGTATGCCTTCTACCAATGCACGTCCCTCGCATCGGTGACAGTTCCTGGCTCCGTGGAGAATATCGGCGCTTCGGCCTTCATGAGCATTGCGGAGGGGAGCATCATCTACGTTCCGAGCCAAGCGATGAAGGACCTGCTCAGCGGGAAGTACTCGACCAGCTTGACGACGGTTGTAGTCACGAGTGGCTGGCAGAAGATCAACGGCGCCTGGTATTACTTCGATGGCGACGGCAAGCTGGTTATCGATGACTGGGTCAAGGATTCCAAGGGCTACTGCTACCTTGACGCTGATGGCAAAATGTTTACCGGAACCAAGTGGGTCAAGGTCGATGGCGAGTGGTATCACATCACCAACGGCTACATGGACACCAACAAGTGGGTCAAGGATTCCAAGGGCTGGTGCTACCTGGGCGCTGACGGCAAGATGGTCAAGAACTCCTGGAAGAAGGATTCCAAGGGCTGGTGCTACGTTGGCGCTGACGGCTACATG
>JAILQZ010000035.1 GCA_024698685.1 bacterium
GCAGGTCGCGATGGGTGCGAACCCGGCGCAGACGATGAAGGCGATCCAGGAGGCCGAGGCCTATCACGGTCCGTCGATCATCATCGGCTATTCGCCTTGCGAGATGCACTCGATCAAGGGCGGAATGGTCAACTGCCAGGCCGAGATGAAGCGCGCCGTCGACTGCGGCTACTGGAACCTCTATCGCTTCAACCCGGATGCAGAGGTCGGCAAGAAGTTTACGCTCGACTCGAAGGAGCCGGCTGGCGGATACCAGGAGTTCCTGATGAACGAGGCGCGCTACAGCCGCCTGACTCGCGAGTTCCCCGAGCGCGCGACCGAGCTCTTCGCTCGCAACGAGGCCGCCGCGATCGAGCGCTACAACCACCTGGTGAAGCTGAAGGACCTCTACGCCGACGCATAGGGGATGGCACGGCGGCGCTGCGGCCCCCGCGAATTCGCCGCCCCACCTGCGGTTTTTCAACGACAACGGCTCGGCATCCCGCCGAGCCGCTCTGCATTCGTGTATGCTCCCCGCGCACCCTCCAAACCCGCTGCAATTTTTCCGACTTGTGCACGTTTTTGGCCTTTTTTCGCAGACGCGTTGCATTTTTTCCGACTTGTGTACGCTTTTTCGGAGAGGACTCGCAATCGCAAAAACGGACAAGCCCTCTGAGCGGGGGTTTTGCTGAAGCGATGCGCTAAATTCTGAAGACCCGCTAAAAAAATCGTACACAAGTCGGAATTTTTGTCATCGAGCGAGCGTTTTTCGCGAAAACCGTACAAAAGTCGGAATTTTTGTCATGGTGGTGCCGCAGCTCAACCCTCCAACGTGCTCGCAACAAAGAAAATGGGCGCTGGATTTCGCCAACGCCCATGCCGAGATTCGATGAGGCCGCAGAAAGGGCAGCCGCCAGCCCCCGCGCTACTCCGTGCCGTCCCAGCAGTAGGTGCAGAGCTTGCACTTGGGCAGGCCGATCGCCTTGACGATGCCGTCGAGCGACTGGAAGTCCAGCGATGAGAAGCCGAGCTTGTCGCAGATCGCCTGGCGCATAGCCTTCCCGCGCTCGCTGTTGCCGTCGAGGTACTCGTCGATGTGCTCGGCGCCCTCTTCGCCCTCGAGCTCGAAGATCGTGCGGCGCGTGATCAGCTCCATGTCGCTGTTCGCGCGCGAGAAGCCGAGGTACTTGCACATGAACATCAGCGGCGGGCAGGCCGAGCGCATGTGCACCGACTGCGCGCCGTTCTCGTAGAGGAAGTTGACGGTGTTCTCCAGCTGGGTGCCGCGGACGATCGAGTCGTCGACGAAGAGCAGGTTCTTGTCCTTGATGAGCTCGCGGATGGGAATCTGCTTCATCTGCGCGATCTGGTCGCGGTCGTTCTGCTGGCCGGGCATGAAGCTGCGCGACCATGTCGGCGTGTACTTGATGAAGGCGCGCGCAAACGGAATGCCGCTCTGATTGGCGTAGCCGATGGCGTGCGGTGTGCCGGAATCGGGCACTCCGCCAACGTAATCGAGGCCTAAATCGCCGTACTTCTCGGCATCGTTGTCGTACATGATCGCGCCGTTGCGGTAGCGCATCATCTCGACGTTGACGCCTTCATATGCCGAGGTGGGGTAGCCGTAGTAGCTCCACAGGAAGGCGCAGATGTGCAGGTCATCGGTGGGTTCCGCCAGGCGCGTCATGCTCTCCGGGGTGAGCTCGACGATCTCGCCCGGACCCAGTTCGCACTCGTCCTCGTAGCCCAGTTTGAGCCCGACGAACGACTCGAAGGAGACAGCGTAGCCGTCCTCGCGCTTGCCGATGATGATCGGCAGGCGCCCGCGCTTGTCGCGCGCGGCGATCAGCGAGCCATCGTCCTTGAGGATGAGGATCGAGACGGTGCCATCGATGATCTCCTGGGCATGCTTGATGCCCTCCTCGAAGGTGTTCTTCTGGTTTATGATCGCGGCGACGAGCTCGTTGGTGTTGACCTTCCCGCCGGTCATCGCGTCGAAGTGATCGTTGCTCTGCCCGAGAATGTCGCCGATGATCTCGGCCGAGTTGTTGATGATGCCGATGAAACAGATCGCGTAGGTGCCGAGCTTGGAGCGGATGAGCAGCGGCTGTGGGTCGGTGTCGCTGATGCAGCCGATGGCCGAGGTTCCCTCCATGGTGTCGAAGATGTTCCAGAACTTGGTGCGGAACGGCGCGTTCTTGATGCTGTGGATCTCGCGCTGCAGGCCAACCCGCGGGCTGTAGGCTGCCATGCCGGCCGCGTATGTGCCAAGGTGCGAATGGTAGTCGGTGCCGAAGAAGGCATCCATCATGCAGTCGTTCTTAGAGGTGATTCCGAAAAAGCCGCCCACAGTATCTCCTTGCCTTGCGCATTCCCTACATAGCGAGTCTAGCATTGCCGCAGGGGCGCGCGTGTTACCAGTTCTTTAAAATGCGCAGCCGAGTCGAGCGGGGTCGCGGCGGGGTGGCAGGCCGCGCCAGGGGGAATCGCGAAGGCATCGCGCAACCGCCCGCAGAAAAAGCAAATTTGTACTTCTCATATGCCCTTAAAGAGTTTACAATCGCAAACTAGATAGAGATAGCTGTGTGTCATGTCCATGTGCCTTCCGCGGGAGCGCGGGTGGCGTGCGGATGAGGAAATCCGGTGGGAATCCGGAACAGCGAATAGCTGCTGTATGCGGCGAAGACAGGCGGGTGCGACGAAAGTCGGTCATTGGGGAAACCTGAGAAGGCTGTCCGTCTGACAGGGGAGCGCGGGGGCGCTCCGGGAGCCGCGAGTCAGAAGGCCTATGATGCATGTCATGCAAGTCGGCGTTGCCATATCCGGCGCGGCGCCACATCGGATTTGCCACAGCAAAGGTTTGAGGCTGTGGCTTTTTTGATGCCACGGTAGCGCGTAAGGGATTGCGCTTGGCGTAAGGGGCTTGTATGTGTGCAAAGCAGATAGACCTGTCCGAGTCGTTGAACTACATCAACGGGCATCTCACGGATAATCTGACGGTGGAGGGTGTCGCCGAGATCAGCGGCTACTCGCTGCATCATTTCTGCAGGATCTTCGCGGACAGCTTCGGCGTGACGCCGGGCGCCTACATCAAGCGCGAGCGCATGAAGCTGGCCTGTCGCGATCTCCTAGGCGGCGAGAGCGTCACCGACGTCTCAAAGCGCTATGGTTACAAGACCCTCTCCGGCTTCTACAAGGCCTTCACCTCGGTCTACGGGGTGGGTCCGAGGCAGATGGTCGTCGACCACGAGAGGGACCTGGCCTCCTGACGGACGGATAGGGAATCGACAGGATATCGAATTGGTGGTCGCGGCGCGAAATGCGCCGCGATCTTTTTTTGCGGAAGCTTTCGCATGGCGGCTGTTTCTTCGTGCAAAAAATCCAAGTTGTGCACGATTTTCGCGTTTTGCGTCATATCGAGTGCAAAAAAATGCAATTGTGCACGATTTTCTTTGCGCTGATCCGAAAATCCGGTGCACGCTTAAGCAAAACTGCAGGTCAGAGGGGTTGTCCGTTTTTGCGGAAGCGATCCCTCTCTGAAAAATCGTGCACAATCGCAAATATTTGCATCGGCGGTTGGTCGGTGATGGCGCTGCGCGCAGTGTGCGGGCGGCGCGGCGTGGCGCGGCAACCCCATTTCGCAAATCTGGAAAAGTCCCCGCGTAACCCACGATTTTTCCCTTGCACAACGGCGAATTCGTGCATTTTGTCAACATATATACGTTTGTAACCTGATAGAATCAATCTGTTAAACTGCTGTGTCATGTCCACGTGCCTTCCGCGGCCTTCCGCGGGTGGTATGCGGATGAGGGAATCCGGTGGGAAATCCGGAACAGCGAAAGCTGCTGTAAGCGGCGATGACGGGCGGATTCGACGAAAGTCGGTCATTGGGGAAACCTGAGAAGGCCTTCCGCCGGTCGATGGGGTGAGCAGGCGCTCCGGGAGCCGCGAGTCAGAAGACCTATGATGCATGTGTAGATCAAGGCGCCGCGCAAGCGGAGCTAACGCCGTAGGACTGCCACAGCTAAGTGAAAAGGCTGTGGCTTTTTTGTTGCAGCAAGGTTTGCAAAGGAAGGAGTGAAACTTCATGCAAGGTTCTCTCAAAAGCAAGAAACTGAAGGGGGTGCTTCTCTGGCCACTCGTCGCGCTGGTCGCGGTGTTCACGCTGGCCCTGCCGCCGTTGACGGCGCAGGCAGCGGATTATGATCCGGCAAAGGATCAGGTCCACGTCGTCGTGGCCAACAACACCTATCCCGAGAGCGCAGGCGCTCCTTGGGATGGCATCCTCGTGGAGACTTGGGTTGATATCGACGAATCGTCCACCATGATGTCCTGCATCGTCGCCGCACTTGATGAGTATGGCTACGAGCAGGAAGGAGCCGAGAGCAACTACATCAGCTCCATCGCAGGAATTGCCCAGATGGACGGCAGCGATATGGCTGGCTGGATGATGCTGTGCAACGACTGGTTCATCAGCACAGGAGCAGGTGACGTCACGGTTGCCAACGGCGGAATCGGCCCCAACGACGAGATCGAGGTCTACTACACCTGCGAGGGCTATGGCGAGGATATCGGAAGCTTCTGGTCCAACAACGACAAGACCCTCGCGGCCCTGAACTTCAGCGACGGCGAGCTGTCTCCCGCTTTCAGCTCCGATGGGCACACCTACACGTTGACCCTTCCTGCTAGCGTCAACAAGGTCAGAGTGGTTCCCACCGCAGCCAACAAGAATTTCCAGGTCAAGACCTATCTTGGCGACCAAGCTTCGGGCACCGAGTACAAGCGCACCCTGTTCATTCCGGTCAAGGATGGCGACGTGCTCACCATCGTCGACGGCGATCCTGCATGGCCGAGCATGAACGGCGGCGAGTGGGGAACGGCCGATGAGGTTCCTGCCGAGACCTACACCGTCAACGTTGTAGTCGAGTCTGCCACCCCCGGTTGGCACCAGGACGCCAACGGCTGGTACTACATCAACGCGGATGGCACCCTGGCAACCAACAAGTGGGTCAAGGACTCCAAGGGCTGGTGCTATCTCGATGACAACGGCAGGATGATCTACAACAAGTTCGCTGCCGATTCCAAGGGCCAGTGCTTCGTCGGTGCTGACGGCTACATGGTCACCTCCACCAAGTGGGTCAAGGCCTACGACGGCGAGTGGTATCACGTGACCAACGGCTACATGGACACCAACAAGTGGGTCAAGGATTCCAAGGGCTGGTGCTACCTGGGCGCTGACGGCAAGATGGTCAAGAACTCCTGGAAGAAGGATTCCAAGGGCTGGTGCTACGTTGGCGCTGACGGCTACATG
>JAILQZ010000010.1 GCA_024698685.1 bacterium
GTGTTGTCGATTTCCCACTTCATGAAGAACTTGAGCTGATCGTAGTAGGCCTGCTTGACCTGCTCGATGTTCTCCATCTCATACAGGTAGCCGGTGGACAGGCCGGTTTGGACGGGCTCGGGCGCTCCGGGGAACTGGAACGGGTTGGTTCCGTTGTTGATGGCGTGCAGGAGCGCAGCGGGCAGGTTGATGTATGCCTCGCCGCCGCCGGTGGAGCCGCACTGCGGCCAGCTGTTGCCGGTGCCGCCGAGCTCGATGCAGCCGACGATCGAGTAGTCGCGCGCATCCTCGAGGGTGAAGCCGCGGCGCATCAGCGTCGGGATGATGACGTCGTCGTTCTCGAACGAGGGGAGTCCGGAGACGACCGCGATGGTGTTGAAGACCTGATCCCAGAGCTCATCGGGCATGTTCTGGTGGATGCGGCAGGTCACGCACGGCTGCGCATGGCCGAGGCGCTCGGTGACTCGCAGGCAGATGTAGGTGATGTCGTTGGTGGCATCGGAGCCGTCGCGGAGAACACCGCCGACGGTGATGAGCTGACCCGAGCCGTAGCCTGGGCCCGAACGGGTGGCCCTGTGGCTCCAAGGCTTGTTCATCTCGGCGAACTTCAGGTACCAGAGGTCCATGAGTTCCTGAGCCTCGTCGCGGGTGATGCGTCCCTCGGCCAGATCCTTCTCGTAGAAGGAGTTGAAGTACTGGTCGACGCGTCCGATAGAGATGCCGTGGAGCTGGGCGTCGAGCGAGCAGCAGAGCTGATAGAAGTAGACGCACTGCATCGCCTCGTAGAGGGTGCGCGGCGCGTACCTGGGGGTGTGGGCGCAAGTCTCGGCGATGAGCTCGAGCTCGGCCTTGCGGACCGGATCCTCGCACACGGCTGCCTTCTCGGCGGCGAGGTCGGCGTAGCGCTGCGACCATGCGATCGCTCCATCGCAAACGGTGACGATGGCCTGGTAGAAGATGTACTTCTCCATGCGGTCGCAGATGCCCTCGCGTTCCATCTGGTCCATGTAGCCCTGGGCCTCATCGCGGATGCCCTGCAGACCGATCTTCAGGACGCGCTTGTGACCGGGTACGAAGTGGCCCTGTGGCGACTCTGCCGGCCTGGGGCCGAACAGCGAGACGCCGTTGCCCATGTGCTTCCAATATGACTTGGGCAGGTAGGCGGCTACCTGCGCGGAGTTGCAGTTCTCGATCCAGTAATCGACCGTCTCGGCAACGTACTGGCAGTCCTCGTCGGTGATGTCGTAGGGGTCGATCTCGCGCGTGCGGATCGTGCCCGTTGCGACCTCGTCCCTGATCCAGTCTGCCGAGGTCTCGGGATACATCGCAGCGCCGCGGTAATCGGGGCTATGCGCGCCCACGAAGATCTCGTGATCGTGGATCGAGATCTCGAGGTTCTCGCAGATGTACTTGTAGGACTCTGCGCGGCGGAGGATTCCCGTTACGTTCGGGTGCTCCAGGTACCATTGCGTAAGCAGACGATACCTGCTCGTGTTGAGGATTGGTCTGACGTTCCTGACCATATCGAAGATCTTCTTCGATCGCTCAGAGACAGGTGGTGCTGGGAACATAGGCGTGGCTCCTTTCCACTCCATGGAGTTCGCGGTTCCGACATGTTGGGAATGGCGGCAGATCGGTGGCTGCCGCAATGAGAATTCGGAAGCGCTTCTGGTAATACAAATGTAATGTATCGGCGTGGGAAATGGCTGTCAATCGTAAGCGTTTACATATGCAAAGTTTGGACATATGCGCAGCTTCGGCGCTATAAAAAGCGAAGATTCTTCGGACAGAATCGAGCGCTCGGTCGTGTTGTTGATGAGGACAACGAACCGAAAGGGCGCGAATGATGACAAAAGCAAACGATGCGAAAAGCAGGAATGGAGCCGATATCAGGATCGAGGCCGTCAGGACTCCGAACAACTCGCGCAAGGGGGTGCTTGCCAGGGGAGCGCTGGCGTCGCTGGCGCTGGCGGCGACGCTGGGCATCGCAGGCTGCGCGGGCAACATTGCGAGCAGCATCCCGAGCCAAAAGGGGCGCGTAGATACCGAGATGGCGCTCTCCGACGGCTATGCAGCCGAGTGCGACGGGGGCTACTACGAATCCTTCTACCCGCCCAACACGGAGGAGTACGCCTCGATAGCCGAGCACGGCTTCGTGCGCACGGGCAAGCAGCCGCTCTCGACATTCGCGAGCGACATCGATACGGCCAGCTACTGCAACCTGCGCCGCATGATCTCGCAGGGCTATGGCGTTGGCGATATCCCGGATGGCGCGGCGCGTGTCGAGGAGATGCTGAACTACTTCGACTACGGATACGCGAACCCAGAGCCAGGCGAGCTCTTCGGGGTGAGCGCTGAGATAGCCGATTGCCCTTGGAACAGCGAGAGCAAGCTCATGATCGTCGGAGTGACGGCCTCGGACAGGGAAGTGCGGCGCAGTGCCGGCAACAACTTCGTCTTTCTGATCGATGTTTCCGGCTCGATGGCCGACGAGAACAAGCTCGATCTGCTGCAGGACTCCTTCGGGCGCCTGCTCGACAACCTCGGCGATGACGACACCATCTCGATCGTCACCTACGCCAGCGAGGAGCATGTCGTCCTCGAGGGCGCGAAGGGCTCGGATCGCCGCAAGATCATGCGTGCGATCGATTCGCTCGAGGCGGGTGGCTCGACCGATGGGCAGTCGGGCCTCGCGATGGCCTATGAGGTTGCGCAGGAGAACTTCATCGAGGGCGGGAACAACCGCATCATCCTGGCCTCCGACGGCGATCTCAACGTGGGCATCACCAGCGACGAGGAGCTCTCCGATTACGTCTCCGAGATGAAGGACTCGGGCGTCTACCTCTCGGTTCTCGGATTCGGAGATGGCAACTACAAGGATTCGAAGATGGAGCGCATCGCCGACGACGGCAACGGCGCCTACTACTACATCGACTGCATCGGGGAGGCCGAGCGCATCTTCGGCGACGAGCTGCAATCGACGTTGGTCACCGTGGCCGACGACGCCAAGCTGCAGATCGAGTTCGACTCCGATTTCGTCAGCGAATACAGGCAGATCGGCTATGAGAACAGGGAGATGACCGAGCGGGAGTTCGACGACGACCGTGCCGATGCGGGAGAGATAGGCGCCGGGTGCAGCGTCACGGTGGCCTATGAGATCGTGCTGACGGACAAGGCGCAGGAGGCCGGTTCCGAAAGCGACTGGATGGATCTGACGATCCGCTACAAGGATCCTGGCGGCAGCGAGGTGCACGAGCGCAGCTTCGGAATCGGTGCGCAGGACTGCACGCTTTCGCCGAGCGACGACTGGACCTTCGCCAGCTCCGTCATAGAGTTCGCGATGGTCGTCAACGACAACGAATTCGCGGGAAGCGCCTCCGAGCGCGAAATCGAAAGGCTGCTCGAGAGCGCAGGCGCCCGAAAGGATCCGAGGCGCGCCGAGTTCGCCAAGCTCGTCGACGCGGCATTCGACCAGGAGCTTCCGAGGTACGAGCCGGTCGAAGAGGACTATGGCGCGGTGATCTGCGATTAGCCGCGCCCATCCCGACATGCCGCCCTCGCTCATCGCCGATCGCAGCCAAATGGTAAGATTAACGCTCTATGGATACCCAAGGGCGAGAGCAGGGGCGGCGCCAGCGTGACCGAGCAGCAGATCACAGAGATCTTCACGAGGCAGGTGGACACCATCTACCGGGTCTGCTACGCCTATATGGGCAATGCGGCGGACACCGAGGATGCCGTCCAGGAGACCTTCGTCAAGCTGATGCGCTCCAACGTCGTGTTCAACGACGTCGAACACGAGAAGGCATGGCTGATACGCGTGGCGGTCAACCACTGCAAAGATGTGCTGAAGTCGAGTTCGCGCAAGAACGTGGCGCTCGATTCGGTGGGCGAGCCCGTTGATGAGCGCGCAGGGCTCGACGAGACGCTCAAGGTGGTGCTCGAGCTCGAGCCCAAGTACAAGGACGCGGTTTACCTCCACTACTACGAAGGCTACACAACGGAGGAGATAGGGGAGATTCTCGGGCATCCGCCCTCGACGATACGAAACCATCTGAGCGAGGCGAGAAGGATATTGAAACGAGAGTTGGGAGGTGAATGGAGATGAAGGACGAGCGCATGGTCGGCGCATTCGATGCCGTGAAGCCGGATGACGAGGCGAAGGCCCGCATGCTCGCGGCGATCATCTCCAAGGGCGTCTCCGAGGACGGGGCTGCTGAGGTGAGGCCTAAGGCTCCAGAGGGCGAAACCGCATCTCAGGAGCGCAATGTCGTCGAGGTGGACTTCTCTGCCGAGCGCCGCAAGAGGCAGCGCCGGCGCAGGTTTGCCAGCTTCGGCGCAGCAGCTTGCCTCGTTCTCGTCGTGATCATCGCGAGCAGCCTCGGCATCGGCTCTAGCCGCTCGGCCGATACGGCCTCCAAGAGCTCCGAGATCGCGGAGACGAGCGATGCAGACTTCGCTTCCGAGAGCGCAGTTGAGGACAACTCCGGCAACGCTGCGGCCCCCACTTCCTCGGATTCGGCTAAGCTGTATGCGCGATACGATTCCGCCGCCTACTCGATGGCTGAACCCGACGACCCGCGCTTCGCGGATGCAAAGCTCGGGGAGCCGCTCGGAACTGCGATGGTCGGTCAAGACCCCGATCCAGCGAGCTCCTCGGGAACATCCGTGAAAGCCTACTCGCTCGTGGGCTTCGAGCCCTCCGAGGCAATTGCCATAAAGGCGGCTGACCTAGACATCGGAATCAGCGCAGAATTCGTTATCTTCGCAATTTCGGAATAGCTCCTCGAAGCCTCGGCCAGCTTCATACGCCCCATTCTCTTGCGATACAAATCGCCAGATGTTGCGTTAGAATCAACACTGGAAGGATATGGCGCCTTTTTGGCGCATCGAGGTGGATTGCAAGGCACCTAATTGTGCTTCGGAAAAGAAAGGGAAGGGGCTTATGACGTTCGATTACAAGGAGTTTCTCGACGGCATCGATCGCAAGGCTTACCACGAGGGCGAGTGGCAATGGGAAGAGGACGGGTTTCAGGTAACCCGCACCTACAACTACACGTTCCCGGGATGCCATGACTCCTGCGGCATCCTCTACTACGTCAAAGATGGCGTGCTCGATCACGTCGAGGGCGACCCGCTCGACCCAGTCGTCAACGGCAAGCTCTGCATGCGCTGCCTCGACATGCCTGAGATGGTTAACAGCCCGCATCGCATCAAGTATCCGATGAAGCGCGCTGGCGAGCGCGGCGAGAACAAGTGGGAGCGCATCAGCTGGGACGAGGCGCTCGACATCGTCGAGAAGTACATCGTCGAGGAGATCGACGGCAAGGGCTACGGCCGCGAGTCGATCGTCGTCGGCCACGGCACCGGCCGCAACATCAACTGGCAGATCCCGTTCATCGCGGGCGCTTGCTTCGGAACCGCCAACTGCGGCGGAATCTACTTCTCCGGCTGGTCGTGCTACATGCCGCGCGTCTGCGGCGCCGCCGGCCCTCTGGGCGACTTTCCGGTGGTGGACACCGCCCAGCAGCACAAGGACCGCTACAACAATCCCGAGTGGGAGCGTCCCGATGTCATCGTCGTGTGGGCGAACGAGCCGCTCAAGTCCAATGCCGACGGATTCTACGGCCACTACCTCGAGATCTGCGTGCAGATGGGCGCGAAGATCATCTCGATCGACCCGGTCCTCACCTGGTGGGGCGCCCGCGCCGAGATCTGGCTGCGCCCGAACCCCGGCACCGATGCCGCACTCGCCCTCGCGATGGCGCACGTCATCATGGAGGAGGACCTCATCGACCATCAGTTCGTCGAGTATTGGGTCGCCTATTACGATGAATTCAAGGATCACTGCAAGCAATTCACGCCCGAGTGGGCTGCAAAGATATGCTCGGTAGATACCGATGACATCATCGCCGCCGCGCGCATGTTCGCCACCGCCGACCGCGGAATGATCCAGTGGGGCCTGGCGTTCGACGCCTCCTCCGCATCGTGCATGCACTGGGTCCAGACGGTCTGCAACATCCAGGCCATCTGCGGATTCATCGAGAAGCCAGGCACCTGGTTCCTCGCTCACAATGCGTTCGAACTCAACGCCGGCTACTCCTCGGCGGACGTCTTCGGCCGTCCCGAGGCCGTCGCGCAGAAGTTCAAGAAGGCGCAGATCGGCATGCCTGGCATCGACTTTGTCGGCATGTCCAATCCCGATGCCATGGCCTATGCGCTCGAGACAGGCAATCCCTATCCGATCCTGATGTTCTGGGCGGAGTCGCAGAACGCGATCGCCGGCCACGAGGAGCCCGCGCCGCGCGCCTACAAGTACATGATGCAGATTCCGTTCATCGTCTACGTCGACCCGATCCTCACGCCCTCGGCAGTCGCCTTCGCAGATCTGGTACTCCCGGTTGCGGCTTCGGTCGAGCGCGACTCGGTCCGCACCTGGTGGACTCCGCTGCGCGCGATGAAGAAGGTCACCACCTTCTACGAGGCGAAGTCGGACGAGGAGATCGCGATCTGGCTCGGCACGCGCCTGAACCCGAAGCTGTTCGGCCCGGGCAAGCGCTTCGAAAAGGCGATCGACCTCTCCAACGAGTACCTCACCACGGGTCTTGCGGCCATCGATGAGGATGGAACGGTCCGCAAGGGCAACTTCTCCTCCGGCACCGACGAGAACACCGGCCATCAGATCAACATCAACACCGAGGCCGACAGCGGTTGTCCCGTCCGCTCGCATGCGGAGCTGGTCGAAGCCGGCGGCGTGATCTTCGACGACTGGAACGCAACCTACTACAAGCATGAGAAGGGCCTGCTGCGCCCCGACGGTTCGGTCGGATTCAACACCCCGTCAGGCCGCATCGAGCTCATCCCGACGATCTTCCAGGCCTGGGGAATCCCGCCGTATCCGGTCTATACGCCGGTTTCGGCGAGCAAGGACTCCACGCCCGAGATCTTCGAGAAGTACCCCTACTACTTCATCAACGGCACGCGCTCCTACGAGTTCTTCCACACCGAGCATCGCATGGCCGAGACCATGCGCGAGTTCCATCCCGACCCGCTCGTCTACATCAACCCGAAGGTGGCCGAGCGCGAGGGCATCAAGGATGGCGACTGGGTCTGGATCGAGAACTGGGACGGTCGCTGCAAGCAGAAGGCGAAGATCACCAACGAGGTCGATGAGCGTTGCATCCGCGGCGAGCACGGCTGGTGGAAGCCCGAAGAGGAGATCGCGGCGCCGCACTTCTGCGGAGCGTTCGACTTCAACCCGAACAACCTGACCCATGCGTACGAGTCGGGCCCGGGCAACATCGGCGCGCCGATCAAGTGCCTGCCCGCGCGCATCTATCCCGTCAAGGAAGGCGACATCATGCCTGGTACGCAGGTCGTCGAGCTTGGCGGATTCCGCGAGTACACCCCAATGCAGCCGTAACGAAAGGAAGGAAGAGTCAAATGAAGGGAATTCTAGTCAACTACGAGTATTGCACCGGCTGCCATTCGTGCGAGGTTGCATGCAAGAAGTATCTCGGACTGCCCAAGGGCGAGTTCGGAATCAAGGTCGCCGAGATCGGCCCGTTCGAGTACAGCGGAGCCGAGAAGGGCCCGAGGAAGTGGGAGTGGACCTGGATGCCCACGCTCACCAAGGCCTGCAACATGTGCGAGGATCGCGTGGCCAAGGGCAAGATGCCGATGTGCGTCCAGCACTGCCAGGCATGGTGCATGTACTACGGAGATCTCGAGGACCTCATCAAGAAGGTCGACGGCAAGACCCGCTACTCGCTTCTCACCACCGAGACGCACCTCTAGCCAACCGCGCGTCTTTTGCGATAACGGACAATCTCAGAGCAGGGCGCTCTCCCCTTGGCGGGGGAGGGTGCCCTGTCGCTTTCGAAACGCTATCGGGAGATATTCTGGATTGCCTCAGCAATTTTGGACATAAAGGGCCGAATCTCGCCGAAAACGGCCGCCCCGTTGATATACTGCACGAAGCAAATGAACGTATGAGACGTCAAGCGTTCGCAAGTTTCGATTTCGACTGATAGGAGAATCTATGGATAACCTGGAGAAGACCAAGGAGAGGCTGCAGATCAACCTAGAGGGCGACGATTACTATGGCCCGGTATCGGAGCGCATCGCCCATCAGCGCGAGCTGATCAGGCAGAAGGTCATCATCCTCGACGCCCATCGCGTGCAGATCGCCACGGAGACCCGCAAGAGGTGCAAGAACATGCCTCCGATGATCGTCCGCGCACAGGCCACGCATGACATCCTCTCCAACATGGTCTGCCGCATCGAGGACTTCGAGCTCGTCTTCGGAAACCTCGGCAAGGCGTGGTTCGGCTCGAGCATGTGGCCAGAGGACTCCGGCTATGGCTGGCTGATGCACGAGATCGGCCAAGGCGAGCTCTGGACATTCGACGAGGAGCAGCAGAAGTACATCCGCGACCTCCCGGGCGAGGAGATGGAGCTCTCCAAGGAGGACTACGATTACTACAAGGAGAACTTCGACTTCTGGCAGGACGAGTGCATCGTCGCCAAGCTCAACTCCTACATCCCCGAGTGGGCTCCGGAGATCCTCTACAAGGATGACGCGACCATCATGGGCCCGCCTCCGCTGGGCTTCTGCACCGAGGGACATCTGGTCGCCGGCTACAACAACGTCCTCGAGAAGGGCTTCGCCAAGATCAAGAAGGTCGCTACCGACTGGATGGACGAGCATCGCGGCTGGCTCATGGGCGACGACGCCGAGAAGTGGATGTTCTACAAGTCGGCTGTGCTGGCGTGCGACGGCGTGATCACGATGATCCAGCACTATGCTCAGGCCGCTCGCGACAAGGCCGAGGCCTGCGACGATCCCGAGCGCAAGGCCGAGCTGCTCAAGATGGCGGACAGCATGGACTGGATCGCCTACAACCCGCCGCGCACCTTCTGGGAGGCAGTGCAGCTGCACACCTTCTACCACCTCGCGGTGACCATCGAGGCCAAGCATCCGGCACCGGGCATGGGCCGCTGCGACCAATACTGGTGGCCGTTCCTCAAGAAGGAGCTCGAGGAGGGAACGATGACCCTCGAGAAGGCGCAGGAGATCGTCGACGCCTTCTGCCTCAAGCTCAACAACTTCTGCTATGCTCGTCCGCTCGGCATGGGCAAGGCGCTCGGCATCGGCGTGACCTACCAGCACGTCACCATCGGCGGCGTCGACCGCGACACCGGCGAGGATGCCACCAACCCGATTACCTACATGTTCCTCGCCTCGCTGGCCCGCCTTCTCATCCACGACCCCACCATCTCGGTCAGGTTCAACAAGAATTCCCCGGCAGAGCTCTGGGATGCCTGCATCAAGGCTACCCAGCGCGTCGGCGGCCTGCCGCTGTTCCAGAACGACGAGGTCCTCATCCCCGCGATGGTCGAGGCCGGCTACGAGCTTCGCGATGCCCGCGACTACGGCTTCATCGGCTGCCAGGAGGCCGTCGGCTGCGGCAACGACATGCCGTACTGCAACAGCCACAACGTCCGCGTATCCGTCATGCTCACCTGCGCTCTGAACAACGGCATCAACCCGATGACTGGCCACGCAGGCTCGCTCCAGAGCGGCTATCTCTACGAGATGGAGAGCTTCGAGGAGGTCAAGAAGGCCTTCTACGACCAGCTCAAGCTGCATCAGGACGCGATGGTCTCCATGCTCAACTGGGGCGAGATGCTCGACATGTGGTATCGCCCGCATGCGATGCTTTCGATTGCGATGGAGGGCTGCATGGAGTCCGGCAAGGACTGCACCGCCGGTGGCGCCAAGTACAACAGCTACGGCGGCTCCAACCACGGCTTCGCAACCGTTGCCGACTCGCTCACCACCATCAAGTGGGCATGCTTCGACAAGAAGATCTGCACCACGCGCGAGCTCTACGATGCGTGGATGGCAAACTGGGAGGGCTATGACGAGCTGCGTCAGACGATCCTCAACGACTGCCCGCACTATGGCAACGACGATCCTTACGCGGACGAGCAGATGGCGTGGTGCATCAGCACCTACTACGAGCTGCTCAGCCACTATCACAGCAAGCGCTGCAAGTTCTTCCGTCCGGGTCTCTACAGCGGTGCCGCGCACGTCGACGAGGGCATGCTCTGCTACGCGACGCCCGACGGCCGCCTCGCCGGCCTGCCCGTCGCGGACGCAACCTCGCCCTGCCAGGGGCGCGACGTCAACGGTCCGACCTCGGTCTTCAACTCGACGCTGTGCTTCGATCACCACAAGCTCCTCAACGGAATGGCGCTCAACATCAAGATCCATCCGAATTCGATGCAAGGCGACGGCCAGCAGAAGCTGATCGACATGGTCCAGAGCTACTTCGAGCGCGGCGGCCTCGAGGTCCAGTTCAACATCGTCGGCACCGACGTCATGAAGGCTGCGCAGAAGGATCCGGAGAGCTACAAGGATCTCGTCGTCCGCATCGCCGGCTTCTCCGCCTACTTCGTCGAGCTCTCGCCCGAGCAGCAGGTCGACGTAATCAGCCGAAACGAGCACCTCTTCTAGGCTTTGGCGCAGGCAGATTCGCATAAGAAGGGCCGTCATCCGCGAGGGTGGCGGCCCTTTGCGCTTAGGTTGGAATGAGAACCTCAATACCGCTTGCGCTTCGTCACGTTCATGATCACGATGCCGGCGATGACGAGAACCATGCCTGCGAGATTCACGGCGCCGAACGGCTCGGTGAAGATGAAGATGCTGACGAGGGTCGCGACGACGAGTTCCCAGGTTGCGATGATGCTCGCCGGCCCGTTCTCCAGGCCTGCGAGTCCCAGGGTGTAGAAAGCGTAGGCCGCGGAGCAGGTGATGATGCCCATGAAGAGCTCCCACCCGATGACGCCAAGCCCTGAAGCATTGACGACATCTGCCGTTCTAGCTGCGATTTCAATGGGGTTTGCAAGGATGGCGCTCGCGATTGCCGCGAAGAGCAGCGTGTAGAACGCGATGGTCAAGGGGCGATAGCTGCGATTGAGCGCGAAGCGGCTGAAGATGGTGTAGAGCGCGTAGGCGAAGCCGGACAGAAGTCCGAATCCGATGCCCCGCGCGCTGATCGAGCCTGCACCGCTCAAATTGGCAGCAGCTCCCACCAATCCGCACATCATAGCCGCTCCTCCGAACACCATGACCAGCGAAAGGACCTTCCGCGCGTTGATTCGCTCGCGGAAGACCACGGCGCTCATAAGCGTGACGAAGATCGGCGCGGTGTAGAGCAGCACTGCAGCTGCCGAGAGGCTCAGTTCCTGCATCGCGCAGAAGTACGAGAACGAGAATACGGTCAGGCTGACGATGCCTGTTCCGAGGAAGCACCAGAGGTCGCGGATGCGCACGCGAAGGAGGCTGCGGTCGATAATGAGCAGGAGCAGAAAAAGGGCGAGAGCGCCGATGAACGACCTTATGAAGACGATCTCCATCTGGGTGAAGCCGAGAGGAGTGAGCATGCGATTCGCGAGGCCGGTGACGCCCCAGCAGGTTGCGCCGGCGAGGACGAGAATCGCCGAGGCGATGCGGGACCTGCCAGCGCGCACCGGCTGATCCCCCTGCGTCTTTTCGATATGCGATTTCCCAGTCATACGGGAATTGTAGCAAGTGGGGGCTTGCAGAGTCGCCGCTGCCTCGCCCGCAGGCGCTCCTGCCACGCTTACCGTAGCGCTTGCCCCCGCCGCACTCAGTAGTCGAAGACCTCTCCGACCTTCGCGCGGATGACCAGGTTTGCTTGCTCATCCGCCTGGGTGGGGGAGAGATTGACCACGACGAGGTGCCTGCCGCGGAAGTAGCGGATGAGGCTCGCCGCGGGGTTGACCAGCAGGGAAGTCCCCGCGATGACGAGGAGGTCGGCGCTGTAGATGGCCTCGACCGAGCCTCGGATGACATCGTCGTCGAGCCCCTCCTCGTAGAGGACGACATCGGGCTTGATGATGCCGCCGCAGTGGCCGCACCGTGGGATTCCGTCGCCGCCGCACGAGCGCTTCCACGCCTCCTCCGTCTCCTCGAGCGTGTAGCTTGCGCCGCAGTCCATGCAAAGGTTGCGCATGACGCTTCCGTGCAACTCGAAGACGTTGCTGCTCCCGGCCTTGTGGTGCAGGCCGTCGATGTTCTGCGTGACGATGGCGCTCAGCGTCCCGCGCGCTTCGAGCTCGGCAAGCTTGCGGTGCGCGGCGTTGGGCTTCACCTGGTTGAAGATCATCTTGTCGAAGTAGAATGCGAAGAACTCGCGCGGGAACGCGTCGAAGAAGCTGCGGCTCACAACCTCCTCCGGGCGCAGCTGCAGCTTCCGCAGTCGCTCGGCGCCCTCCAGGTCGCCCGCAGCGAGCGCGTGTTCGATGGCCGCACCTCCGAGGTCTCGCATGAAGATGCCGTGGGCGCTGCGAAAGTCGGGGATTCCGCTTTCGGTCGATACGCCCGCCCCGCCGAAGAAGACCATGCCGCCATCGGGGCATTCGTCGATCCATCCGCGAAGGGTCTCGATAGCTTCTCGGGTCTTCTCGTCGCTCGCCATCGCTTCAGCCTAATCCTGCGGCTGGTCCTTTTTGATGCGCTTCTTGATCTCGGTGACGCTCTCTTGCGCGAGGACGGAGCCGTATGCTGCGGCCTTGACGCCCGCTTCGCCAGCCGCCTTCGCGCCCCTCTTGACAGCCGGTCCAGCCTTTTCCGCGGCCTTCTGAGCGCCCTTCTTGGTGGCGGCCGCAGTCGCCTTCGCACCCTTCTTCACGACGGGAGCGGCCTTCTGAGCGCCCTTCTTCGCAGCTGATGCGGTCGCCTTGGCGCCCTTCTTGACCACCGGAGCGGCCTTCTGAGCGCCCTTCTTGGCAACCTTCGCAGTGGCCACCGCTGCCTTCGCAGTTCCTGCGGCGACCTTCTTGGTTCCCGACGCGACCTTCTTGCTGGCAGGGATCACCTTCTCGGTCGTGAAGCCCTTGATCTGCTCGGAACGCTCATCCGTAGCCTGCTTGCGCGCTTCCTTCAACTCAGCCATCTCCTCTTCGGTACGCTGCTCTCCCTTGATGTTGCGATAGCCCTTGTCCGCCAGCGATGCACCTCCGGCGATCATCAGCGTTCCGGGGCCCGGCAGCACGAGAAACGGAACGCCCGCCGCCGCTAGCGTGGCTCCTCCGACGAGCTGTATCGTTCCGAGGGCCTTCCTCGGCCTCTGCTCGGGGCTGCCCTCCTCGGGTTCGATCTCCTCGTGGGGAGTGCGCAATTCGAGCATATGGGCGTAATCGAGCTCGTTATCCGTGTATTCCATGCTTGTCCTTTCGTGCCGTTGCCATTCCAATCTATCACAGGCGCGAGCCAACCGCCAAACTTATGTGAAATATGCGAATTATTGGGCTGGGCGCGTTTACATTTGAACACCGACAAGATAGAATTTTACCGATAATGTGCAGAACCTTTGTACAGGTAAACATCCGTTAGAAAGGAACAAAATGGGCGAGTCTAAAGAGTTCTATACGTTGCATTACAACGATGGCACCATGCTTCCCGTTACCGATCGTATCGCACACATGCGCGATCGCGTCAGGAACAGGGTCATCACCGTTGACGACACGCGTCTCAAGATTGCGACCGATGTTCGTCAGAACAAGTGCAAGAACATGCCCCCGATGATCTATCGCGCGCAGGCCACGCATGACATCCTGGCTGCGCATCCGGTTGTCATCGAGGACTTCGAGGTTGTCTTCGGCAACTTCGGAACCACCTTCTGCGGCACCGAGATCTGGCCGGAGGATGGCGGAAGCGAGTGGTATTTCTTCGAGATCGCGAACAACGACTTCTGGCGCTTCGACGAGGAGATGGACGCATACGTCCGCGAGCTCCCCGCTGAGAAGCTGATCCTCCCGAAGAGCGTTTACAACACCATCGAGGAGACCCGCGACTTCTGGCGCGACAACTGCATCACTGCCAAGCTCAACGCATACGTCCCCGAGTGGGGCCCGGAGATCCTCTACGACGACGACGCCACCATCATGGGCCCGCCGCCGCTGGGCTTCTGCACCGAGGGCCACATGGTTCCCGGATTCGAGAAGATCATCAAGGTCGGCTACAAGGCCATCAAGAAGGTCGCTACCGACTGGATGGACGCGCATCGCGGCTATCTCATGGGCGACGACGCTGACAAGTGGATGTTCTACAAGTCGGCAGTCCTCGCGTGCGACGGCGCTATGGCGATGATCAAGAACTACGCCAAGGAGGCCTATCGCCTGGCCGAGATCTGCGAGGATCCCGATCGCAAGGCAGAGCTCCTCAGCCGCGCAGAGAGCATGGAGTGGATCTCCGAGAATCCGGCAAGGACCTTCTGGGAGGCCATCCAGGCGCACGTCTTCTACAACCAGGCCATCCAGCTCGAGCATCGTCCTCCGGCAAACGGCATGGGTCGTCTCGACCAGTACTGGTGGCCGTTCCTGGAGAAAGAGCTCAACGAGGGTTCCATCACCATGGAGCAGGCTCAGGAGATCATCGACGGCTACTGCCTGAAGCTCCATTGCTTCTGGCACTCCGGCCCGTCGCAGATCGCTAACGCAACCGGCATGGGCGTCACCTACCAGCACGTCACCATCGCTGGCGTCGACCGC
>JAILQZ010000018.1 GCA_024698685.1 bacterium
CGGCTTAGTAGTCGGGCACCGGGGTCGGACGCCTCTTGTCGAAGGTCTCCTCGACGTTCATGAGGTCGGCCAGCCTGTTGAGGTCGGGGTTGATCAGGTCCTGGTACATGCGGTAGCCGTCGAGATTGCGCCTGGACTGGCGGAAGTAATTGTCGCCGTAGTAGACCCACGAGGTAGTGGCCGCATTGATGCCGCAGAAGCAGTCGAAACCGCACGACTTCAAATAGTCGAACTTGTCGTTGCCCTTGCCATATTCGGGAATCTCCGCACCGAAGGCGTAGATGATGACGTCGGTCTCCCCGATGATCGGCACGACATTCTTCAACCACTTGCCCATGTCGGTCTTCATCTTCGCCATCGAGATGGTGGTGTAGTTCTGGTGACCCCAGCTGTGCGAGGCGAACTCCCAGCCGCGAGCCTTCATGCCATCGGCCACGGCCTTCGCGTCAGCGCACTCCTTCTCGAAGTCGAAGCTCGGGTGCTCGGCCTTGTACTCGGCGGTGTTGTACTCCTCGTCGGTGCGATAGCCCAGCACTCCGTCATAGCCGGTGAGTGCGATGATCCCCCTGGCGCCCTTGTAGCAGGCGTCTGGATGCTCGGCGATGAAATCCTCGAGAAGCGGCACATGGTCGAAGCTGCCGATCTCCACCGTTCCGTCCTGCATCGTCATCTCGCAGCGCGGCACGCCGTCCTCATCGAGGACGATGCGCGTCGGGAAGCCATCGCCCTCCATGTACTCGTAGTACGAGAGGTCGTCGATAGAGAGCACGTAGGGCTTCTTGCCCTGCGGCAGCCTGATCTCCTTGGACTTGCAGACCTCCTTGCCGTTCTCGTCGGTGGTGATCTCGTACATGTCGTGGATGCTGATCAGCACGTAGCCGCGGTCGTACATCTGCTGAGTGATCTTGATGAACTCGTCGCCGGTGGTCATCGTGGTGTTGTAGTTGTCGACCTCGGTCTGGTCGTCGATATGGAAGGTCCAGTCGGGATACATGACCAGCGAGTGGTAGAACACGTGGGTAACCGTCGAGTTGTCAACGGTGTAGCATGCCGCATCGAGTTGCTCGAGCTCGGCGATCTTGTCGGTTACCTTGCTCTTGGTCTCGTACTCCGGAATCTGCTGCAACATCTCGATGGCGCCGCGGTAGTCGTACTGGACGGCCATCTCGTCGGCCTTGTCGATCATCTGGTTGACTTCGCGAATGCCCTGAATCTTGCCGCGCACGAAGAAGAACCCCGCTACGAGCAGGCCGAGGATGATGAGGATCAGGATGATCTTGGGGATGGCGCTTCCGCCGCCCCTGCGTCCAGAGGAGCCGCGCCCTTTCGAAGGCGGCTTGCTGGAATAGCTGCTGCGCTGGTATGAATTGCGCGAGCCGCGTCCGCCTCCGCCGTATGAGCTTCTGGAGTATCCGCGCGAGCTGCCCGAAGTTGGCTTGCGCTTCACGTACTGGCCGCGGCCAGAATTCGAATAACCGCCTCGAGATGCCATCGAACCTTCTTTCTCAGTGCATGACAGGGATAGCATAGCAAATTTGCAGCCAACTGCGCATCTTATGCGCTTGTAACAGGTATTATTCGAGTTGGAGCGGCAAGATGCCGACGATACTGCACGGATTGCCGCGCTTTGCCAGCTATGGTAGCGACCTTGCACGGACCATCGGAAGAAGGAAGCGTTGAAAAAGGGCGACCCCGAGTACCTTCTGGAGAGATACATGCCCGACCTCGCGGACGAGCAGGTCATCGCCAAGCGCCGCCGTCGCAAGCGCGCGCTCGTGGCCATCTGCGTTGCGGCAGTGCTGTGCGTGGGCGCGTTCTTCGCGGTGCGCTACGCAATCGGCGTCAAGCGGGCCGAGGTCAAGACGCTCGACGGAATGGTCATCCGCATGGCGCAGATCACCAGCGTGGCCGATGGCGACTCCTGCGAGGCGATCCTCAGCGACGGCACGGAGACCAAGGTGCGCTTCATCGGCGTGGACACCCCGGAGATGGATGGCGACGAGTTCTACGACGGGCTGGATGCCAAACGCTTCACCGAGTCTGTTGTCAAGGGACGCTGGGTCTGGCTGGTAACCGAGGAGAAGAACGAGTACGACAAGTACGGGCGTCTTCTCGCCTACGTTTGGCTCGTCGACCCCACGGAGGTCAGCGACCTCTCCGCCTCGGTGCTCACCGACACGATCAACGGCCGGCTCATCGTCGAGGGGTACGCCGAACCGATGCGGATACGCCCCAACACCACATTCGCCGACATCTTCCAGAAGGCCTACGAGGAAGCGCAAGCCAAGGGCTAGCGCCACCAGCCACAAGTGCTTTGCCAATCTGCGGCAGCGCTGCTACAATTCCTAATTCGGAGCGGGCTGGGCGATCGCGCCGAGCTTATCGGTGAGGAAAGTCCGGGCTTCACAGGGCAGGATGCCAGCTAACGGCTGGACGGGGTGACCCGATGGAAAGTGCCACAGAAAAGAAAACTCTCCTGCCCCGAACAGGAGAAAAGCTGAAACGGTGCGGTAAGAGCGCACCAGCGCGTCGGTAACGGCGCGGCTTGGCAAACCCCATCCGAAGCAAGGGCGAATAGGGATGCTATGGGTTGGCCCGACTCGCATCCGGGTTGCCTGCTTGAGCTTGCCGGTGACGGCAAGCCTAGATAAATGGTCGTCCACGACAGAACCCGGCTTACAGGCCCGCTCCCCCACCTTGTTTGCGAAGAAGGCGAGTTAGATGCTCGCCTTCCAACTCTCAAACGCTTCCTCGCTCACATCCACCGCAACCTGCTTGTGCCGAGAGGTATGCCCGCGCACGACCTCCACGCTGCTTTTGGGGATGCCCAACGATTTGGCTATCAGCTTGCAGACCGCCTCGTTGGCCTTGCCCTTGTCGGGCGGCGCAGTAACGCGAACGGACAGTTCCGCTGGGGAGCTGTCCGTCCATCCTGTTATCGAATCGCCAGATGACTTCGGAGTCACCTTGACATTTATGATCTGGCCGCTGGGCACGCTTGCACCGGCTAGTCGATCTCCTCGATGTCGAACTCGTCATCGAAGTCGTCATCGAGAGCCGCTGGCTGCGGCTGCTGATATGCCCTGTCTGCCGCGCTCGGCGCCGCACCGTAGCTGCGCTGCGGCCTAGCCTCGAAGAGGGTCTCCGGGGCCTCCTGCGCCGGAGCGGGCGCAGGAGCGGGAGCCGGCTTGGGCTCCGCGTTGGCCGGGAACTTCCTGGTTGCCTCGTCCTGGAAGTGCTTGATCAGGCCGACGTACTGATCGATGAAGTTCTGGCGGGAGATGTTGAGCCTCTCGAGCTCACCGACGATCCTCTGGCGCTCGTTCTGCGCATCGCCGACGATCTCACGCGCCTTGGCCTCGGCCTCGCGATACAGCTTCTCGCACTCGAGGCGCGCCTCCTCCTTGATCTGGTTGGCGCTGCGCTGCGCCGCGATGATCGCATCGGAGATGACGCTGGCGTCGTTCTTCTGCGCCGCAAGCTGGGCCTGCAGGTTGGCGATCACGGAGTTCAGACGCTGGATCTCAGCCTCATACTGGGGATTCACGCCGCTGCCGGCCTGAGCCATCGCCTGCTGGAGCTCCATCTTGTGCTGGGCCTGCATAGCGTCGATCTCCTCGGCAACGCGCTCGAGGAAGATGTCGACTTCCTGCATGTCATAGCCGTTTCGAGCCGTTCCGAAGCCCTGCTCCTGGATATCAATTGCGGAGATTGCCATTTTAAAATCCTCCTGTAATCAAACGAGACAGCTTTCAGATTTCCTGTTTCGAACCATGCGTATCAACTAGAACAACAGCCTTGCGATTAATTGTAATACAAGGATTGCGACGATAGGGCTGAAATCGAACCCGCCAACAGCGGGGATGATCTTGCGGAAGAGCTTGAGGTAAGGTTCGCACATCTTGCCGAGCACGTCGCGCACCTGGACTAGCTTCTCATTGCCATCCGGGAACCACGTGAGGATGCAGTAGACCACGATTACCAGAACATATACGTCTATGATTCCCAGAACGATCATCGACACAAGCTTAGGGATCATGACAGCTCCTTAGATCTTCTCGACGCTGCCTTGGCGCCCTCGATGATGGCTTGCGCCACGCCGCCTTCACGCATGGCGTCAAGCGCAGCGATGGTGGTTCCACCCGGGCTGCTGACCGCCTCGATGAGCTCTTCGGGGGTCTGCCCAGTCTGCTCGAGCAGCGCCGAGGTTCCACTCATCGTCTTGAGCGAGAGCTTGAGGGCCACATCCGGGTCGAGCCCGAGCTCGACGCCCGCGTTGGCAAGCTCCTGGACGAACAGCGCGAAGTACGCGGGTCCGGAGCCGCTGAGAGCCACCACGCTGTCCTGCAGCGACTCATCGATGACTATGGCGTCTCCCATGCAGGAGAAGAGGCTGCGGGCGAGCTCCGCCTCCTCAGCTGGAGTGCCCTCCCCTGGCGATACCGCGACCATGCCGCAGCCGACGATCAGCGGCGTGTTCGGCATGACGCGGATGATGTTGGTGTTGGTGAAGTAGCTGGCGAGCAGCTTGGTTGTGATGCCCGCAGCAATCGAGATTACGCGCTTGGGCGAGAACTCGCGCCCAGCGGTGAGGTTGCCGAGGACCTCGCGCATCATCTGCGGCTTGACCGCAAGGAGGCACGTGCATGGCACGGGAGCCTCGCTGGCGTCGGCGACGCAATGCACGCCGTACTCGGCCTCCAGGAAGGCGCGCCTGGCCTCCCCCGGCTCCGCTACGATGATGTTCTCGGCAGGGACGAGCCCCGCGTTCAAGATGCCGGCGAGCATGGCCGAACCCATCCTGCCGCCGCCGATTATCAGGATATCCCCTAGCTCAGGAAGCATCTCGTGACCCCTACGCTAGATGATCTGCGCGCTGCGCAGCGCAACAAGCTCCGCCTCGGTGATGGGAGCGCCGGTGCGGGAGAGGTAGAAGACCTTGTTGCCGATCTGCGACGCGGATCCGCCAACCACGCTGACCGCTCCGAACGAGAAGTCGAGTATGCGCCTTCCCTGATCGGGACGGATCGAGTTGAGCGAGAGAACGACCGAGGAGCCGGCCTTGAGGGCCTGGGTGATCTTCTCGGCGTCGGCGTACTCGGTTGGGGTGAGAGTGACCATGTTCTTCGAGATCGACGAGGAGACAGAGCCTATCGGCTTGTAGGGCGAAGCCGGGGCAGCTGCCGGAGGAGGCGTCATGGCGTCCTCGGGCTGCGGATCGATGCTGTTGTAGGGAACGTGGATTCCCTGCTTGAGCGCCTCCAGCTCCTTGCGAGCCGCCGCGATGGCATCCTCGGAGTGATCGCTGGTGTAGCTGCTGCCGACTCCTGCACTCGATGCTCCGCGAGTGCGGATCTCGTAGTTCTGCAGTCCGGAGGTGTAGTCGGGAACGCGGTTGTCGTTGATCGGAGCGCGCTCGTAGCTCTGCGACCTCACGTCGGTGGCCGAGACTAGCGGGGTGGGATCGTTCAGGCGGCTCTCGCGCCTGCTGGACGCGTTGAACGAGCTGCGCGATGCCCTGCGCGGACGTGCGCTCTCCTCCTCGGCGTATCCGTCATAGTCGTCGTAGGACTCGCCGTCGTAGTTGTCGTAGTCTTCGTACTCGTCGTAATCGTCGTAACGATCGTCCCAATCATCGTCTCCGCGACGGAACTTGCCTTTTACGCTATCAAGGAATCCCATGGTTACTCCGTATCGTCTTCGTTATGTGGACTTCTCAACCGTGCAGCCCGATCTATGAGAAGACCGAGCGCCCTAACCTAATAATGGTAGCACCTTCGGCTATGGCTTGGGGGAAATCTTGCGACATCCCCATTGAAAGTTCATCAAGTTTCACGTTTTCCGAGGTGCAACCGGCTCTCAGCTCGTCTCTGAGACGCCTGAGGCCGTGGAATGTGGCCCTGGCGACGCTGGCATCGCCGAGCGGGGCCATCGTCATGAGGCCGCGGACCTCCACGCTCTCGAGCTGGCCGCAATGGGCTATGGCCTCGGGGAGCGCGGCTGGCGCGAAGCCGTCCTTGCTCTCCTCCCCCGACACATTGACCTCGAGAAGGATCGGCTGGACGATGCCGAGGCGGGATGCGCGCTTCTGGATCTCGTCGAGCGCATGGATCGAGGCGACGGAGTGGATGAGGCAGGCGCGCCCGACGACGTCCTTGAGCTTGTTGGTCTGGATGCGCCCGATGAAGTGCCAGTTCTCCTCCGGGTAAGCCGCATGCTTTCGCACGAGCTCGTCGGCCCTATTCTCGCCGAAGTCGTGGATTCCCGCCTCGATCGCGAAAGCGACCTCCTCGATTCCGACCGTCTTGCTGACGGCGACGAGGAGCGGCTCGATGCCGAATTCGGAGGCGCTGGCGGCCTCGGCGATGGTCCGCCTTATGCCGGCGATATTGGCGGAAACGCTCTCGCGCGTGATCTCTGGCATGGGCTAGCTCACGCCCTTCCTGCAGGCGATCGCGGCGATCCTGCCAGTGGTTCCGCCCTCAGCGCGGTAGGAGTAGAAGCAATCCGTCGAGCACGCGGTGCAGATTCCGCTCGATACGATCCGATCGCTCTCGACACCGGCGCTGCGCAGCGCAGACACGACGGCGTATTCGAGATCGAGATGGTTGGCGAATGCATCGCAGGCCTCGCCGAATTCCGCAACGAAGGCGTCTAGGATCTCGTCTGAGACCTCATAGCAGCACGATCCGATATGGGGCCCGATGTAGGCGTTGAACGAGCTGCTGGGGCATCCTGAGGCCACTGAGAGCGCATGCACGGCCTTCTCGGCTATCGACTTGAGCGTTCCCTTCCAGCCAGAATGCACGACGGCGAAGCAGCCGTTGGGCGCAACGAGGATGATCGGTACGCAGTCGGCGTAGCATAGCATGACGGGAACGTCCTCGACCGTGCAGGCGATGGCATCGCACTCGAGCTCTGGAGACGTGCGGTGCTCCGTGAAGAGCAGCACGCCCTGCGCATCGAGCAGCTCGACCGCGTCCTCCATGTGCTCCTTGCCCGCTTCGTCCGTGAATATCGCAACTGTGTCGCCATGGACCTGAACAGGGTTGACGAGGCACTCCGCGCAATTTGGAATGTCGAGGGCTTCGAGCAGGATCCGCCTGTTCTCGGCAACATGCTCTGGGTTGTCGCCAACGTGGTCGGCGAGGTTGAGGCTCGCATACGCGCCCTCGCTCACGCCGCCTTCCCTGGTGGTGAAGGCTATCGTCACCCCACAGACGTCCAACAGATTCTGATCGGAGAGCAGGGGAAGCGGAGGCGTTAAACGAGCACTGCCCGGGCTGGGTTGAGCCAGCTCGGGCAGAGGAAGTTCGCTGTTTCTGTTAGCGGGATCCAAAGAGAGATGCAACTCCTAGAAACCGCGCTTCAGGAAGTCGGGGATGTAATCCTCATCGAGAGGAGATCCCTGTGCCGGTGCCGCATACCTGTCGGACGCATAGACATCCGGACTGGGCTTGGGCTGCATTGCAGGCGCCGGATAGGCGTTCCCGAAGTCGAGGGAGGTTTGAGTGTCCTTGTCGGAGAATCCGGTTGCGATGACCGTGACGCGGATCTGATCGCCCAGGCTGTCGTCGATGACGGAGCCGAAGATGATCGTTGCATCGGGATCGGAAGCCTCGGTGACGGTGGTGGCTGCATCGGAGACCTCCATGAGGCCCATGTCGCTCGCTCCGGCGACGGAGACGAGGATGCGGCGGGCGCCCATGACGGAGGACTCGAGGAGCTTGCTCGAGACGGCCTGCGCGGCCGCATCGATCGCCCTGCTCTCGCCAGAGCCGATTCCGATGCCCATCATCGCGGTGCCAGCGTCCTTCATGACGGTGCGAACGTCCGCGAAGTCTAGGTTGATGAGGCCCGGGATGGTGATGAGGTCGGTGATACCCTGGACGCCCTGGCGCAGCACGTCGTCTGCGATGCGGAACGCATCGAGCATCGTGGTCTTCTTCTCGATGACCTGCAGGAGCCTGTCGTTGGGGATGACGATGAGGGTGTCCGCCTTCTCGGCGAGAAGGTCGATGCCCTCCTCAGCCTGCTGGGTGCGCTTGCGACCCTCGAAGCCGAAAGGCTTGGTGACGACTGCTACGGTGAGCGCGCCGATCTCGTCGCGGGCGATCTCCGCCACGACCGGGGCTGCACCGGTGCCGGTTCCGCCGCCCTCGCCTGCGGTTACGAAGACCATGTCCGCGCCAGCGAGCGCATCGCGGATGTCGTTGCGAGACTCATCGGCTGCGCGGCATCCGATCTCGGGGTTTCCACCAGCGCCGAGGCCGCGGGTGTACTCCTCGCCGATGTGAACGGTCTGGTCGGCATCGGACATCAGGAGGGCCTGGCGATCGGTGTTGACGGCGATGAACTCGACGCCCTTGATCCCAGCTTCAACCATCCTATTGACTGCGTTGGAACCGCCGCCGCCAACGCCAACTACTTTGATTACTGCAAGATGTTCACTACCGGACGGCTCTAGCATATCTGCACCTCTCATAGTCGAATTGAAATCACCAACGCACGTATGCGCCAGTAAATATACACATGCGATATTATTCTACAACATAATCGAGCTTAGATGAATGATTTAATTTGGTTTCCGCATGCGTGATGGTCTCACGGTTAGGTGGCTTTGGCGCATGCGGATTCACACGCTATCATGCAGGGAAATTCGCGGCTGGAAGGCTGCTCGGAGCGCTATGCCTCGAGCGAGACGATCGCCGGCGCCACCATCTCGATGACGTCCTCGGCGATGACCGATCTTTGGCCTAGCGTCTCTCCGGCGAGCCTGCCGGCGAGTCCGTGGACGCAGGCTCCGAGCGATGCGGCCTCGAGCGCCTCGAGCCCCTGAGCGCAGAAGGCACCGATGATGCCGGAGAGCACGTCGCCCGTGCCCGCGGTTGCAAGCGATGCATCGCCGAACGACGAGCGGATACTAAACTCCTTGGAGCATATTATGGTGTCCGGACCCTTGGCAACCACTACTGCTTGGGTTTCTTCGCACACGAAGCTGGCCATGCGCTCTCTGACCTCGAACTCCGAGAGCCCAGTGAGGTCTTCGGAAAAACCCAGATGCGTGGCGATGCGCTTGAGCTCGCCCGCATGCGGCGTGAGGATCGTCGGAAGGTCGGCCTCTCCCCTGGCCCTGAGGGCGACGAGAGCGTCTGCGCACTCCTTCTCGCACAGGCCGCGCGCATGCGATGCGATGATATTGAGGGCATCGGCATCGACCACCACTGGAGCCTCGATGCCCTCGAAGATCCGCTGCAGAAGCGTGGCCGTGCTCTCGCATGCGATCATTCCCGGCCCAGCGACAACCGCGTGGATGCGATTGACCTGAGAGAGGATGTCATCTAGCGCGTCGGCCGCGAAGACATCGACGGCGCTCTTCGCCCCTATGACAGGGACGCTGAGCAGGTGGGCCCTGGCGACGCTGGACATGCAGTCGGGAACCGCGAGGGTGACGTATCCGGCTCCTGCGCGGCATCCTGCCATCGCAGCGAGGATGGGAGCGCCCGTGTACCTCTGCGATCCGCCGATAACCAACAAAGAACCGCGCGTGTACTTGTTGGAATCGCGCTCGACCGGAGGAATCATAGACGCGTATCGATCGAGCTGCCAGTTCTGGATGCCGTTCATTGAAATGCCTCCATCGCGCCGCGCGCCGCATTCGCTGCGCTTTGGCTACAGCCCTCTCCAAACGGGATTGGAGACGACCCTGACGTTGATGTAGGTGATCTTGCCCTCATGCTGCTTGAGCAGGTCCTCGATCACCTCGACCTTGCTGCTGATGTCGGTTGCCTTGCCGAATGCCACCTCTACGCCGTTCTTCAGGATGAATCCGGTGGTGTCGTCGGTTGCGGCATTGATCGTCGCGATCTGCGCGCTGAACTCCTCGTCGAGCTCGATCACGATGTCGAGCGCGTTGAGCAGGCCCTCGTCGGTGGCGGTCACTCCAGTCTCGGGAACGACTCCAGGGGTCACTCCGGAGATGAGCGGCAGCCCCGCGAGCTCCTCGACCGTCATGTACGCATCCTCGCAGACGCTCGGCTCGCGCTCGGGCTCAGCGGGCTCTTCTCCCTCTTCCCCGTCCTTGCCCTCGTCGGACTTGCTCTCGTCCGATTTGGCCGCATCATCAGCCTTCGGTTCCTCGGTCTTCGCTGAGGTATCCTCGACGTCGTTGTCGATGGCGGTGCTGTCGTTGATTCCGCTTCCCTCGCCATCCGCGGCCTTGGCAGGCGCCTCCTCGATGTCCTTCTTGAGCTTGGCGATGGCATCGACGCTATTCTTCCCAAGCTTCTCGACGCTTCCGGTTGCATCGGTCGAGTTGATGACGAGCTTGCGCGCGGCGTCGACGCCGGTCGAGGCGACCTTGCTCATCCAGGTGCCGTTCTCATCGATCAGCCAGTACTCGATGGCGCCGAGCGCCGTATCCGGTTCGATGCGCACAACCGCGCAAGGATAGGATTCCTCGACTTTGAGGACGATGGTGTCGGGAAAGTGCCTGTGCACTGAAACAGACTTCACCCATGGATTCGCGCTAAGGCGATTGGTGAGGTCGGTCGTGCTGACGTTAAGCAGCGTAGAGCCCTCGGAGACGTCGAGCAGCTGCGAGAGATACTCGTTGGAGAGCCTCTCCGCACCCTCGACCTCGATCGACTTGATCCTGAAGATGGGCGCGTTGTAGAGAGCCGCGTAGGCACCGCCGAGAGCAACTGCGAGCACTATCAGGGCTATCGCGAGAACCTTGACCTTCTTGGGAATGCGGAAGCGCCTTCCGCCGCCGAAATCCCTCTTGGATGTGCGGCGAGAGGACTTCTCGGAACGAACGGTTTGCCTGCTGAGACCACCTTGGTGCACTTCGAGCTTGGGTTCCTTGCGCATCGATCTGCTGGCTGCGCGCGAGGAGACCTTGCCCTTAGAACCCGAGGAGCTTGATCTCCGGTTGGAGTTCGATGCCATAGATCTCCTTTACGCGCTTTCGAATGGCTCTCATCAGCATCAGCACGTCCGCGGCTGTCGCGCCGCCTTCGTTGACGATGAAGTTGGCGTGCTTCTCGGAGACGACCGCGCCTCCGATCTTGTATCCCTTGAAGCCCGCATCCTCGATCAGCCTGCCGGCAGACGCGCCGACGGGATTGCGGAAGATGCTCCCCGCACTCGGAAGGTTTATCGGCTGGGACTTCCTCCTGCGATTGAGGCTTCCCTCCATCTTAGCCTGAATGTAGGGCTTGGGTTCCTCCTTGACGGCTATCTCGGCCTCGAGGATCACCTCATCGGCTGGAATGCCGGAATACCTGTAGATCCATGGGAGGTCCGCGCCATAGTAGCGACGAAGGCCGGCTCCCGGCTTGTAGACGACCACGGATTTGACAACCTGACCGATCGTGGCCTCCTTGGTACCGGCGTTCATGAAGATCGCGCCACCGAGCGAGCCTGGAATCCCCACTGCGAACTCGAAGCCGGAAAGTCCGATGTTGAAGGCCTCCTGCACGAGCATCGCAAGGCTTGCTCCCGCTCCGCACGTAACCGTTTCGGGAGTGGTTCTCGAGGTCTGCTTGAACTCCTTGCCGAGCGTGAGAATGATTCCGTCGTAGCCGCGATCGCTGATCAGCAGGTTGCTTCCCTTGCCGACGATCGTCCAGTCGCTCTCCTGCTCCTCGCAGATTGTGATTGCGGCTGTGAGCTGCTCGAACGTGTCGCACTCGACGAATGCCGTGGCCTCTCCACCGATGCGAAACGTCGTGTGCCTCGCCATGCGCTCATGCGCGAGGACGCGGCCAGCGCCTCCCCTCCTGAGAGCGATGTATGCGTCGAAAGATGACATGCTCTACTCTTCCGCCCCTTCGAGAGGCTCGCGGATCTGAAATCCGGTTGGATTCTTCAAGATGTGCGACGTATCAGTGGTGTACTCCGGACTTTCGAGAGCCTCGAGGATCTGCGGTCCGATTGCCGTGATGTCGCCGGCGCCCATAGTGAAGATGAGGTCGCCAGGCTGAAGGATCGCGACGATGCGATCGACGACGTCAGCCCTGCCTTCGAACCAATCGATGCTCTTGGCGGGGTCGTGCGACTTGACCGCATCTACGATAGTCTTGCCGGTGATGCCCGGAATCGGAGCCTCACCAGCGGAGTAGACATCCATCACCGCGACGTAATCCGCATCGTCGAAGGCGGTCGCAAACTGGTCGGCGAGCGCCTGGGTACGCGAGTAGCGGTGCGGCTGGAAGAGCACGATGGTGCGCTTGAATCCCATGCTCGATGCTGCCTTGAGAGTCGCGCGGATCTCGGTTGGGTGGTGGCCGTAATCGTCGATGACGGTGATGCCGTTGCACTTGCCGACGAGGTCGAACCTGCGCCTGACGCCAGAGAATGCGCTGACGGCCTCTGCCGCCTTCTCGCTGGCGTACCCCATCTTCTCGAGCGCTATGACTGCCGCCGTCGCGTTGAGCATGTTGTGGGTGCCGGGGTTCGAGCCGAGCTTGATCTTGGCCTGCCCGCTCTTGAATCCGGCGATGCAGGAGCCGTCGTCGTTAGCGGTGACCTTGACGTCGGCATCGCTGCCGAATCCGTAGGAGACCACGTCGCACTTGGCAGCGCCCTTGGCGAGCTCGACCAGCCCCTCGCAATCTGCGCAGACGATAGCCAACCCATCGGCGGGAATGGCGCCGAGAAAATCGGCGAAGGCGGACTTGATGGCGTCCAGGTTGCCGTAGTGGTCGAGATGATCCTCCTCGATGTTAGTCACGATCGCGATGTATGGCGTGACGTAGATGAAGGAGCCGTCGGATTCGTCGGCCTCGATCACGCAGGCATCGCCGGAACCGTACCTGGCATTGGTGTCATGGCCGTCGATGATGCCCCCCACGAGAAACGACGGGTCGGCATCGAGCTTGACCATTGCGCTGGCGAGGATCGAAGAGGTGGTCGTCTTGCCATGCGTACCCGCTACGGCGAGGATCTTCTTGCTCCTGCAGACGTAGGCGAGCATCTGGGCGCGCGCCCATACGGGCACTCCCCTCTCCCTGGCCCACTTGAGCTCGGGATTGCGCTCGGGAATCGCGCTGCTGATGACCACGACCTCGGGATCGATCTCCTCGATCGTCTTTGCACTGTGGCCGATCCGCACGTCGATGCCCTGCTTCCTCAGGGCACGCGCGACCTTGGAGTCCTTGAGGTCGGAGCCGGAAACCTCCATGCCCTGAGATTTGGCGACAGAGGCGATTCCGCTCATCCCGATTCCGCCGATACCGATGAAATGGACCTTGTTGAAACCTTCGATCTCGCAATCAAATGGCATCTATCTCACCAACCTCGATGTTTCCATTGGCAGCTGCTATGGCCAGCGCCGCAACCTTCTTTGCTGCGTTCTTCCTGCCCATCGCGAACGTCATTTCCGACATCTTCCTCCTGAGCTCGTCATTTTCGAGCAGCTCGAAGAGCTTGGCTGTGAATTCGTCGCTTTCGACCTTGTCATCCGCGCACATCAGGGATGCGCCCGACTCGACGAGCGCCTGGGCGTTCTTCGTCTGGTGGTCATCGGTGGCGAACGGGAACGGGACGAGCAGCGCGGCGGCTCCAACCGCCATGATCTCGGCTAACGAGGTTGCGCCTGCGCGAGCGACCACGACGTCGCTGGCCACGAGGG
This sequence comes from bacterium, assembly GCA_024698685.1. Lineage (GTDB taxonomy): Bacteria > Actinomycetota > Coriobacteriia > Coriobacteriales > CADBOM01 > RGIG5709. Next base: position 13,637 of record JAILQZ010000018.1, read on the forward strand.
CCTCTCCCATGTTGTTGAAATAGCCGGTCAACGCGTAGCGCTGTCCCGGATTCTCCCAACCGCCATCGGGAGTGAACCCCGGACCGGAGCATTCGATTCCATGCTCGGCAAGAGCCGACTTGACGGTGTCGTATTCCTTCGGCCCGCAGATATGGATCACATGCAGACCCTCGATCTCCATCAGCCTCGGGGCCAATGCGGTGATCGCGGTGTTGATGTGGCGCGCTCCTTGGGAACCTCCGAAGACGAAGAGCAGCTTGTCGCCTTTGGGGATGCCGAGCATCTTGCGGGAGGGCTCGCGTTCCACCGCGAGGAACTCCGCGCGCACGGGGTTGCCGGTGAGGATCATCGGGCAATCCGCCTTGAAGTACTTCGCCGCGGCCTCATAGGTGAGCGCGATTGCGGCGGCGCGCGATGCGAGATACTTGTTGGCCATGCCGGATGCGGAGTTCTGCTCGTGGATGACGAGCGGGATGCGCATGTCCTTGGCGGCTTTGCCCACCGGGATCGACACGTAGCCTCCGAAGCCTATGACCGCATCGGGCCTCACCTCTGCAAGCCAGCGCTTGGCGGCCTTCGAGCTCTTGAGAGCCTTGATGGAGGAGGTGATGAGCGTCAGCGGCTTGCGCCTGTTGAAGCCTGCGACCTCGAACTCCTTGAAGTCGAAGCCGGCCTCGGGCGCCAGACGCGCTTCCAGGCCATTCGGCGTGCCCGCGAAGAGCACCTCATGCCCGTTTGCCTCGAGTTCCTTGCCAACGGCGATGGCAGGATAGATGTGACCTGCGGTTCCACCACCAGTGATGATGAATTTCAAGCGGACTCCCCTAGCCTCTCTTAGATTCGCGCTGCTCCCCTTTTCGTGGACGATCCAGCGCTTTTGACACGCTGGACGCGAATTCCCTCCAATACATTCTACTTGCGAAGCGCTGCGCCTGAGACGTCAACGCGATACCTTCACGTAAACTTCGATAATCGAAGCGAGCGACGGGCGAAGCTTGTGGCTCGAGATGCGCCGAAAGCCCTCGAAGCGCCAGTCTGCCTCGCGTTCGAACCATCAACGATCCAATAGCCGCCAGCATCTGAATCGCCCTTGCCAGCACCTTGCACGACCTCGATCTGGCTTCTCATCCTGCCGGGCTCGTCGCTGGAATCGTGCAGAGACACGCTCAGAATCAGGCCGACGAGGATCATCGTCGTGATCATAGAGCTTCCGCCGTAGCTGATGAAGGGAAGCGGCTTGCCCGTCACCGGGAGCAATCCCGTGGTGCAGAACATGTTGAGGAAGGCCTGGAACGAGATGACCGCTCCAGAGGTTTGCGCGACCATCCTGCCGAAGATGTCAGAAGCGCTCTGGCCAACCTGCAGCGAGCTCCTGCAGAAGAGCAGGAATACCGCAACCACGAAGATGCATCCCAGCCAGCCGAGCTCTTCGCCGATGATCGGGAAGATGAAATCGTTGTAGGCATATTGCAGGTAGAGGTATTTCTGCGCTGAATTTCCGAGGCCCACTCCGGTCAAACCGCCCTCGGAAAGCGCATAGAGACCGTTGGCTATCTGGCTCGACTGATCAGCGAGCGGGTTGAGCCACGCCGCGATCCTGTCGCCGCGGAAGCTGACCAACACGATCATGGCAACGCCGAGGACAACGCACACGGCTATGACGAGGGCCACCCATGCCCTGGGGAGCTCTCCGAACCACATGACCGCGATGACCGCGACGAGCGCGATGATAGAGGTGCCTAGGTCGGGTTGCGCGACGATGAGGAGCACTGGCGTGCCGACGATCAACAGCATGAGCAGCGAGAACTTGCCGACCGACAGCTCGCCTTCATGGAAGCGCGAAATCTGGTGCGCGCAGGTCAGCGGGATGACGATCTTGGCTAGCTCGGAAGGCTGGACGCTGATACCGGCGATCTCAAAGGCCCTCGTTGCGCCGAGCGTAGCCTCGCCGAGGAACCTGACCGCGATCAGGGAGACCACGAGGATCACCCATATCAGCCACACAACCGGAGAATTCCAAAATCTCGGCTTGATCAGGGCAGTTATGAAGGCGATGAACACTCCGGCGCCGATCCAGACGAGATGTCTCTTGAAGAAGTAGGTGGCGTCGTGAGCATTCGAAGTGTAGCCGAAGACAGAGGATGCCGAGTAGACCATGATGGCGCCTAGCGCGAGCAAGACGATCACGGTGCCGATGAGCATGAGCCTCGACGCCATCACCGAGGAAGAAGGGCTTGCGCCCGCCTTGATCTTCGATCGCCTAGCAGCGCTCAAACCGCGGTTCCCCCATCCTCTTTGGCGATGAGCTCGGCCACGAGCTCCTTGAATGCCTCTCCCCTGTGCTCGAAGGAGTTGAATTCGTCGAACGACGCGCATGCAGGCGAAAGGAGGACGGAGTCCCCCGTGCTGGCGAGCTGAGCGGCCTTCTCGAGCGCATCGGCCATGCCAACGGCTTCATGGAGCCTCTGCAGGTCGGTTTTGCTGGCGCCGGTGGCGAATGCCTCGAGGAAGCGCTCCTTCGACTCGCCGTAGCAGATGACCGCCTTGCACTTGGCGTAGCAGTCCGCGACGAGCTCGGAGAGGTCGGTTCCCTTGTCGCGCCCTCCGAGCAGGATTATGACGCCGTCATCGACGGTGAATGCCGTGAGGGCCTTGAGCACAGCGTCGACGTTGGTTGCCTTCGAGTCGTTGTAGAATCGCACGCCGTGAAGCATTCCACAGGGCTCGATTCGATGCTCTACCGGGGAAAACGTGCGCAAGCCCTCCGCGATGGCCTCGGGACTTCCCCCCACTGCAAGGGCCGCGGAGCATGCCGCGAGCGCGTTCTGAAGGTTGTGCTCGCCCTTGATCTGAAGCTCGCTGGCAAGGCATATCTCGAGCTCCTTGCCGTCAAAGAGAACCTTGAGCGCGCCATCCTCGACGAACGCGAGATCGGCGAATCCATTGCAGCGGCACCCCATGCCGTCGGGACCGCCAAGCGCGACGACCTTGACGCCACGCTCGTCAAGCTCGCTTGCGAAGGCGCGGTCTACAGGGTCCTGGCAATCGATGATCGCGCAGTCGCTAGCATCCATATTGGCGAAGAGCTTCAGCTTCGCCTGTCTGTAGGCCTCATGGCTGCCGTGCCAAGAGAGATGGTCGGGCGTTACGTTGAGAAGGATGCCGACGCGCGGCTTGAACTGCGCGGTGGTGGCAAGCTGATAGGAGGAGAGCTCCGCGGAGAAAAAGCGCCCCGCAGGCCTCTCATCTGCTGCGGTGATGCAGGGGTCGCCGATGTTGCCTACGGTGCAGGAATCGAAGCCGCATGTCCTCAGAAGATGGTCGACCAGCATCGTCGTGGTCGTCTTCCCGTTGGTTCCCGTGATGCCGATCCAGTCGGCCGGCGAGATGCGGAACGCAAGCTCGGGCTCGGAGACGATATCGACGCTAGCGCGCTTAGCGGAAGCGTAGAAGCCGCTGTTCTCGGAGATGCCGGGGCTGACGACGGCAAGATCGTAGCCGCCCTCGACCTCCTCGCAATCGAAGATCACGTCGATGCCGGCATCGATGAACCTCTGGGCAGCGGCCTCGGTCGAAGAAGTGCGCTTGCCAGCGTATATCGCAAACGAAGAGACCGAAACTCTGTCGGTCTCAGCTGATTGGAGATGCTTGAGGCAGAATTGCGCAGTTGCGCTGCCACTGACTCCCAAACCGATTATCGCAACGTTGCCCAGAGCGATCCTATCCAAATCCATGAGTTCAAATCATCCCTTAGCGAACTAGAGCAAACCCGTGAAGAACCAGGCGAATCCAAGGCATCCTAGGATGCCGGATACGATCATCAGCCTCGTGACCACCTGAGGCTCCGACCAGCCCTTCTTCTCGAGGTGATGGTGGAACGGGGCCATGAGGAAGACTCTCTTGCCAGTCTTCTTGAATACGAGCACCTGGATGATAACGGAGAGGGCCTCGGCAACGAAGAGCCCGCCGATGACGAGAACGACGACCTCGGCCTTGGTGATGACCGCGATCGCTCCAACCGCGGTTCCTAGCGAAAGCGAGCCGGTGTCGCCCATGAATATCGAGGCAGGATAGGTGTTGTGCCAGAGGAATCCGATGCATGCGCCCGCCGCCGCGCCGCAGAAGAGCGCGATCGAGAGGTTGTTCGTGGCAAACGCGATCGCCGCCATTACGAGCATGCAGATAAGTACGCAGCCCCCAGCGAGACCATCGAGGCCATCGGTGAGGTTGACCGCGTTGGACATGCCCGCGATCAGCAGCGTGACGAAGATCACGTAGAGCCAGGGAATCTGGAAGCCGTCGCCGATCGGGATGGTTGTGGTGAGGATTCCCAGGTTGATCGTTCCGATAGAGGGGAAGTCGATGACGGGCGTCACGTCGCACCAGTTGACCGCTGCAAGGCAGAAGAGCACCGATATGAGAATCTGCCCCGCGAGCTTGGCCTTGGGGGTGAGCCCGAGGGATCGCTGCTTGAAGACCTTGGTGATGTCATCGATGAGGCCGAGCGCGCCGGTGAGCAGCGTAGCCATGATGACGAGCAGCACGGGAAGCAGGTGGATGTGCTTGGAGAATCCCGCGACTACTAGCGCAGATACGGTCATGGCGAGCAGGATGACGACGCCACCCATGGTGGGCGTGCCCTGCTTGACGAGGTGCCTTTGCGGGCCGTCTGCCCTGATCTGCTGACCGATCTGCTTGTGCTTGAGAAGCTTGATCCAGAACGGCAGAACTATCATCGCGATCGCCATCGCGATGAAGACCGCCAGGAAAACCTGGAAAGTCGGATAGCTCGAGGAAGCGTGCATTTAATCTACCAATCCTTTCGCGATCTTCTCCAGCTCCATCCCCCTGGAAGCCTTCAGCAAAACCAGATCCTTGCTGGCTACGATGTTCTTCAAGCCCTCAGCAGCAGCCTCGGCGTTCGGAAACTCGAGCACCTCGATGCCCTTTCCCCCGAATTCGCGCGCTCCTTGGGCGATATTGACGGCAAGCTCGCCCACGGCAACCACCATGTCGACGCCCAAGCTGGCGGCCAGCTCCCCTGCCCCGCGATGAAGCGCAGGTGCGTTCGGGCCTAGCTCCAGCATGTCTCCGAGAACCGCGATCTTCCTGCCCTCAGCAGCCATGATGGCGAGCAGCCTGAGCGCCGCAGCGGCGGAATCGGGGTTGGCGTTGTAGGCGTCGTTGATGATTTTCGCGCCGCACTTGGCGTAGGCGATCTCCTGCCTCATGTGGCCGCTCTGCGCAGTTGCAAGCGCAGTGCAGATCGTCTCCACATCCATTCCGCAGGCATGCCCGACCGCAGCTGCAGCAAGCGAATTGCCGACGTTGTGGGCACCCATGATCGAGAGGATCGCACGACTGCGAGACCCGTCGGGAAGGACTATGTCGAAGGAGGGCTGGCCCTCTTCGGTGAAGCTGACGTTCTCGGCGCGGACGTCGCAACCCTCGGACTGGCCGTAGAGCAGCACCTCGATTCCGCGCTCCTTGGCGGCTGAGACCTCCATCACACGCGGGGTAAAGGGATCGTCGCCATTGAGGATCGCGATTCCCTCGCCGTCAGGCAGCGCAGATATCAGCTCGGACTTCGCCTTTGCGATGTTGTCCTGCGAGCCGAGAAGTTCCTCATGCGCTACCCCGATGTTCGTGATGACACCGATGTTGGGGCGCACGAAGGCGCAAAGGCCCTCAATCTGGTGGAAACCGCGCATGCCCATCTCGACGATGAGCGCTTCCGTGGAAGCGTTGGCGTTGAGCACGGTGGCGGGAACGCCGAGCTCGTTGTTCTGGTTGGCGGCAGTCGCCACGGTGGCGAACCTTGCCGACATCACGGTGGCGATGAGGTCCTTGGTGGTCGTCTTGCCTGACGATCCGGTCACTCCGATGACGCGGCAATCGAGCTCGTCACGCTGGAGTCTGGCCAGAGCCGACATCGCCTCGATAGGCTCGGGCACCACTGCGATCGCAGCTCCCGTGGCCTTGGCTGCATCGAGTGCGGCGGCTTCGGGATCCTTCGTCGCGATGACTAGCGAAGCGCCAGATTCCACGGCAGCGGGAATGAAGGAATTGCCATCGACCTTCTCACCCGCCATTGCAAGAAATGCGCCCTGAGCTGCGACTTTGCGCGAATCCCAGGTTATATCGCGGATCACGAGCCCGCGATCTGCCGGCTCCAGCGCTACCTCGCAGTCGAGCGCATCGATGATCTTGCCAATGCTCAGTTCCACAGATCACTCACCTTGCTTCGCAACCTTGGCGATCTCCTCGGCCGCAACCTGCTTGTCGTCGAACGGGAACGTCTCGGTCCCGATGATCTGGTAGTTCTCATGGCCCTTGCCAGCGATCAGAACCGCATCCTTGGGCTGCGCGAGCTCGATGGCACGATGGATCGCGGAGCGCCTGTCCTCGATGACCTCGTAGCGTTCCTTGGAATCCTGCATTCCGGGAAGGATCTGCGTGATGATCGCAGAGGGCTTCTCGGTGCGCGGATTGTCGTTGGTGACGATGGCGTAGTCGGCCTTGCACGCCGCGGCGCCCATCAGGGGGCGCTTGAGCGCATCGCGATCGCCTCCACAGCCGAAGACGATGATGATCCTGCCCTCGCAGATCGGGCGCAGCGCTGCAATCGCCTTGGTGATCGAATCGGGGGTATGAGCATAGTCGACGTAGACGGAGATGCCCAGTTCGGCAGCCTCGTCGGAGATGACCCTGTCGAGCCTGCCAGGCGCCGCGGCGGCCTCGGAAAAGGCCTCGCAGATAGCGTCGAGCGGATACCCGAGGGCAAGGCAGATCGAGGTGGCGACCATGATGTTCTCCACGTTGAAGCGCCCGATCAGCGCGTAATCGAAGTCGACATCCTCGTCGCCGACGGTCAGCGCGAGCTTGGTGTGGGTGGTCAGGTATTCGACATCGCGCACGTGCACGTACGCCTCCTCGTTGAATCCGCATGTGATGACGTCGAGGCCATTCTCAACGGCCATCTCGGAGAGGCGCTGGCCGTACTCTCCATCGATGCAAATCGCAGCCTTGTCGGAGTAGACCTTGTCGAAGAGCGCGGCCTTCGCGCTGAAATAGCCCTCCATGGTCTTGTGAAAGTCGAGATGGTCCTGCGTGAGATTCGAGAACGCCACCACGGCAAAGCGCGTGCCCATGACGCGGTGCAGCTCGATGGCGTGGCTCGAGACCTCCATGGCAACCTCGGAGCAACCTGCCTCGACCATCTCGGCGAAGAGCGCCTGCAAATCGGGAGACTCCGGAGTCGTACGGTCGCCGGGAAGCACCTTATCGCCGATCTTCGCCCCGATGGTGCCGATGATTCCAGTCTTCTTGCCCATGTGCTTGGCGACGCAATCGACGAGGTAGGTCGTCGTGGTCTTGCCGTTGGTGCCCGTCACGCCGACGACGTCCATCTGCTCCGATGGATCTCCGTAGAAGCGCGAGGAGATGATTCCCATGTACTTGCGCGGGTCTTCGACGATGAACTGCGGAACCTCGAGGTCGAGCTTGCGCTTTACGACGAGCGCCGCACAGCCCCTCGAGACCGCATCGGGCGCGTATGCGTGGCCATCGCTTTTGAATCCCGGGATGCAGAAGAACAGGTCGCCATGGGTGACCTTGTCGCTGCGAAATGCCAGGCCGGTGATCGTCGCATCATCGCCCTTGGCGGTGGTGTAATCCAAACCCTCGAGAAGATCTGTCATTTTCCTCTGAATCTGCATATGCCCAGCTCCTTAGTCAAAGCCCGTCTGCCGCTAGTCGTACGCGACGACCACGTACCTCTCCGCAGCGAACATCATTACCTTCTTGAAGACCGGCATCGCATAGGAGCCCCATGGATCGTCCATGGCCACCACGCAGGTGAGCGCGCTGTTGCTGTTAGCGAAGTAGCCGGCGAAGTCGATCCAGTTGCTGAACTGCGAGTATTCTCCGCTGTCCTTCAGCTTCTGGCCCGTACCGGTCTTACCAGCAATATCATACCCTTTTACGCGCGCTGGCTTGCCAGTTCCATTCTTAACGACACCAACTAGCATACCCGTTAGCGTGGAAACGGTCCCTGAGTTGATCCAGCGCTCCGGCTCATACTGGACAGTCTCCTCGCTATGTGGGTAGTCGATGAGGAAATGCGGGGTAACGTGCATGCCCCCGTTGGCCAGGGTTCCGTAGAACGAGGCCATCTGCAGAGTGGAGACGGAGACGCCCTGACCGAAGGAGATGTTCGCTTCGGTAACGGGGTCCCAGTCGCTCGCGGAGGTCAGGATTCCCTCTGCCTCGCCTGGGTAGTCGACACCGGTCTTGGAGCCGAATCCGTATTTGACGAGATAGCCGTAGAAGACTTCCGTGTTGAGGCGCATCTCGAGCGTCGAGATTCCTACGTTGCTCGATTGCTCGAGGATCTGCGCGAGCGTCCAATCGTACTTATCGTGCTTCTTCGCATCCTTGATGACCCTGTCGTAGAGCTCCATCTGCCAATCCACCGAGATGGTCTCGGAAGGGCTGACCTTGTTCTCCTCCAAGAGCACGGTGGCGGTGACGGTCTTGAAGATCGATCCTGGCTCGTAGGCATCGCTGACGGCCTTGAGGATCGAGGCGCCCGCCTCGGCTTCGCCGACGTTGTTCAGATCGAACAACGGAGTCGATGCCGCGGCGTAGATCTCACCTGTCGCGCCATCGAGGACCACGATGTTGCCGGACTTCGCATTGCCGGCCTTC
>JAILQZ010000040.1 GCA_024698685.1 bacterium
CTTACTGGGTCTACTCCAACAAGTCAGGCATCGCGACCGTAGGCTGGAAGAAGATCTCGGGCTACTGGTACCACTTCGACCAGTGGGGCTACATGGATTATGACGAATGGATCGAGGACTCCAAGGGCGCGTGCTACCTGCAGGCCAACGGAAAGATGGCCGTGTCCCAGTGGGTTAAGTACGATGGATATTGGTTCTACGTCGATGCGAGTGGCCATAAACTGACGGGAGCGCAAAACATCAACGGGAAGACATATGTCTTCAACGACGACGGCATTCTCATTTCGTAGCGAGGCATAGCAAAAAGGATTCGCAGCGAGGGCTCGGTAACCGCATTACCGAGCCCTCGCCTTTGTTGACAGGAACGGCGCTGGAAGGGTAAATAGAACCCATAAAGCACGATGTTCCCCGCATGTGCAGAACGCAAAGACAGGAGGGCAAGACAGGAGAGGCATCGCAAGACGGGCAATCGCCAAGACCATGGCACTGGCTGCAGTCTTCATGTTCGCGCTGTGCGCATGCATCGCGTTCGGCAGCACCCAGAAGGCCTACGCAGGCTGGGACAACTCCCATGAGCACTATTATCATGGCGAGACCATGGTCACCGACGACATCGTCTATGTGTCCGAGGATGGCGCCTACTACTTCAAACCAAATGGCCTCGTCGGAAAGGGCTGGTGCTCCTATGACTGGGGCGATCCTAGTTGGATCTATGGCGACCCCTCGACGGGCAAGCTCAAGCTCGGGTGGCAGAAGATAGGTGGATACTGGTACTACTTCGCTCCGAAGTCGGGCTGGACGGAAGACGGGCATTATGATTACGTTGTCGGCACCATGTATCACCACGGCGCCGCCAAGGTCAACGGCAAGTGGTACTACTTCGGTCGGTCGGACAGCGGCTCCAAATGGGGCAAGATGCAGTACGGCTGGATCAGTGATACTTCAAGCGGCGACAAGGTGTGATACTACGCCGACTCCTACAAGGACGGCCAACTGGCCAAGGGCTGGAAGAAGATCAGCGGGTATTGGTACTACTTCGGCAGCGATTATGAGATGTATGACAACGCCACAGCTACAATCAACGACAAGTTGTACGTCTTCGACAGGAACGGCAAGCTCCCCAACAAGGAGGGCTGGTACAACCTGTACGAGGAGTATACGGAAGCCGACGGTACGGTTGTCAAAGAAGACTATTGGGTCTATTCCAGCAAGTCCGGCATAGCGACGACTGACTGGAAGAAGATCTCGGGCTACTGGTACTACTTCGACCAATACGGCTACATGAAGTATGACCAGTGGGTCAGCGACTCCAAGGGCGAGTGCTACTTGCTGTCCAATGGCAAGATGGCAGTGTCCAAGTGGATCAAGGAAGGCACGAATTGGCGATATGTCGATGAGAGCGGTCACATGGTGAAGAACACGACCAAGAAGATCGGCGGCGACTGGTATACGTTCGATGAAGACGGGTACATGATTTCAGGCTAAGGCCAACGCAGACACGAAGTGCTGAGGCCCGGGACAATGCTCTCGGGCCTTCGCTTTGTACTGAATCGCCAGGGCGCGGCTATCCGCCAGCCATCGCGCCGCCGCTCTCCACGAATCGCGCGCACTTGCATATAATTGGAAGCTAGGGAAATGGAGGGCGGAAGGATTCCGCTCTCAACCTAGGGAAACAGGGAACAACTGCATCTTTCGCAAACGAAGGGAGCGAACATGCATTACATGCACAGGAATCTGGGCGTCTGCTCGAACGGCGTGGAGTTTGACATCGACGACGAGGGTCGCGTTCACAACACCGTCTTCTATGGCGGCTGCAACGGCAACCTGAGAGCCATCGCGAAGCTGGTCGAGGGCATGGAGGCGACCAAGGTCGTCGAGATCCTCGAGGGCAACCCTTGTGGAATGCGCCCGACTTCGTGCGGCGACCAGTTCGCGCAGGGCATCAAGGCCGCCCTCGCGCAGGTTGCGCAGGAGTAGGTCATGGCCGAGAGCCAAGTCGAGCCGATCAGCCAAGAGCTGGATGAACTTACCTGCGACGCCATCGGCATGGCGCTCGACAAGCTCGCTATGGGCGACGGCATCTGGCCGACGCTCGTCGTCGCGAACGAGAAGGGCGAGCGCGAATGCTTCGTCTTCGAGGACGACGGGCTCGATGTGTGCCTGATCGAGGCGCGCGCCTCCGTCAGGGAGCTGGGTCACGATGCGACGCGCTATGCGCTGTACTACGACGGCTTCTTCGAGGACGAGGACGGACTGACCGACAGCGCGATGGTGGTCGAGTTCGGCGAGCGCGGCATGCGCTGCGCCTATTCAGCGGTGGTCGCGTACGGCAACCCCGGGGATCCGGAGCATTTCTGGTATGACGAGCCATTGCCTGGTGGGGAAGAGACGCTGCTCTTCTAGGAGCTGAACGGATGCCGCTGGCGGGAGGCACGCCCTTCCGCCAGCATTTCGAATGCTCAAATCTTCCGCTCATCGCGGGGGATTCGCGCATTCTTTTTATTGTTTACCGCGGGTTTTGAGAGGCGGACTCATCGAGCCGTCATCGCGGATTGGAAAGGCGAATTGTGAACAAGGACATTGAAATCAGCGAGAACGCGCGCCCGCAGGAGAACCTGCGCAACATCGCGATCATCGCGCACGTCGATCACGGAAAGACGACGATCGTGGACAGGCTGCTGCACTCCACAGGCGTCTTCCGCTCCAACCAGGATGTGCCCGACCAGGTGCTCGACTCTAACGATCAGGAACGAGAGCGCGGAATCACCATCCTGTCGAAGAACATCTCGGTGCGCTACAAGGGCGTCAAGATCAACATCATCGACACGCCGGGACACTCCGACTTCGCTGGCGAAGTGGAGCGCGTGCTCAACATGGCCGACGGTGCGCTGCTGATAGTCGACGCCTTCGAAGGCCCGATGCCGCAGACGCGCTTCGTGCTGCGCAAGGCGCTCGAGATCGGCCTGACCCCGCTCGTCGTCATCAACAAGATCGACCGCCCCGGCGCTCGCCCGCTCGAGGTGCTCGACGAGGTGTTCGAGCTGATGATCGACCTCAACGCAACCGACGAGCAGCTCGACTTCCCGGTGATCTACGCGTCGGCAGCATGCGGCTGCGCGCGCTTCGACCCCGATGACGGCAACGAGGACATGACCCCGCTGCTCGACACGATTCTCGAGACGATCCCCGCACCAGTTTGCGACCCGGATGCGCCGGTGGCGCTGCAGATCTGCACCGTGGACCACAACAGCTATGTTGGGCGCATCGGCATCGGACGCCTGCATTCCGGCACGCTCCACGCCAAGGACGAGGTGCTGGTGACCAAGCAGAACGGCACCTCCGGCAAGGCGCTCGTCAAGCAGCTCTTCACCTTCGAGAATCTCGGCAGGGTGGAGTGCTCCGAGGCCTCGGCCGGCGACATCGTGGCGATTGTCGGCATCGATGACGCTGACGTCGGCGATATGGTCTCCGATCCTGAGCATCCTGCGCAGCTGCCCCCGATCACCATCGAGGAACCGACGATCTCAATCGTGTTCGAGGCCTCCACCAGCCCGATGGTGGGGCAGGAGGGGAGCATCGTGGGCGCGCGCCAGCTGCAGGAGCGGTTGATGCGCGAGGCGCAATCGAACGTTACGATGCGGATCGGCATGCTCGAGGACCGCAGCGGCATCGAGGTCGCCGGGCGTGGCGTGCTGCACCTCAGCGTCCTCATGGAGACGATGCGCCGCGAGGGCTACGAGTTCCAGGTGGGCCGCCCGCGCGTGCTCTACAAGGAGGGCGCCGACGGTGAGAGACTCGAGCCGATCGAGGAAGCGACCATCGAGGTAATCCAGGAGTACGCTGGCAAGTCGATCGAGGTGATGGGCGGCTGCGGAGGCGAGCTAGTGAGCATGGTCAACCGCGACGACCAATGCTTCCTCGCCTTCAAGATTCCCACTCGCGGCACCATGGGATTGCGCGGCAAGCTGATGAACGCGACGCACGGAGAGGCCAACCTCTCGCACCGCTTTCTCGAATACGGCAAGTTCAAGGGCGAGGTCGAGGGGCGCAAGAACGGCGCGATGATTGCGATGCACAACGACAAGGCCGTGGCTTACGCTCTCGATACGCTGCAGACGCGCGGCACGATGTTCGTCGGGCCCGGCGACCCCTGCTACGAGGGGATGATCGTCGGAGAGCACGCGAAGGAGAACGACCTCGTGGTCAACGTCTCGAAGACCAAGCAGCTCACCAACACGCGCGCGGCCTCGGCCGACAAGGCGATCCTTCTCACGCCTCCCACCACATTCACGCTTGAGGAAGCGCTCGAGTACATACAGGATGACGAGCTCGTCGAGATCACCCCGAAGTCGATCAGGCTTCGCAAGCGCATTCTGAGCGCCGTGGACAGGCGCAAGGCTGCGAGGGTGTAGGGAAGAGCTCTGGGATGCTAGAATCTAGGGAATGGCATCCCAAGCGAACAGGAGCTACGCACCATGAACACCAAGATACTGAGGAGCATCTCGTACGGCGTTTACATCGTGACCTCGATGGACGAGGGGCGGCCAGTTGGCTGCACAGCCAACAGCATCATGCAAATCACCTCCGAGCCGCAGACTGTGGCGATCAGCTTGAACCACGCGAACTACACCAACGAGGTTGTGAAGCGCACTGGCAAGGTTGCGGTTTCGATCCTCTCCGAGGAGAGCGACTCTTCGTTGATCGGCGGGTTTGGCTTCCGCAGCTCGCGCGACGCCAACAAGTTCGAGGGCGTGGACTACGCGGTTTGGGAGGATTTGCCGATCCTTCTCGACACCTGCGGATGGATGACGCTCAAGGTCATCGACTCGATCGAGACCTCCACGCACACCGTCTTCATCTGCGAGATGACCGATGGCGAGATGATCGGCAGCAAGCGTCCGATGACCTATGCGTACTACCATGAGGTCATCAAGGGCCGCGCGCCGAAGACCGCGCCGACCTACATTCCCGAGCTCGATGGCGATGCGGCTCCTGCTGCAGAGGCGGCGGAGAAGTGGATCTGCTCGATTTGCAAGTACGAATACGACGGTGACGTTCCCTTCGAGGATCTGCCCGACGATTGGGTCTGTCCGATTTGCGGTCAGCCGAAGAGCGTATTCAAGAAGGGCTAGCGCGGGTTTTTCGGCTCTAGCCAGATAGCAACTGCCTGAGGGCGGGCCTCCGATCGGAGGCCCGCCCTTTTTGATGGCGATCCCTGTGACGGACTCGCCGTTTCCAAATCCCAAAGCCAATCTCGCAAAAGTTTCTGCCCCTGTTGGGGGCAGCTTCCAGGAGCTGCTCCGAAAGGCCGTTTTCCAAACGAAGGGGGAGCAGAGAATGCGAGAGAAAAAGAATGAAGAAAGGCGTTCCGACAAGCAGTCGACTCTGCGACATATGCGCGCCATTCAGCGCAGAAAGGCTCTTGACCTGCACGTTGCGTGCAGACCTATTCTTGAAGCCAGCGGAGGCGATATGGAAAAGCGATATTGGGGACGTAGAGAAGTTTGCGAGCTTACTGGCGTTTCGCGCAGAGCGCTGCAGGGCTTCAACGAGATGGGCTTGCTCAAGCCCAGCAAGATCGAAGACAACGGGTATTGGTATTACGATGCGGAGGCAATCGCGAAGCTGAAGGACATCCTGGTTTTTCAGGATTTGGGGTACACCCGCGCCGAGATACTGGAAATCCTCGAAAACCCGCAGGACAGAGGCGCCCACTTCAGAGAAGCGCTCGAGCGCCTGAAGGAAGGGCGCCTGCTATTCGACGAGAAAATCAGGCTGCTGGAGTCGAGCTTGCTCGACTCTGAAGACGACTCGGAATAGGTTGACCTGCGCAATGTCGCCCACAACGAAACGACCCGCCGGATACGGCGGGTCGCTTTTCTGCTAGCCGGTGGGCTGTGCGAGGGCGCTGACTACTCAGCGGCTTCCTCGACAACCTCTGCTGCCTCGACCTCGGCCTCTGCTGCCTCGACAGCAGCCTCTGCCTCAGCCTCGACAGCCTCAGCGGCCTCGACAGCTGCCTCGGCCTCGGCCTTCGCTGCAGCCTCTGCAGCCGCCGCAGCCTCAGCTGCGATCTGGGCGTCGCTCTTGACCGAAACGGTGAGGTCGGCCTTGATGTCGCGATAGATCGCAATCGAAGCGATGTGATCGCCAGCGGTCTTGATCGGCTTGCGCAGATCGACCTTCTTGCGATCGATATCGATATCGAACTGCTCCTTGATCGCCTCTGCGATCATGACGGCAGTGACAGAACCGAACAGCTGCCCATCCTCGCCGACCTTTGCGCCGATGATGACGGCCTTGCCATCCAGAGCAGCCTTGAGATCGTCAGCGGTCTCGATGCGCTTGACCTCGCGCTTCTTGATGTTGTGCATACGCTGCTCAAGCTGCTTAAGATTTCCCTTGGTAGCCTCAATGGCAATTCCCTGGGGGAGGAGATAGTTGACGGCGAAGCCCTGTGCTACGTCGATGACATCTCCCTCTCCGCCTTTGCCCTTCAGCTCCTTCAACAAAATGACCTTCATTGTCTTCTCCTTAGAGCTGAATTACGAACGATTCCTGCGGTCCATGCGGCCGCCGTTGCTGATGATCGGCACGGTGTAAGGAACCAGTGCCATCTCCCTGGCGCGCTTGATGGCGTTTGCCAGGTCGTGCTGATGCTGGGTGCAGGTTCCGGTAACGCGACGCGGCTTGATCTTGCCCCTGTCAGTCATGTACTTCCTGAGAAGAGCGACGTCCTTGTAATCGATAACCGGAGCTCCGCTCTTGCAGAACTGGCAATACTTGTGGCGTGGCTGGCGATTGTAGTCTGCCATAGCGTTTCCCTCCTTTGCGTTCAAAACGGGCCTCCGGCTTTGCGGAGGCGAAGCGTGCTTGTTTGATTCCTAGAAAGGAATCTCCTCGTCATAGACCGAAACATCGGGAGCATCGGGAATGCGAGAGGTATGGCTAGGCGCAGGCGACGACTGCTGCGAATAGCTGCTGTCGCGCGAGGTGAGGAATTCGATCTCGTCGACGATGACCTCGATCTTGCTGCGCTTCTGTCCGTCGCGCTCCCACTGGCTCCAACGCAGTTTGCCCTCTATGGCGACCTTGGTTCCCTTGGTCAGGTAGGGGGCGATGCCCTCCGCCCTGGTGCCGAACATGGTGCAGTCGATGAAGTTGGTGTAGTCTTCCCAAGCGCCGGAGGCCTGATTCCTCCTGCGGTCATTCACTGCAATGCCGAGTCCGAGTACGGGCAGTCCGCTCGCGGTTTGACGGAGCTCAGCATCCCTGGTCAGATTTCCACTGATGACAACCTTGTTGATACTCATTTCGTCCTACTTTCTTGTTGCGCAATATCAATTGCACGTGCAAAGCCGATAAAGCCTATTTCTCATCGCGGCGCACGATCATGTGGCGGACCACAGGGTCGATGATGCGCAGTACGCGATCGAGCTCGGAAATGCTCTCAGGATTTGCCTGGAAATTCACGAGGAAATATTCGCCCTCGTTGAGATTGTTGATCTCATAGGCGAGCTTCCTCTTTCCCCACTCATCGACCGACTCTACGGTTGCGCCGATGTTCTCAAAGGTAGCGTCAAGCCTCGCGTTGAACGCGGCACGCTCTTCCTCTGTGAGTGCAGGGTTAATGAAGTACAGCAGCTCGTAAGCCTTCATGTGTCACCTCCTCTGGACTGATGCGGCCCCGGTTTCTTCCGGAGCAGAAAATGAACTAGTGAAGGATAGCATTTTTCCCGCTAGAACGCCATTTTAATTTGCCAAAGGTCTCTTTCGCCCAAGCAAACGCGCCGCTCGGAGCGGCAAATCGAGCCTTTGACTGGCGGGCATCCTCCTTTCTGCGGGTTTCGATTCGCCACGAGTGTGCCTTGCGAGCAGTCGGATTGCCACGACCAGCAACGCCGTTCCTGCGAGCGAGACGGCGAAGGCGACCCCGCCAATGCTCGTGAGCAATGCGCCCGCGCTGTGCAAAAAGCCATCGAGAGCCGCCAGTATCTTGCCAGACGCGCGGGAGAAGATGCCCGCGCCATCGCCAGCGCTTACCAGCGACTCCCGATAGTTTTCCAGAGCATCTGCCTCGATAGGCGAGCTGATGGAAGGAGTCTCGAACGGCGTCTCGGCTGAAGCGGCCTCGACGGGCGCGTCGATGGCAAGTGCAACCTCAAACGTCGCTGCAGGCGCAGCCTCTGCTGCAGCTGGCAGTGCGATGGGAGTCACGGCCACGGGCGCGATCTCTGGCTCCAGCTGCTCGGCAGGCTCCAGGCCATCGAGAAGCTCCATCGGGTTGAAGTAGATGCGCCCGCGCTTTAGCCCCATATGCAGATGCGTGGCAGGAGATGATCTGTCGCCAGAGCGGGCAAGCGCTCCCAGAGCCTCGCCCTCGGTGACGACCTCGCCTGGCTTCACGGCAACATCGCTGAAGGGCAACAGCGTGACAACCCTTCCGTCGTCCATGCGTATCGAAACGCCGAGCGTGGTGGGGGCGCCGCTGCTCTCATCTGCGGGGATGCTGCCCACGAAGGAAACCTCTCCAGCAACGGGCGCTCGCACCTGTGCACCGGCTTCTGCGGGGATGTCGACCCCATGGTGCACGAACGTCTCTGCGGAAGAGCCGATGTATCTATCCAGGTAACCAAGGGAAATCTGCTCGTGTCCAGCTATCGGCCATGCCGCGAGGGCCTGGCTCTGCCCTCCGAGCAGGAAGGCGGAAACGAAAAGGAGCAGGAAGGCAACAGCTTTGGTGATAACGGATTTGGTGGATCCGAAAACTGGTTGCAGAGAGGTGATGGGCATAGGCGGCACGCGAGCCTTGAAAGGCTCGGTCGTCTTGCATGGGTTGGAAGCTGCAACGGCAAGGCATGCGCCGTTGCGCTGGGTGATGCTGCGCATTCGCTCCTCCTCTTCGTTTTTCGCGCATCCTATGCTGAACGATGAACCTTACCGAACAACTTGGGGATTCCAAACGCAATCCAAATGGATTCCAAACGATTTCCAAACGAAAACCTAACCGCGGTTCGTCAGCCACTGCGCTTTCCGCCATTTCCAAGCGCAAAACAAACCCGTTATGCCGCAGCTCGGCTATACTAGTGTTTTAACGACCACGTCAATTGAGAGAAGCCAGATGATCGACTTCCAGACATGCAATCCGCGCACGTCCCATTTCGTCCCTCCTAAAACCGGAATGGACGGCAGTCTGCTGGCCGATTACAACAAGCTGGCTGCGCGCAGCGCCTTCCCAGCCTGCTACCAGAACGGCTTGCTGCACACGTCGTTCGGCCTCTTCTCGGTGATTGCGGGCGCGGCGTGCTCGCTGTCCAGGTACTTCACCGCGGGTGTGGGAATCTCGTTCAACCCGCTGATCGTCATCGCGGGCATAGTCGTTGCGGCCATTCTCGCGTTCCTCTTCGGCTACATCATGCAGGTCAAGGTCTTCATTTCGCGCAACCTCTGCTTCTTCTCGAACGACAATCCCGCTCCGCTGGTTCGCGTCATCGTTCCCCTCGTGGCATACGCTGCGGTTGCGGTCTACTGCATCGTCGATGGCAGCAATTACAGCATCATCGCCGCCATGGGCTGCGGATATGCGCTGCTCGCGCTCTTCACCTACTACAAATGCGGCCGCACCGGGCTCTTCACGCTCTCGCTGCTGGCCTTCGTCATCCCAACTGCCTTCGCGCGCTTCGGCTTCCTGCCCTTCCCCGACCTGCTCGGCAATGCGGGCTTGGCCATGCTTCTCAACGGGGTGCTCTTCACCTCCTGCGGCACGATGTTCCTGCAGATTGCGCTTCAGGGCCTCGTGCAGTCGGGGCAGCGCGAGAAGCTTCACGAGTTTCTCACCTCAGGCGAGAAGCGCAAGAAGTTCCTTGCGGTCTCATACCTGTGCACCCAGCTCGACTCGCGCGTTCTCAGTGACGTGCTCGAGCTCGTCTACGACGAGGAGCCTGTCGTCGCCTACATCGCGCAGGTGGCCATAAGCGACGCATGGGGTCCGGAGGTCGAGAAGAACTACGTTCCTGCGGAGATCAACTGGACCAGCGAGGTTGTCCGGGAGGCTAGGGTGCGCCACAGCGAGCAGGTGCAGGATGCGCTCATAAAGCGCTGGATGAAGCACTATTCGCTGGTCGAGGGGAACATGCGCGAGCTGGTGAACGAGAGCAGGCAGGGCCTGGAGAACCTGATTCGCATGGCGTATGGCGACGTGGCCTATGCCCCGGCGCAATTCATCGCCCTCGAGCTGCTGGGATGCACGCAGACCCCCGAGGGCTACAAGGCTCTGCTAAGGTGCCTGCTCGCCAGCGATCCCAAGGTCGCGAAGTCCGCCATCACCGGCTTCTACGGCGCCGGCATCGACGGGATTCCCTATCTCTTGCAGCTCTTCGACGCGCCGCGCGCGTGGATTCGCCGCCGCGCGATCTACGCAACGCGCTCCCTGCTCGACCATCTGCGCAGGTTCCGCAACGCCGATGTCACGGTGGCTTACGAGATGCTCAAGGAGGCCACCGACAAGCTGATGCAGGTCGACGACACTGGAACCTTCGCGGCAGCGATACAGCTGCTTCCGCTCGAGAACGAGGAGGAGATCGAGATCGTCGAGGCCTACTGCGCCAACGACAGGCCGCTCATCGCCATCGAGGCCATGAGGAGCTTGAGCGAGCCGCATCCCGACCGCGCCAAGCGCTGGATATACGATGCGCTCTTCGACTCCCTGCCGAGCATGAGGTACGCCGCTGTCAAGCTCTGCGTGGCGCTGGGAAGCAAGGAGGCCTCGTTCGAGATATGCAAGATCGTCAAGGACGAGAAGGATCCCTTGGTCAAGGATGCGTTGGTTCAGGCGCTGGATAGCTTTGAGGGCAAATTCTTCCCGACACGCGCGGCAGACACCGCCCGCCGCCGCAGCTAGCGCTAGCCTCCGCGGCCGCGTGGTCAATCGCAATCAGATGGGATCCGCTCGATGGCGCGCCCTTGTGCCAGGCCAGCCTACTCCGGCTTGACCCCCGCAAGATCCGGGTCGTACATCGTCTCGATGTCGCCGAGGTCGATAAGGCCGCTGTCGAACTCGATCTCATCGCCGCCGTTCTTGAGCGTGTATGCGAGGCAATAAGCCTTGCAGAGGCTGTCGTCGGCTTTGGCGATCTCGACGATGATCGCGTCAACCTGCCCGTCTTCCTCGGTCTCGACGTAGCCGTCGTAGCAGTAGGTGTAGGCGCTCGTGACGTGAGAGATCAGGTTGATCGCGGCTTTGGCGGAAAGGCCGCACTCCTCGGGATCCTCGCCCGGGTGCGTCTCGACGAGAACGTCGTCGCTGTCATTCTTCAGGCAGACCGTGAAGGGGGTGAACTGGCCCGCCTTCTCCATCTTGGTGATCGCCTCGTCCAGCGTGTAGAAGAGCAGGTTGCTGAGGGCTTCCTCGAGGTCGAGGTCGGTCAGTTCAGCATCATCGAACAGCATCTCGTCTTTTTCTGCCATCTCAAAAACCTTTCACGATGTTCTCGGCGCGCTGCGCACCTTCCGTCACTAGCATCTTAGCAAAGGACCACTTTGAAAAGGCGGTATTTCCATTGAAGCATCAATGCGAGCTACATAAGGTTCATAACCAGCAGGGAATTGCGGAGATGTGCTTCGTGTGCGGGGAGGAGAACGATCTCGGCCTGCACGCGCAGTATCTCGAGCTCGACGATGGCAGCCTCATGGGCATCTTCAAGCCCAACCCCAAGCTGCAGAGCTATCCCGACCGCATGCACGGCGGGGTGTCGGCGGCGATTCTCGACGAGACTCTCGGCCGCACGCTGCTGGCGGTTCAGCCCGACGCGCAGGCCGTCACGATAGAGCTCAACCTCAAGTACCGAAAGCCGGTGCCTTTGGGGGAGGAGATCAGGGCCGTGGCGCGTGTCGTGAAGGTGCGCTCACGGACATTCGATGCCGAAGGGTGCATCCTGCTTGCCGACGGTTCGGTGGCGATGGAGGCTACGGGAAGGTTCGCGATCATGACTTCGGAGCAGGTCGGGCTGCCCGAGGGTTCGAACGGCCTGCACCCGGATTTGCGCGAATTCCCCGAAGAGGTGGAGATCTAGGGGGCGGGCTTCTAGCCCGTCGGCCAACCAAAGGATGCGCGCCTCTCCACATCTGCTGGCCCACCCGCCGCGCGCCAATCCACGCCAAACAGCGCATAGTTCAGCCGCTTTGCCGTATGGGCGAAATGCGACATGCAAGCGCCCTTGTTTGATGCTATACTGCGTTTTACTGCGATTTGCGCCACGTCGCGAGGAGCAGACGATATTGATGCGGAGAGCTGGCCGAGCGGCTGAAGGCGCACGATTGGAAATCGTGTATACGGCAAAAAACCGTATCTAGGGTTCAAATCCCTAGCTCTCCGCCATTTGAATTCCCAGCGCGCAAGCGCTTTTTGATTCCATCCCGCGGAGGGGTGGCAGAGTGGTTGAATGCGGCGGTCTCGAAAACCGTTAGGCGGGAGCTCCCCGTCTCGAGGGTTCGAATCCCTCCTCCTCCGCCAGTTTCCCTATGAGCGCTTGCTGGGCCGCTAAGAGGCGGCCCTTCTTTGCGCCCGAGCTCGCTAAACGTGGACAATTTTCCGCATTATGCGAAATTCTGCCTCTCCGACGCGGCCAGAATTTGGACTTTTGCACGATTTCGGCCCTTTTCGGGCTTGCGCTGACCATTTTTCCGACTTTTGTACGATTTTTCCAAGGGACTTCGGCATCGCAAAAACGGACAAGCCCTCTGACCTGCGGTTTTGCCGTGGCGAGCGCCGGGTTTTCGGATCAGCGCAGAGAAAATCGTACATAACTCGATATTTTGGTCACCGATGGTGGCGCGGAGCCCGAAATCGTGCAAAACGGCGATTTTTAGCCACGGGGACGGACGATGAGCGCTGGTCGTTGGGGGCGGAGCCATGAGGGGCTCCGGCCGCCGTCAGGTCGCTGCCGCGGCTAGTCCCCTTGCGTCTCGAGAGCCTCGACCAGGGGAGCGAAGGACTCGAGGTAGAAGTCGGCCACATCGCGGACGCGCTCGGCGTTGCGGAAGGAGTGGCGGTCGTGGATAGCGCCCGCCGTCATACCGATGCGCTTGGCGCTCTCGATCGCGACGGCCACATCCTCGAAGACCAGGCACTCCTCTGGAGCGCATCCGATCTTTCGCGCGGCCAGCTCGTAGACGTCGCTGCTGTGCTTGTTGGAGCCGCATTCATCGCAGAACGCGACTGCATCGATGAGCTCCTCGAATCCATTGGCTTGCATAGAGGCTTTCAGGAGATGTTTTGACACAGATGTGGCAATTGCCGTTTTAGCGCCTCTTTTCTTCAAGTTTTGCAAATATTTCACAGCCCCGTCAAAACATTTCACAGTGTGCGAATATGCATAAACGGCCATCTCGTTGAATTTTTCTCCGATTTCCTCGACGGTCATGTCGAGGTTCGAATGATCGTAGAAATACTGTGCGGTTTCCCGGAATCCGAGCGCCGCTATCTCCTGAACGTAGTTGTCGGGGAGCTGCATGTCGTAGGTTTCGCAGAAGCGCTGGTCGACCTCGTACCAAACCCCCATCGAGTCGACCAGAGTGCCGTCAAAATCGAAGATTACGCCTGAAAAACCGGGGTTTATCGGCAGAAATGCATCAAGCTCTGGAAATCTCAACCGCTGATTGGCCACAGTCGTCGTTCATCCTCTCGGACATTCCCATCGTGCTTGCCGGGCGCTTCGCGCAATGCGACGAGCCACGCGCTCTATTCGCCTGATAATAGCATCCGCTGCCGCCGAACGATACCTGAACTACATCTGAACGGCATCCAAACAAAATCAAAAAAATTTCCAAAAAAATCTTAAATTGTGACCAATTGAAATCACTTGTATTGTGAAAAGTGTGAAAAGCTGACAAAGCTGGCTAAATCGCCTTTTATTTTTCAACAACCGCATTGCACTTCTGGTGCGTTGCTGTGCACATCCGTTTTCTTGCTTCAAAACGGGCGCCTGGCGCCTCTTTTTTGTCCGATGATCTTTGCTATCATACGTTTCGCAGTTCAAGAAGGAGTGCTTTTTAACATGCCGTTTGCAACCGAGACAACCTACCAGGAGAGCGTGTACGATTCGAACGCCACGTTCAGGGAAAAGGTGATTCCGCAGAACATCGAAGCGGAGAAGGCGGTGCTCGCCGCGGTCATCCTCGACCCTGATATCCTCGAGGAAGCCATCCTCCAAATCAAGGCGGATGCTTTCTACAGGCCTTCGCATCAGAAGATCTTCACGGCCATCACCGAGCTCTACTCGGACGCGGTGGCGGTCGATCAGATCTCGCTCGCCGAGCGCCTGCGCGCCAAGGGGGAGCTCGAGAGCATCGGCGGCAAGGCATACATTCTCGAACTGGCGGACAATTCGTTCGCACTGGCAAATTGGCAGCGCCACGTCGAGATCGTCAACCGGCAGGCGCTCCTGCGCAAGCTCATCATGGCTGCCACCAAGATCAGCGCGCTCTCCTACGATGCCCCCGACAACACCGAGCAGGTGGTGGAGGAGGCGGAGAAGCTCATCTTCGAGGTGACCGACAGCCAGATCAAGAGCTCGTTCCAGTCGATGGGCGATCTGATCAACGTCACGATCGACAACCTCGAGAAGTTCTCGCGTCAGCAGACCCACATGCAGGGCGTGCCGACTGGCTTCCGGGACATCGACAGGATCCTCGCGGGAATGCGCGGAGGCGACCTCATCATCATCGCTGCCAGGCCAGGCGTCGGCAAGACGTCGCTCGCGCTGAATATCGCGGTCAACGCCGCAAAGGCCGGCACTTCGGTGGCTTTCTTCTCCCTTGAAATGCCCTCCGATCAGCTGATCCAGAGGGTCATGTGCACCGAGGCGCTCGTCGACCTCTCCAAGATGCGCCGTGGCAATCTCACCACGGCTGATTGGGAGGCCATCATCCAGTCGTGCGACACCCTCAGCTCGTTCGATTTCAGCATCGACGACACGCCTTCGCTTTCGGTTATGGAACTTCGCGCTAAGGCGCGCCGGCAACTCCATAACGCAGAGAGCGGGCTCATCATCGTCGACTATCTGCAGCTGATGGAGGCGAAGGGATTCGCAAGAGACCGTCATCTCGAGGTCGCCGAATTCTCGCGCGGGCTCAAGATGCTCGCCAAGGAGCTCAAGGTCCCAGTTATCGCCCTCTCACAGCTCAGCCGTCGCGTTGAGGAGCGGCAGAACAGGGTTCCCCAGCTCTCCGACCTCCGCGAGTCAGGCTCGATCGAGCAAGATGCCGACGTCGTCATGTTCATCGACCGATCGCTGAGCGAAAACGAGGCCGAAAGCTCGAAGAGCCGCCCTCCGCTCGGCATCGGTCGGGTGATCATCGGCAAGAACAGGAATGGCCCCACGGGTTCAGCCGACCTTCTGTACGAGAGCAGGTACACGAAGTTCATGGACCAATACTATGGCGAGGTGGATGGCCAGTACGAGGACCAGTTCTAAGCCAGCCAGGTGCGACGGAAGTCCGGATGAAACGGCGTCTCGGCAACGAGACGCCGTTCCTACGTCTAGGGGGGGGAGGGGCTACGAGCCAGAGGTGCGAGCTCCGTGCCCGACGGCGGGCCTCAGCGCCTGCCGCGCAACTCCTATAGATGTTCACGCGCGCGTGAGCAATGAAATTGCGATTGGGTCCATGACCAAAATTTCGACTTATGCGAAGTTTTCGCGATTCTTGCCAGAGCGATGGCCAAAAATTCAACTTATGCGAAATTCTTTTCAGTGGCTTGCCGAAATCCGATGCGCGTTTCAGCAAAACCGCAGGTCAAAGCGGTTGTCCGTTTTTGCGAATTCGAGATTCGCTCGAAAAACTTCGCATAAGTCGAAAAAATGGCCATGCCGACCGGGCTTGAGGCGATCGCGCAGGGTCGAAACCCGAATCGCAGCTGCGCTCGTAGGGCAAAAGCCGCGTTCGCCCGACATAACTTTTCCAGAATTGTCCATCTTCGGCTGCAGGGGCTCACTGGTGCTTCGCGGTGCTAAAATCCCGCAGTGTGGAGGGGTGCCCGTCTGCCCCTGCACGTTTGTGCGTCTTAACAACTGAATAAGCCGTTGCAGA
The DNA here is from genome assembly GCA_024698685.1 of bacterium. Lineage (GTDB taxonomy): Bacteria > Actinomycetota > Coriobacteriia > Coriobacteriales > CADBOM01 > RGIG5709. The sequence goes on from JAILQZ010000040.1 coordinate 16,087, forward strand.
GCACCGCGGACCAGCCCGTCGAAAGCGGGCGAGGCCGATCGGTGGCCGGCACCCAGCCGGCTAGGGAATCGGGTGAGAGTCCCGAGCGGTACCCGCCGCTGTAAGCGTCCAGCACGGCATCCGCTGCGAGGTCGAGAGTTCGTCGAGCAGTCACTGGGGTGGAGCCCGGGAAGGCAGGATGTCGCGCGTGCATGGAGCCCGTCAGGGCCCATCGGGAAGGCGCAAGCCAGAAGACCTGCTGTGATGGAAGCTGTTTGAGGGCGGGAAAACCCTCGGTATACGCAGCGAAGGCATGCTGCCGTGCGCTTGGCGCGTGGGCTTCCGGCCTACGCGGCCCCGATGTGCGCGTGGCGGTTGCATGAGGTCGGCGAATACGGGCCGTGGCATCGGGAGATGCTGCGGCCCGTTTGCTTTTTGCAGATGAAACGAAGCCTTGAAGCACGCAAGCAAGAAAGAACAGCATTTGTTGAAAGGAGAGAGATGAGCAAGACAAAGACGTCATCGCGACTGAAGATCCTGCTGGCCATGCTGGCAGCAGCGGTCGCGTTCGGATTGTCTGCGGCAGGCGGCATCAAAGCCTACGCTGACGACTCCGGAACCGCAGTGACGATCGGCGATGGAACCAGTACGCAGTACAACATCCCCTATTGCTCGTATTACAAGAACGGCGGTGTGGAGACGCTCTACACTGCTGACGAGATAGGAATGGCCGGTTCGATCCAGTCGATTGCCTACAACGTTGACTCTGGTGGCCCCAACCAGGCTACATCCGTGAAGTTCTACATGGGGCATACGACTGCGACGAGTCTCAACTCGACCGCTCTCGCGCCAGATGACGGCTGGACGCTTGTCTACTCGGGCGCCCCGAGTCTGGGCTCTTCGACGGGATGGGAGACCATCGCCTTCGATGAGCCGTTCGAGTATGACGGCGAGAGCAATCTGCTCGTTCTCATGGTGCGCCAGTCGAACTCGGACACCAAGGTGAACTACTATTGCACGAGTGCCGAGGGCGTGGTCATCTACAAGCAGAGCGACTCCGATAGCGCAACTTATGCGGACAGCGCTTCGTTCATGGGCTCTTCGGCGTACAGCGTCGCCTCCTCTCGTCCCAACACTCAGTTCGTGATCGAAGAGGACACGGGCGAGGGCGCGCCGATCATCAAGACGACCAGCCTTCCGTCTTGCAACCTGGGAGAGGCCTATAGCGCCACCATCAAGGTCAAGGCCAACCCGGCGGCCACCGTCACCGTTAGCGGCCTGCCCGCGGGGCTGGCATTCGATGCCGAGACGCTGACCATCTCCGGCACTCCCACCGAGGCGGGCACCTTCCCGGTGACCATCACGGCTGCCAACGGCTTCGAGCCCGATGCAACGGCGACCCTTAGCCTGGCGATCACTACCGAGGCCCCGGCCATCACCACCGAGAGCCTTCCCAACGGCAAGGTGGGCAAGGCCTATAGCGCCACCATCGAGGCAACCGGCGTCCCTGCCCCAACCATCAGCGTGAGCGGTCTGCCCGAGGGCCTTGCCTTCGACGAGACAACCAACACCATCTCAGGCACCCCCGCTGAGGCTGGCGAGGCATCGGTGACGGTGACTGCGCACAACGGCTATGGCGACGATGCCGTTCAGACATTCGCCTTCACGATCAAGTCGGCCACGGCATCCGAGGAGATCGAGGTCGAGATCGGCACCGGCACCACGAGCGCCACGCAAGGCAACGGTGTTCCGTTCCATACCTACTACAAGAACTCCGTGACGCAGAGCATCTACTCTGCCGAGGAGATAGCGTTCGAGGGACAGGCCGTCGATAGCGGAACCATCAATGCGATCTCCTACAACGTCAGCGCTCCAGTGAGCAGCGGAGTCGCGTTCACCAGCCTCGACATCTACATGGGCTACACGAACGAGACGACCCCTTCGAGCACGGGCCTGGCCATGAGCGAACGGACGCTCGTCTATTCGGCAACCAATGGCACCATCGGCTCCGAGGCTGGCTGGGAGAGGATCGAGCTCAGCACTCCCTTCGAGTACGACAGCTCCAACGGCAATCTTGTGATCATGGTGGTCAGGTCTGCCAGCAGCTACAACGGCAGCCTCGGCTATTACGCGACCGCAGGCAAGACGGGGCTGTATGCCGACGACAACACCGCGAAGACCGACCCCGATGCTGCGATTTCGGCTATCAGCAAGACCGTGAACTATCGCGCCAACATCAAGCTCGACATGGAGATCGGCGCAGCCGTCCCCAAGTTCTCGGTCAATCCCGAAGGCTTCACCTACAAGGCTGGCGATCCGCAGAGCACCGCGCTTTCCGCTACCGCTGCATCCAAGGCAGGGGCTCCTCTCAGCTTCGTATGGTACAAATCCGATAACGGCGAGCTGGCCGATGCCGCTGCCGTCATCGCCAACGCCACCGCGGTAACCGAATCCGCAGAAGGCACGGCTGCCGATGGCGGCTTCGCCTCCACCTATACCCCCGATGCCAGCGACCTTGCGGCTGCCGGCACGGTCTATTACTACTGCGTTGCCACCGACACTGTTGGCTCCGCTGCCAGCAAGCCGGCCGCAATCCAGGTCTACACCGAGGATGCCCAGGCTCCTGTGGGAGACTTCGCCATCTCCTCCGATCCCGCTGCTGAGGATGGCGTGGTCACCGCCGGCGAGACCACCACGGTCGCCTTCAACGCCTCTGGCGCGCAGGTTGCCGCCGTGGGCGATCAGCTCTACTACCAGTGGTACAAGAAGGGCGAGGGCGACACCGACTTCGTGGCCATCGAGGGCGCTACCGAGGAGAGTTACGTGGCAACGGTCGCAGTGGGCGACACCGACTACCAGTGCCGCGTGCACGCGTCGCATCAGATCGAGACCAACGTCTCTGCTGACGTGGCGAGCAACACCATCACCATCCACGGCACCGCGCTGACCATCACCACCGCCGAGGAGCTTGCGAGCTTCCGCGATGCGGTCAACGCCGGCGACACCTTCAATGGCCGCACGGTTCTTCTTGGTGCCGACATCGACATCTCCAACGTTGAAGGCGGCTGGACTTGCATCGGCCTTGCAAGCAATGCTAAGCGCTTTGCCGGCACGTTTGACGGCCAAGGCCACACCATTACGATCGGCGCGATCAGCACCAGCACGACAGGCTCGGCTGTGGGTCTGTTCGGCTACGTTCGCGGTGAGGCAACCATCAAGAACCTCACGGTGGCAGGCAGCATCGAGAGCGATCAGTACAACGTCGCCGCCGTCGCCAACACGAGCTACGGTGCGACATTCGAGAACGTGCGCAACCTCGCGAACGTCTCAACAACCGATACCAGCGGCAGGGTTGCCGGTATCGTCGCCAGCGTAGGCGCTGGTGGAGCCGACGACCCCACCGCCTTCATCAACTGCGTGAACAAGGGCAACATCAGCACCTCGGGTAGCAGCGGATACGCCTCCGGCATCGCCAATCTTGGCGCCACCAGTGGCGGCTGCATCGCAACCTTCGAGAACTGCTACAACCTCGGCACGATCAGCGGCAAGGCTACGATGTCCGGCGACTGCTACATCAGCGGCATAGTCTCCATCAACAAGAGCAACAACAACGCCAATACGCTGACCAATTGCTACAACGCCGGCGTACTGTCCGGTGGCGACTTTGAGCGTGGCTACGGCCTTGCAACCAAGGCAACGCTGGTCGGCAGCAACTACTATCTCGAGGGCGCTCCTGACGGCGGCATCGGCACCAGCGCCGGCGATGGCGCTGCGGTCGCGAAGACCGCCGACGAGATGGCCTCCGCCGACTTCCTCGCTCTGCTCGGCAGCGCCTTCGTCGCCGGCTCCGAGCTCGATCCGGCGCAGGCGACCCCGGGTCTTGCCTGGGAGAAGGCCGATGCGCCCGAGCCCGAGGTTCCGGCAGAGCTGCAGCTCAGCAAGCTCGAGTTCCACTCCAGCTCTTCGGCAACCAGCGCCCTACGCGAGCTCGATCCCGAGTTCGATTCGGCAACGAAGACCTACACGGTAGTAGCCGCTGCCAATCTGGGAACGCTCGGATATGCTTTCGCAACGTTGGCCGACTCCGCCTCCGGCACCATCACGGCGGTCTATCCGCACGCCACCTCCGGAGCCGAGCAGACAAAGACGATCACCTCCGGCGGCAGCGGGGTCTCCCTCGCGAACTCCCTCGCTTCCAATTCGTTCAACGGCAACACCGTTACCATCAAGGTAGACGGTCAGGAGGCATACATCGTCAACATCGTGCGCCAGGCCAACCTCAATACCCTCGTCGTGAAGAACGGTGACGAGACAGTCGTTCTCAGTCCGACGTTCGCGCAGACGACTTACGAATACACCGCCAACGTTCCCGCTGACGCTCAACTTGCCGTCACCCCAACCATCAGCAACACTGCGCTGGGCAATGCGGCCATCCTCGATGTCGCCGGCCAGTCGGTGGACAACAAGGGCACCGCAACGGTGACTCCCGTGTGGACCGATCGCGGCTACGACCTTGTGATCACGGTGAGCGGCCCCATTGACAGCGGCGCGATCAACACCGTCTACACCATCCACTGCACCGAGCAGCCCGCCACGCTGGTCATCGCGACTCCGCCCACCAAGACCACCTATGACGCGGGCGAGAGCTTCGATCCTGCGGGAATGACGCTAAAGGCAACCTTCGCCGATGGCGGTGAGAAGGTCGTCGGCGCTGACGAGTTCACCTACACGCCCTCCGGAGCTCTGAAGATGGCCGACAACGCCATCATCGCCTCCTATGGCGGCCTGACGGTGGAGCAGCCAATCACAATCAACTCGCCATTCGAGGGATCGGGCACCCAGGAGGACCCGTTCCTGATCAAGACCGCCTCCGACTACGACACCATTAAGGCGATCGTCGCCGGCGGAGACACGCTCGCGGGCGCATATCTGAAGCAGGATGCCGACATCACGCTCTCCAGCGACTGGACGCCCATCGGCACCTCCAAGGACAACTGCTTCTCCGGCAACCTCGACGGCGGCAACCACACCGTCACGGTTCCCGCAGACTGCCGTCCGCTCCTCGGTTTCGTCAATGGCGCAACGGTCAGCAACCTCAACATCTACGGCGAGCGCATCGCAGGAGCCGGCTTGGTCGACAACATGCAGATCACCGGCGTCAACACGCCCGCCCTCACCCTCGACAACATCACGCTCAAGAGCGGCAGCTCCACGCTGCGCAGCGGCCTCGTCGACTGCGTGCCCCCAGTCAACCCCTACGGAGCGGTTTCCGCAGGCTTCATGACCACCATCGCCAACTGCACGGTTGAGGAAGGGGTCACGGTTGGCTACGGCGGGGACCTCGACTACATCGGCGGCTTCGCAGGGCGCTTCCAGGGCGTCATCGAGAACAGCACCTGCAACGCCACGGTCAAGGGCGGCAGCTACGTCGGTGGATTCGTCGGCATGCGCGCCAACTCCATGGGCACGCCCGTTGGGGTGAGCAACTCCACCTTCGGCGGCAGCGTCGTCGCCACGGGCGACTACGTCGGCGGAATCGCCGGTGCCGGCTACGTCAACTCCACCGCTCCCAACGCCGGATCCCTCGAGCTGGTTGGCAATAGCGTCACCGGCTCCGTCACCGGAGGAAATAAGGTCGGCGGCATCCTGGGCGGCAACGCCATCGCACAGACCTGGGACAACACCAAGTACCAATTCAAGGACAACACCTTCACCGGCGCCTTGGCGGCCACGGCCGATGAGGCCGATGCCGTCGGCGCCATCGCAGGCTACTATCGCAGCTTGAACAAGTTCGACGATATCTCCGGCAATCTCTATGCGAGCGATTGCGGCGCCGCAAAGGCCTTCGGCAAGGTGGACTACGTCGACACCAATTGCGAGACGCATGAGACCGAGAGCGGCGCGCTCTACTTCAGCACGGAAAACGATACGAGCGGATGCCCGTCGGTCTCCGGTTGCAGCTGGAGGAAGGCCCATAACCGCACCGACGACCCGCTGGGCGCCGATGCCGAGAACCTCGCCAAGGCGATCCCGTCCATCGATCCCTCCGATCAGGAAGCGGTCGATGCGGTCGCTGCCCAGTTCACCGGCTACGCGTTCCCCATCCGCTATGCGAACGGTTACACGAACGTCGCCGATGCGGTCAAGGACGTCATGAAGGATTATGACGCATGGCAGGAGGGCATGACGGTCACTTTGAAGTCCTGCGGCGAGACCGAGGCGCTCGATTCCGATGGCACCATCCACTACAAGGAGAGCGCATTCGGGTACGTGAACGTCGAGAACGTCTCCGACTGCGTGTTCACCGTCGAGCTGAACGGCGCTACGGCCGACACCGATGGCCGCACCGTCCAGATCGGCTGGAACCTGGACTACTTCAAGGCCCAGATGCAGGCTGAGGCCGACGCCTTCACCGCCGACCTCATCAAGGAGGAGAACGAGTCGCTAGACGCCGTGACCTCCGACCTGTTCCTGTGCGGCTCCGGCGCAACCAATGTCGGTTCGTCTTGGAGCGTCGTCGAGTGGACCTCTTCCAACCCCGACGTGATAGCCATTCA
>JAILQZ010000049.1 GCA_024698685.1 bacterium
TACCTTGACCTGGTGAGACGCGTGCGCACAACCATAGGTTCGAATGTCGAGTTTATGTCGAACATCGGGGATCTGGATGCTGAGGGAGCCGCGGCTTTGAGGGAGGCGACTCCGAAACCAGGAGCAAGGGGATCGGTTGCCCCTGTCGCAGTGGCCGCATCTTCCGTCCACCAACCCACTCTACGCGGCTGAGATCCGCCCGATTGTCTTTTCGAAATACGCGAGCATGTCCTCGAGCTGCAAGTCGCCGAACTCGCCTGCAAGCCAATCCAGATATGCGTACGTGACCCCCGAGGCCACCATGTCGGCGGCGACCGCGAGGTATGTTCCCTCGATACCCACGGAGCACTTGAGCTCCTCTTCGAAGATCCGCCGGAAAGCAGCGCGGAAGCTGCTCCTGAACTGGTCGAATCCGTCGCCGCGCGCTACAAGCCTGAAGAATTCGAGCTCCTTTTGCATGAGCTCCGTGGCCGTCTCGAACAGCGCACTCACCCCAGCCTCTTCACCCGCTGCGCGAGCTTGCAAGATGGCCCTAGTCATATCGTCGACGTACTCCGCCAAGATGTCGCCGATCTCGTCGTAATGCGAGTAAAACGTCATGCGGTTCACCCTCGCGCGCTCGGTTAGCTCCTTCACGGAGATCGCTCCGGTGCCCTTCTGCTTCACCAAGTCTATGTAGGCGCGATGCAGCGCCTCGCGATTCTTCACGAACCTCAGGTCGTTCGAAGTGCGGTACATGGCTGATTCCGCCTTTCGCATCTCTTGTTTGACGCATCAATTATATGTCATGTGATTAATATTAATCATTTGACTATTACTGATTATTGAACCCATGCAGGTACGGCCTTATATTTTCTGACGAATGGAAGCTCGGTTGCCTGAAAACCCAGGTAACCGCATAGAGCTAAGGAGCATGACAATGGGACTTTTCATCGCGATGCTGGTGGCCGGCTATCCCTCCGGCGACTGCCTGCCCGAGCACTTCATCGAGCACCTTTCGCTGGGCTCGCCCGATTTCGCGTTCACGCTGACAGCGGTTATCTTGGCGGTCATCTTCGGACTGCTCGTATACATCGTTCCCATCATCCTCACAGAGACCGAGCACATCCAGCCGTACCCCCTGTGGCTTCACTGCTTCTACTGGGCGGCCGACTTCATGGGCATCTGGGTGTTCCTGCATGCCTTCCTGACCTACGATCACTTCTACATGTTCGGGCTGCTTGCAATCGGCGAGGCCATATGGGTTGCGATGGAGACGTATTGCCTTCAGCGGGCCATGACCTACGAGCGCGAGCTCAACTGGGATTCAAACTGGAGCTTTGGGAAGCGCCTCGCGAACATCATCCTGCTGACCCTTGCGTTCTTCGTGGCGCTCAACCTGCTGCGCGCAGAGCTGCACGATCCCACCATGTGGAAGTTCTGGATCTTCACGCAGGTTCTGGTCACCATCGTCCCTGGCCTCGTGCTCGAGAAGCGCGGCTACCGCTTGGGCAACGCGAGAATCCTCAACATAATCTTCGTGTGCGTCGTCCTCGTCTCGTTCAACCCTTGGTGCAACATGTGGATGGCCATCGCGCCCGACTACTTCACGCTGGCCGAGAATCCCTGGTACTACATCACCGGCGCGGTGTGCCTGTTCTTCTCGCTGCGCGGACTGGTGATGTATGAGAAGCTGCCCGCCAAGCCTTCGATCGTGGAAGCCACGGGCAAGAAGCCGCTGTTGAGGTAGATGCGCTGGTGTCGGCGCCTGCTCTGCCGTCTTCCTCCCGAGGGCTTTCCGTGCGCCGCGCTTACCTCCCTGCTGGGCGGCAGCATCGGGTTTTGATGCATAAGCATCGGCATCGGCCATTCATGGGTCGAGACGGCATTCGCCTTGCTATAATTTAAGGGATGCTAAACGACCGAAAGGGAAGAGATGACCGAAGAGATCAAAGATCAGCTGGCACCTGAAGAGGTTCTCGAGGACGTCAAGGCGGCGGGCCAGGAGCTCACCGACGAGGAGCTGGAGGAAGTTGCCGGCGGCGGTCGCGTTCTTGGGCCTACTCACGAGATGATGCTGCCCGACGATGATAAGCTCGGCTGGGACAAGGACTGGGGCGAGAGCGAAGGCGAAAGCAAGTAGAGCCCCGCTCAGCAGCTGGTTTGAAGTCTTCCGCGCTCCGCTTTGCGCGGAGGGCAATCCTACCGCAGGTATGCAATGAGAATCCCATCTCACAAGGACGCCTATCAGGTCCTGCTGCTCCGGGCTGCCGATGAAGGGCGCGGCGAGGTGCTCTTCGGCGACAGCCTCGCCGAAGAGCGCACGGCACCCCAACCATTTTTGGTGGGGGAGATCTTTCCCATCGTCTACTTCGAGCATCCCCTTATCGGCGAGCCTTCCCTAGACGTGTCGGTAGGCTGCAACGAGTACGCCCTCGGTACGCGCATCCCATCTCCCGCAGCCGCGGGATCCGGGGACATGATCGACTGGTTCGCCAGCATCCACGACGCATATCCCGATACTGGCTGCGGCTTCGAGCTGGATACGAAGCGGCCCGAATTGCCGCGTGCCGCCGTGCATTTCCAGCCGCGGCAGCACCTCGAGCTCGTGAAGCCGTTTTTCGAGGCGGTGGGGGAGCCCGAGCGCGCTCAGCTCTACCTCGACTTGGCCGCGCGCATGCCCCAAGGCTGGCCGCTCTCGTTCTTCGGAATGTTCCGCGGGCGCCCTGGCTTTCCGTTGCGCGTCTGCGGTTACCTGAGCAAGGGTGAGAGGGTTGCATGCGCGGCAAATCCCCAGCATATCGCGGATATTTTCGACGAAGTCGGTTTCTCAGGCTACGACGACGGCATGCTATCGCAGGTGTCTGCGCTCATCCAAGCTGCGCCAGGTTCGGTTGATTTTCAGTTCGACGTGTTTCCCGATGGCAGCATCGGCAGCACCTTCGCCATCGACGTGCAGTTCAAGGTTGCGTTGCCTGCGGCGGTTCGGAAGACCTTCTCGGAAGGTGCCGGTGCGCGCTTCATGGGCCTGCTAGAAAGCTACGGAGCGGCGGACAGCCGCTGGAGGCTCAGCGTTGCCTCGGCGTTCGCGCGCTCGGTCCCCGTGGAGCTCGACGATGGCTCGCAGGGCCGCTACGCGTACATCATCGCGCCGCATTGGGTGAAGGCGCGTTGGACATCGGGCGTCATCCAACCCTCCAAGATGTACCTGATCGCGCACGGCGGCTTGCTCTAGATCGGCG
>JAILQZ010000098.1 GCA_024698685.1 bacterium
GGAGGCCATCCAGGCGCACGTCTTCTACAACCAGGCCATCCAGCTCGAGCATCGTCCTCCGGCCAACGGCATGGGTCGTCTCGACCAGTACTGGTGGCCGTTCCTGGAGAAGGAGCTCAACGAGGGTTCCATCACCATGGAGCAGGCCCAGGAGATCATCGATGGCTACTGCCTGAAGCTCCATTGCTTCTGGCACTCCGGCCCGTCGCAGATCGCTAACGCAACCGGCATGGGCGTCACCTACCAGCACGTCACCATCGCTGGCGTCGACCGCGAGACCGGCGAGGATGCAACCAACCCGGTTTCCTACATGTTCCTCAACTCGCTGTCCCGTCTGCTCATCCACGACCCGACCGTCTCGGTCAGGTTCAACAAGAACTCCCCGGCAGAGCTCTGGGAGGCTTGCATCACCGCAGCGCAGTACGTCGGCGGCCTGCCGCTCTTCCAGAACGACGAGGTTCTCATCCCCGCCATGGTCGAGGCCGGCTATGAGCTTCGCGACGCTCGCGACTACGCGTTCATCGGTTGCCAGGAGGCAGTCGGCTGCGGAAACGACATGCCGTACTGCAACAGCCACAACGTCCGCGTCTCCGTCCTTCTCACCTGCGCGCTGAACAACGGCATCAACCCGCTGACCGGCAAGGCTGGCAGCTATCAGAGCGGCTACCTCTATGAGATGGAGAGCTTCGAGGAGGTTCAGAACGCGTTCCTCACCCAGCTCAAGCTGCATCAGGACGCCATGGTCTCCATGATGAACTGGGGCGAGATGCTCGACATGTGGTATCGTCCGCACGCACTCCTCTCGATCGGCCTCGAGGGCTGCATGGAGTCTGGCGTTGACTGCACCGCCGGTGGCGCCAAGTACAACTCCTATGGTGGGTCCAACCACGGCTTCGCAACCGTCGCAGACTCGCTGACCACCATCAAGTGGGCTTGCTTCGACAAGAAGATCTGCACCACCCGCGAGCTCTACGATGCATGGATGGACAACTGGGAGGGCCACGAGGAGCTCCGCCAGACGCTGCTCAACGACTGCCCGCACTATGGAAACGACGATCCGTATGCGGACGAGCAGATGGCTTGGTGCATCAACAACTACTACGAGATCCTCAGCCACTATCACAGCAAGCGCTGCAAGTTCTTCCGTCCTGGCCTCTACAGCGGTTCCGCTCACGTCGAAGAGGGCATGATGTGCTTCGCAACCCCGGACGGCCGTCTCTCCGGCCTGCCGGTCGCAGACGCAACCTCGCCTGCACAGGGACGTGACGTCAACGGCCCGACCTCGATCTTCAACTCGACGCTGTGCTTCGACCACCATCCGCTGCTCAACGGCATGGCTCTCAACATCAAGATCTCCCCGTCCTCGCTTGCTGGCGATGGCAAGGGCAAGCTGATCGACATGGTCCAGAGCTACTTCGAGCGCGGCGGCCTCGAGGTCCAGTTCAACATGGTCGGCACCGATGTCATGAAGAAGGCAAAGGCAGATCCGGACAACTATCGTGACCTCGTCGTCCGCATCGCTGGATTCTCCGCCTACTTCGTCGAGCTCACCCCCGAGCAGCAGACCGACGTCATCAGCCGTAACGAGCACATGTTCTAAGCCGATAGGTTTGAACCAGGGCTCGGAGCGATTCGCTTAAACGCTATCCCACCAGTTGGCAACAGCTGGTGGGATAGCTGCTTTTCGGGCTTGCTTTCGCAATCTTCGCAAATTAATACATAATCACTGCATATTGAATCAGGGTATGAGCTGCCGCTATGGTAAAGTGTGCTTATGGATTGAAGGTTTTCGAGACAGTTGAGTCACATCTGGGAATACAGGTAAAGCCACGGAAGAAGGAGATGCTCATGGATTTCAGCATTGAAGAGATTCACCAGCAAGTAAATGACATCATCGAGGTGCTCGAGCTCAGGCTCAACCCCCAGGCTATCCGCATGATCGAGGACGAGTCGGAGGTTCCAGAGGAGGTCACCCGTCCGAAGAGGGACTATGGCGAGCATGTTGCGCTGTGCCAGGCGCTTGCGCAGACCAAGAGGGATGGCAAGAGCATCTACATGAACAAGCTCGACCATTGGTGCTGGAATCCGCTCATCGGTCTCGGCCATGTGCCCTGCGAGCCCGGTACCGAGGAGTTCGAGATCGTAGCCAAGTTCATCGGCATCCCCGATCTCGACAAGGCGAGGGAGTTCTTCGCGGGCTTCCCGAGGCTTGAGGTTGGCAAGTTCGAGGGCATGTGGATGGCTCCTGCGCAGACGGCGCCGTTCGTTCCGGACGTCATCCTGTTCAGCTTCGACAACAACTTCCAGCTCCGCAACGCCATCGGAGCGACCAAGGTCATGACCGGAAAGATGATGGAGAACACCTTCGACTTCATCGATTCGTGCATCCACTCGATTGTCACCCCGATGAACGACGGCAAGTATCGCGTCACCTTCCCGGACCCGGGCGACCAAGAGCGCGCGATGGCCGAGGACAACGAGTCGATCCTCACCGTTCCGATCGCGAAGCTTTCCGAGATCCATGCCGGCCTCATGGAGATGGAGACCAAGGGTGGATATCGCGGCATGAAGCGCGAGATGAAGTTCGACTTCCCGCGCCCGCCCTTCTACAACACACTCTATGAGATGTGGGGCCTCGACACCGGCGCAGTTTGGGATCGCGCCAAGAAGTAGTCGAGCGATCGCCCAAAGCGCTCGAGCTTGCACAAGGGCCAACTCAAGGGACGCCGACTCAGGTCGGCGTCCCTTTTCCATGCCGAGGCGCGTTTCGAGAATCGAGCGGTGGCATATCCGTGTCCAAGAAACGCCGAAATGTACGATTTCCGTGCTCGCGCCCCATCGGTGGCCAAAAAACCGAGTTATGTACGATTTCTCGCAGCGCTTCTCGTAAGCGCAGCGCTCGCCATGGCAAAACCGCAGGTCAGAGGGCTTGTCCGTTTTTGCGATGCCGAAGCCCCTTAGAAAAATCGTACAAAAGTCGGAAAAATGGTCAGCGCAAGCACGAAAATGGCCGAAATCGTACAAAAGTCCAGTTTTTGGCCATTCCGATCGCTTGCGCAACCCGTCACACCATGGCCTTGGGAACCCCTCGTCTTCTTGCAGGTAGTTCTCAGCTTTCGGCGCGATACTGGGGAGGTCGCGCTAGTTGACAAATGTATTATTCCTCTATTGCTTAACGCGCGCACGGAATGTTATAAATAAAGAGTCTATGTATAAAGGAAAGACTGCAACCAAAGGAGTGTTTCATGAGCGATCAAAGCGTTATCGACAACATGACGATCTTCCCAGAGGGCACCGATAGGTATGCCCCGATCACCCCGCGCGTCCTTCGCATGCGCGAGCTGATCAGGAACCGCGTCATCAAGCCCGATGCAGAGCGTTTTTCGACTGTCACCAGGGTTTGGAAGGAGTGCAAGAACTATCCTCCGATCATCAAGAGGGCGCTTGCCAACTCCGAGCATCTCAAGACGATGACCACCCATGTCGAGGACTTCGAGATCATCTTCGGCGGCCTCGGCGCAGCATTCGGCGGCGCACCGTACTGGCCAGAGCTCGGCGGCACCAACTGGATCTTCTTCGAGATCGAGCATTCCAAGATCTGGAGCTACGATGAGGAGAACGACATGTACCACCGCCTTCTCGTCGACGAGAAGATGGAGGTTCCCGGCGAGGTCATTCGCACCCTTAAGGCCGACAAGCCGTTTTGGGATGAGGAGTGCGACGTCGCAAAGGCCAATGCGTTCCGTCCCGACTGGGCAGACAAGATCTGCTGCTCCGACGAGGCCACCATCATGGGCCCGCCGCCGCTGGACTTCTGCACCGAGGGCCATCTCGTAGCCGGCTACAACAACGTCATCAAGAACGGCATCAAGTACTACCACGATTGGGCTCAGGGCTGGATCGACGATCACTTCGGCTATCTCATGGGCGACGATTCCGACAAGTACATGTTCTACTACTCGGTAGTGCTCGTCACCGAGGGCATCACCACGATGATCAAGCACTATGCAGACGCAGTTCGCGAGAAGGCGGCCACCTTCGAGGACGCGGACCTCAAGGCCGAGTGGCTCGACAAGGCTGAGCGCCTCGACTACATCTCCGAGTATCCGCCGCGCACCTTCTGGGAGGCAGTGCAGCTCCACTTCTTCTATCATGAGGCTGTTCTGCTCGAGGCCTATCATCCGGCGCTCGGCATCGGTCGCCTCGACCAGTACTGGTGGCCGTTCCTGGAGAAGGAGCTCGCAGAGGGCACCATCACCGAGGCTCAGGCGCAGGAGATCGTCGATGGCTTCATGCTCAAGCTGAACACCAACTATCCAGGTGGTTCCGAGGGCATTGCGCAGGCCATCGGCATCGGCAACACCGGCCAGCACATCACCATCGGCGGCGTCGACCCCAAGACTGGCGAGGACGCAACCAATCCCGTCACCTACATGCTTCTCCAGACCATCGGCCGTCTGCTCCTGCACGACCCGGCAACCTCGCTGCGCATCAACAAGAACACCCCCGCAAAGCTGTGGGAGGAAGCTCTCGAGATGACCAAGCGCGTCGGCGGACTTCCGCTGTTCCAGAACGACGAGGTCCTCATTCCCGCGATGGTTCAGGCTGGATACGAGCTCGAGGATGCTCGCGACTACGGCTTCATCGGTTGCCAGGAGGCAGTCGGATGCGGCAACGACATGCCGTATTGCAACAGCCACAACATCCGCGCATCCGTCCTCATGACCTGCGTCGTCAACAACGGCATCAACCCGATGAACGGCAAGGCCGGCTACATGCAGAGCGGCTATCTCTATGAGATGGAGACCTTCGAGGATGTCAAGGAAGCCTATCGCAAGCAGCTCAAGCTGCACCAGGACGCGATGGTCTCGATGATGAACTGGGGCGAGGCGCTCAACTACTGGTATCGTCCGCACGCGGTCCTGTCGTTCGCGATGATCGGCTGCATGGAGAGCGGCACCGACTGCACGCGCGGCGGCGCCAAGTACAACTCCTACGGCGGATCGAACCACGGCTTCGCCACCGTCGCCGACTCGCTCACCTCGATCAAGTGGGCATGCTTCGACAAGAAGATCTGCACCACGCGCGAGATGTACGACGCCGTCATGGCCAACTGGGAGGGCTACGAGGATCTGCGCCAGACGCTCCTCAACGACTGCCCGCACTATGGCAACGACGATCCGTACGCCGACGAGCAGATGACTTGGGTCCTCGACCAGTACTTCGAGATCCTGAGCCACTACCACAGCAAGCGCTGCAAGTTCTACCGTCCTGGCCTCTATGGCGGCTCCGCGCACGTCGAGGAGGGCCTGATGTGCTGGGCAACCCCGGATGGCCGTCTCGCGCGCACCCCGGTTGCAGACTCCACCTCGCCTTGCCAGGGACGCGACGTCAACGGCCCGACGGCGGTCTTCAACTCGACGCTGTGCTTCGACCACCATCACCTTCTCAACGGCATGTCGCTGAACATCAAGGTCCATCCCAACTCGATGAAGGGCGATGGCCAGCAGAAGCTCATCGAGATGGTCCAGAGCTACTTCGATCGTGGTGGCCTCGAGGTCCAGTTCAACATCGTCGGAGCGGATGTCATGAAGGCCGCTCAGAAGGATCCGGAGGCATACAAGGACCTTATCGTCCGCATCGCAGGTTTCTCGGCATTCTTCATCGAGCTGACTCCGGAGCAGCAAAACGACGTTATCAGCAGGAACGAGCACATGTTCTAAGTTGATGATTTGCCCATTGCGCTTCATCTTTGGTTAATTTGTCCCGCTACGCAGTTGAACCTGCGTGGCGGGACAGCGGATAATTGATGCGAGTTTTTAAAGATCGAATTGAAAGGAATATGCCATGTCAAACGACAGCGCACGCAACAACATGACAATCTTCCCCGAGGGCACCGACAAGTATGCGCCCATCACCTCGCGTATCCTCGAGATGCGCGAGCTCATCAGGGATAGGACGATCATCATCGACGCCGAGCGTCTCAAGATCGTCACCGACACCTACAAGGAGCTCAAGAACTACCCGGTGGCCATCAAGAAGGCAACCGCAACGAACAGGGTCCTCTCCAATATGACGACTCTCGTCGAGGACTTCGAGGTCATCTTCGGCAACTTTGGCCAGAACTTCCTCGGTCACGGCTGGTGGCCGGAGGATGACGCCTGCGGTTGGATTACCATGGAGCCCAAGTTCTCGGATATGTGGTCGCATGATGACGAGAGGGGCGTTTGGACCCGTCTGCTCGTCGACGAGCGCACCGAGGTCTCCGATGAGACGATGGCGGCTCTCGAGGAGGCTCACGAGTTCTGGAAGGACGAGTCCATCACCGCGCACCTCAATGCATACGTTCCCGAGTGGGGCCCGGAGATGCTCTATCAGGATGGCGCGACCATCATGGGACCTCCGTTCCTCGGATTCACCCCTGAGGGCCACCTCATCGCCGGCTACAACAACATCATCGAGCACGGCTACAAGTACTATCGCGACTGGGCTCAAAGCTGGCTCGACGAGCATCGCGGCTGGCTCATGGGCGACGATGCCGAGAAGTGGATGTTCTACAAGTCCGTAGTCCTCGCTGCCGACGGCTGCATCAACATGGTCAAGAACTATGCGAAGACCGCCCGCGAGAAGGCAGAGACCTGCGAGGATCCCGTCCGCAAGGCCGAGCTTCTCTCCCGTGCCGACAGCATGGATTGGATCTCCGAGAATCCGCCGAGGACCTTCTGGGAGGCTGTCCAGACCCACATCTTCTATCACCAGGCATTCCTGCTCGAGACCCGTCATCCCGCAATCGGAATCGGCCGTGTCGACCAGTTCTGGTGGCCATTCCTCAAGAAGGAGCTCGACGAGGGCACCATCACCATGGACGAGGCCCAGGAGATCGTCGATGCGTTCTTCCTGAAGCTCAACTGCTACTGCTACGCTCGCGCAGCGATGATGGCCCAGGCCATCGGCATCGGCAACACCGGCCAGCATGTCACCATCGGCGGCGTCGACCCCAAGACCGGCGAGGACGCAACCAACCCGATCACCTACATGTGCCTGCAGACCATCGGCCGCCTGCTGCTCCACGATCCGGCAACCTCGCTGCGCATCAACAAGAACACCCCGGCCGACCTCTGGATCGCAGCTCTCGAGATGACCAAGCGCGTCGGCGGCCTGCCGCTGTTCCAGAACGACGAGGTCCTCATCCCCGCGATGCTCGACTATGGCTATGAGCTTGAGGATGCGCGCAACTACGGCTTCATCGGTTGCCAGGAGGCAGTCGGTTGCGGAAACGACATGCCCTACTGCAACGGCCACAACCTGCGCGTCTCCGTCCTCATGACCTGCACGGTCAACAACGGCATCAACCCGATGACCGGCAAGGCTGGCCCGGTCGAGACCGGCTACCTCTATGAGATGGAGAGCTACGAGCAGTTCAGGGAGGCCTATCTCACCCAGATGAAGGTCCATCAGGACGCCATGGTCTCCATGATGAACTGGGGCGAGATGCTCTGCATGTGGTACAGGCCTCACGCCGTCCTCTCGTTCGGCATGATCGGCTGCATGGAGAATGGAAAGGACTGCGCTTGCGGCGGCGCCAAGTACAACTCCTATGGCGGATCGAACCACGGCTTCGCCACCGTCGCCGACTCGCTGACTGCCGTCAGGTGGGCATGCTTCGACGAGAAGATCTGCACCACCCGCGAGATGTACGACGCCATCATGGCCAACTGGGAGGGCTACGAGGAGCTGCGCCAGAAGCTGCTCAACGACTGCCCGCACTATGGCAACGACGATCCGTACGCGGATGAGCAGATGAGCTGGATCATCGGCAAGTACTTCGACGTGCTCGGCCAGTACAACAGCAAGCGCTGCAAGTTCTTCCGCCCCGGCCTCTATGGTGGCGCAGCCCACGTCGAGGAGGGCCTGATGTGCTGGGCAACCCCGGATGGCCGCCTCGCGCGCACCCCGGTTGCAGACTCCACCTCGCCCGCTCAGGGACGCGACGTCAACGGTCCCACCGCCGTCTTCAACTCGACGCTTTGCTTCGACCATCACAAGCTGCTCAACGGCATGTCGCTGAACATCAAGGTCCATCCGAACTCGATGACCGGCGAGGGCCAGCAGAAGCTCATCGAGATGGTCCAGAGCTACTTCGATCGCGGTGGCCTCGAGGTCCAGTTCAACATCGTCAGCGCGGATGTCATGAAGGCCGCTCAGAAGGATCCGGAGGCGTACAAGGACCTCGTCGTCCGCATCGCCGGATTCTCCGCGTTCTTCATCGAGCTCACCGAGGCTCAGCAAAACGACGTCATCATCCGCAACGAGCACATGTTCTAGGCCATACCGTCACGTTTCGCGCGGTAAACGCCTCTTGAATGCAAATCCCGCCAGCCGAGATTCTTTGGCTGGCGGGATGGCTTTTCCTTGTGAGCGTTCCGAGCCTCTGCAATAATGCAAAAGCACAAGGGCGATTGGCGCAGCGGTAGCGCAGATGCCTTACACGCATAAGGTCGGGGGTTCAAATCCCTCATCGCCCACCATGATCTCAAGAGCCAGCCGGTCCTCCTGCTGGCTTTTTGGTTGAAGGGGAGGGGGATCGATTCGCCGCCGACCATACCCGCAACCATGTCACTCACGGGCGGAAAAACGCCGTTCTTTCGGAATGGCAGCACTTTAACGCTTTAGTGTGTTAAAGTGAATTCATCCGACAGAGAGGATGCGAGACAATGGCTGATATTCATTCCAAGGAAGTGGACACGCTCTTCAAGGCGATTCTCGATCTCGACAGCATCGACGATTGCTACATGTTCTTCGAGGACGTATGCACGATCAAGGAGATCCAGGAGATCGCGCAGAGGCTCGATGTTGCCCTCATGCTCGATTCCGGTAGGAGCTACCAGGACATCTCCGCCGCCACGGGCGTCAGCGCCGCGACGATCTCGAGGGTCAACAAGTGCCTCAACTACGGAAGCGGCGGCTACCGCAAGGCGATAGATTCGATCAGGGGGCAGGACAGCTGATGGCACAGGTCAACGGAGGCAACGGCATCGCGCCTGCGCTCACTCCCACGGGCAGCGAGCGCGTCATCTACGAGCTCCGCTCGCTCTACGAGTCCTACGGCTTCAAGCAGTTCTCGATGAGCAAGTTCGAGCAATACGATCTCTACGCGCGCAACAAGGACTTCCTCATCTCCGAGAACATCATCACCTTCACCGACACCAACGGCAAGCTGATGGCTCTCAAGCCCGACGTGACGCTTTCCATCGTCAAGAGCACGAAGGACCACGAGGGCGTCATGCAGAAGCTCTACTACAACGAGAACGTCTACCGCGTCTCGAAGGGCACCGGCACCTTCAAGGAGATAATGCAGGTGGGCCTCGAGTGCATCGGCGTCGTCGATTTCTACAGCGTCTACGAGGTGCTGCAGCTTGCGGCGAAGAGCCTCCTGACCATCTCGCCGCAGTGCGTTCTCTCGCTTGTCGATGCGCGCATCGTCACTCGCATCATCGGCAGCTTCGATGCGAGCGAGGAGGCCAAGGCGGAGATCCTGCGCACCATCATCGAGAAGAACCCGCACGAGCTATCGCGCGCATGCAGCGAGGCGGGCATCGAGCAGGAGAGCTTCGATGCGCTCGTCGCCATAGCTCAAATGCACGGCGCGCCCTCCGAGGTGGCCGAGAAGCTTTCGGAGATCTGCGCGGCCTTCGAGATCTCCGATGTCTGCGACGAGTTCCTGAGCGTCGTGCTGGCGCTCGAGGAGGAGTTCGCGCAGACGTCGCTGGCGATCAAGGTCGACTTTTCCACCACCAACGACACCAACTACTACAACGCGATCGGATTCCGAGGCTTCGTGCAGGGAATCAGCTCGAGCGTGATCTCGGGCGGGCAGTACGACCTGCTCATGCGCAAGATGGGCCGCAAGTCCGGCGCCATCGGGTTCGCGTGCTACATGGATCTGCTCGAGGAGCTCGACGAGGAGCTTGCGCCCTACGACATCGACACGCTCATCGTCTACAGTGCCTCCGACGACTTCAAGGCGGTTGCCGAGAAGGCGCAGGAGCTGCGCGAGGCGGGGGAGAGCGTGATGGTGCAGCGCAAGGTTCCCCAGAAGATCCGCTATAGGCGCCTGGTCGAATTCGGCGAGAGCGCAAACTAGGAAAAGGCAACTGGCAAAGGGTTGATCATGCAAGACAGCAATGGCAAGAGGGCACTTAACATAGCGCTTCCCAAGGGCAGGCTCGGCGAGAGCGTCTACGGTCTGTTCGAGCAGTCGGGATACGCCAGCTCGCAGATGGGCGACGGCACGCGCCGCCTGATCTTCGAGAGCGACAGCGGCGAGGCCCGCTACTTCTGGGTCAAGCCCTCCGACGTTTGGGCCTACGTGGAGCGCGGAGTAGCCGACATCGGCATCGCGGGCAAGGACATCCTCCTGGAGTACGAGCCCGACGTATACGAGCTGCTCGACCTCGGCGTCGGCAAATGCCGCATGGCCGTGGCCGCGCTCAAGGGATTCCGCGCCAATCCGCAGCGCACGCTCAGGGTCGCTACGAAGTTCGCCAACATCGCGCGCAAGTACTACGCCGAGCAGGGTCGCGACATCGACATCATCCCGCTTCACGGTTCGATCGAGCTCGCGCCGATCGTCGGTCTGTCCGACGTCATAGTCGACATCGTCGAGACCGGGACGACCCTTCGCGAGAACAATCTCGAGGTGATCGCCGAAATCGTTCCGCTGAGCGCGAGGCTGATCGCCAACAAGGCCAACTACGCGTTCGAGAGCGCGCGCATCGACGGCATCGTCGATCAGATCGCGGGCTTGCTCTCGGAGCGGGAACAGGGGTAGCAGATGATCCAGATCCTCTCCTACAACGGCATCTCCGACGCGGAGGTCTTCGCCCGCGTCATCCCGCAGTCCACTGTCGCAGACGCTGTCAGCGACATCATCGCGGCTGTTCGCCAGCGCGGCGACGAGGCGCTCTTCGAGTTCACCGAGCGCTTCGACGGCGTGAGAATCGAGGCGCTGCAGGTCACACAGGCCGAGATCGACGAGGCGATGGAGCTCATCGAGCCTGAGTTCATCGAGGTGCTCGAGCTCGCGGCGGCCAACATCCACGAGTTCCACGGCAGGCAGGTGCGCGAGGGCTTCACCATCGACAAGGGCGATATCGTCCTCGGTCAGCGCGTAATCCCGCTCGACTCCGCGGGCCTCTACGTTCCAGGCGGCACGGCGGCCTATCCCTCGACGGTCCTCATGGATTCCATTCCCGCCAAGATCGCGGGCGTCGGGCGCGTCGTGATGGTCACCCCGCCCAACAAGGAAGGGAAGGTCACCCCGGCGATCCTCGCCGCTGCCAAGGTTGCGGGAATAGACTGCATCTACAAGGTCGGCGGGGCGCATGCCATCGCGGCGCTCGCCTACGGAACCGAGACCATCGCTTCTGTCGACAAGATCGTCGGCCCTGGCAACGCCTTCGTCTCAGAGGCGAAGAAGCAGGTGTTCGGGCAGGTCGCGATCGACATGATCGCGGGTCCGAGCGAGATCCTGGTCGTAGCCGATGGCACCGCCAACCCGCGCTTCGTGGCTGCTGACCTTCTTTCGCAGGCCGAGCACGACAAGCTGGCCAGCGCCGTCCTCGTCACCGACAGCATGGAGCTGGCGGAGGCCGTCCAGGCACAGATCGAGGAGCAGCTCCCAGCGCTCGAGCGCGAGGAGATCGCTCGCATATCGATCGACAACGAGGGGAAGATAATCGTCGCGTCTTGCATCGACGACGCCATCGAGATCGCCAATCGCATCGCGCCGGAGCATCTCGAGCTCTGCGTCGACAACCCATTCGACTATCTCGACAAGGTCAGGCACGCCGGCTCCGTCTTCCTCGGCAAGAACTGCCCGGAGGCTCTTGGCGACTACCTCGCAGGCACCAACCATGCGCTCCCGACCAGCGGTACGGCGAGATTCTCGAGCCCGCTTTCGGTCGACGACTTCGTCAAGAGGTCGCAATTCACCTACTACAGCGCCGACGCGCTTTCCAAGGTTTCGGACAGCATCGCGCTCTTCGCGGGCAAGGAGGGGCTCACCGCACACGCCAAGAGCGCCACGATACGCTTCGAAGGGGATGGGGAGTAGGCGATGAGCAGGTTCTTCTCAAAGAGATTCGATGCGCTCGAGCCATACGTGCCGGGAGAGCAGCCCCAGGAAGGCGGCTTTGTCAAGCTCAACACCAACGAGTCGCCCTTCCCGCCGTCGCCCAAGGCGGTCGAGTACGCTGCCGAGGCTGCCAAGGGTCTGCAGCTCTATCCAGACCCGGAGTGCAGGAGGCTCGCCGCCAAGATCGCCGAGATGGTCGGCCTTGATGTGGCCAACGTCTTCGTGGCCAACGGCTCGGACGAGGCGCTCAACTTCGCATTCGGCTCCTTCTGCGACGAGCTCCGCGCGGCGGTCTATCCCGACATAACCTACGGGTTCTACCCGGTCTTCGCCGCCTACAATCGCGTGGCCTCGCGTACGATCGCGCTGCGCGACGACATGACGATCGACGTCGATGAATTTTGCGGCTTCGACCCGCAGACTACCGGCGCGATCGTCATAGCCAACCCGAACGCTCCCACGGGGTTCGCGCTCGGGCTGGATGAGATCGAGCGCATCGTCGCGAGCAATCCCGACATCGTCGTGATCGTAGACGAGGCGTACGTCGACTTCGGCGCCACCAGCGCAGTATCGCTCATCGGGCGATACGAGAACCTGCTGGTCACTCAGACGTTCTCGAAGTCGCGTGCGATGGCTGGCGCCCGCCTGGGGTTCGCAATCGGCCAGAAGGAGCTGATCGCAGACCTGAACACGCTGAAGTACTCGACGAATCCCTACAACGTGGATTCGATGACGCTCGCAGCGGGTCTCGGCGCGCTCGAGGATGAAGAGTACACGCGGCAGTGCTGCACTAGCATCATCGAGACACGCAGCTATCTGATGGAGCAGCTCGCCGCCCTAGGCTTCGAGATGACCGACTCGCTCGCGAACTTCGTCTTCGCGAAGCACCCGGGCATCGGCGGCACCGAGCTCTACGAGCAGCTCAAGGCGCGCAAGGTGCTCGTCAGGCACTTCAGCGCCCCGCGCATAGAGGAATTCAACCGCATCACCGTGGGCACGCGCGCACAAGCCGACGCGCTGCTCGATGCGATCAGGGACATTCTGAAGCAAGGCTAGAGGACGAAAGGTGAAACGATGAGGACTGCAGAGATCATTCGCAAGACCAACGAGACCGATATCGCGCTGACACTCGCCCTGGATGGCAGCGGCAAGTCGGAGATATCGACTGGCAGCGGCTTCATGGACCACATGCTCGAGCTCTTCGCCGCGCATGGCAAGTTCGATCTCAAGATCGAGTGCGCTGGCGACGTCGAGGTGGACTACCACCACAGCATCGAGGATATCGGCATCTGCCTCGGCATGGCCTTCAAGGAGGCGCTTGGCGATAAGGTCGGCATTGCGCGCTACGGCGACACCACGCTCGCGATGGACGAGGCGCTGATCCTCACCGCGGTCGACCTCTCGGGACGCAGCTGCCTGATGTTCGGGCTCAACATCCCAAACCCGACTGTCGGCACCTTCGACACCGAGCTCGTCGAGGAGTTCTGGAACGCCTTCGTCAGGCATGCGGAGTGCGCTGTGCACTTCCACCAGTTCAGCGGCGTGAACACGCATCACATCATCGAGGGTGCGTTCAAGTCGGTTGCGCGAAGCCTGCGCAAGGCGGTCGCGCTCGACGCCGACTTCGCCGACCAGCTCCCTTCGACCAAGGGCACGCTGTAGGGCAGGGCACTCGAGGCGCAAGGCAAGCAACGCGCAATGGGCCAATGCCCGGCGGCGCGCAGTGAAGATCAGCTTGAAGGGAGCAACGTGGAGAACGTGCAACCAAGGATTTCGATCATAGACTACGGAGTGGGCAACCTCTTCTCGCTAGCCAGCTCGTTCGCGTCGGTTGGCGCGGACGTCGAGATCATCTCCGACCCGGCACAGGTGGCCAAGGCGCAGCGCATCATCCTGCCTGGAGTCGGCGCATTCGGAGATGCCATCGATAAGCTGCGCAGCACCGGCATGGCCGATGCGGTCATATCCGCCACCAGCGAGGGCGTGCCGCTGCTCGGCATCTGCCTGGGCATGCAGCTGCTCTTCGATGTGAGCTACGAGTATGGCGAGCACAAGGGGCTAGGACTGATTCCGGGTGCGGTGCGCCCAATCGCCGAGGTCATCGACCCCGCGCTCAAGATCCCGCACATCGGGTGGAACGCGCTGCACTTCGTTCGCGACGACAATCCGCTGTTCGCCGAGGTCAACGAGGGCGATCACGTCTACTTCGTCCATTCCTACTACGCGGCCGACTGCGAGGAGTCGCTCGTTGCCACCACCGATTACAGTGTCGAGCTCACCGCGGCGGTGGCGCGCGGCAACGTCTACGGCTGCCAGTTCCACCCGGAGAAGAGCGGCGAGATCGGCCTGCGAATCGTCCGCGCGTTCTGCGGAGAGGGGATCGCGCGATGCTGATCTACCCCGCAATCGACCTCATCGACGGGAAGGCCGTGCGCCTATTCCAAGGCGATTACGACCAGATGACCGTCTTTGGCGACGACCCAACGCTCATAGCGCGCGACTTCGCCGACAAAGGTGCAACGCGCATCCATCTCGTCGATCTCATGGGCGCGAAGAGCTCCAGCATGCCCGCATTCGAAGTAGCCTGCGCGATCAAGGACGCCTCGGGGCTCTTCTGCGAGATAGGCGGCGGCATCAGGACGATGGATGCGATCGCACGCTATCTCGATGCCGGGATCGACCGCGCCATACTCGGCACTGCGGCGGCGAAGGATCCCGCCTTTGCGCGGGAGGCCGTCGAGGCGTATGGCGACCGCATCGCCATCGGCATCGACGTGCGCGACGGCATGGTCGCCACGCAAGGCTGGACCGAGCTCTCCGAGTACTCCCTCGAGGGCTTCGTCGAGATCATGCGCGAGATCGGCGTCGCCACGATAATCTGCACCGACATCTCGAAGGATGGCGCGATGCAGGGGACCAACCTCGAGATGTACGCCAAGCTCAGCGAGATCTTCGACGGCGACATCGTCGCTTCGGGCGGGGTCTCAACGCTTGCCGACGTCGAGGCGCTGGCGGCGCTCGGCCTCCATGGCGCGATCATCGGAAAGGCCTACTACACCGGCGCCATCGATCTGGCGCAGGCAATCGAGATAGCTTCGCGGTAAGGGGTAAGAGATGATAACCAAACGCATAATCCCATGCTTGGACGTTCGCGACGGACGCGTGGTCAAAGGCGTGAACTTCCTCGACGTCAAGGACGTGGACTCGCCCGTGGCGCTCGGCAGCTACTACAGCAGCGCAGGCGCCGACGAGCTCGTGTTCTACGACATCACCGCGTCGGTCGAGGGCCGCAAGCTCTTCACGGACATCCTGCGCGAAGTGGCGAGCACCATCTTCATCCCGCTCACTGTCGGCGGCGGCATCAACACCGTCGATGACTTCGATCGCGTGCTCAAGTGCGGAGCCGACAAGGTCAGCGTCAATTCGGGAGCGATTGCCAATCCGTCGCTCATCGACGAAGCGGCCAAGCGCTATGGCGACCAGTGCGTCGTGCTCTCGGTTGACATGAAGCGCGTCGACGGAGAGTTCCACGTATTCGCCAAGGGCGGCACGACCGACACCGGCATGGAGGCGCTCTCGTGGATCAAGCAGGGCGTCGATCGCGGCGCAGGCGAGCTGGTGATCAACTCGATCGACACCGATGGAGTGCGAGGCGGCTTCGACATCGAGATGCTGCAGAAGGTTTGCGACATCGTCTCCGTCCCGGTCATCGCGTCGGGCGGCGCGGGTTGCGAGGAGGACTTCGTCGAGCTCTTCAAGAGCATCCCGACCATCGATGCGGGCCTTGCCGCATCGATCTTCCACTTCGGAGACGTCAAGATCGAGCACCTCAAGGAGACGCTCGCCGCTGCGGGCATCCCGATGCGCATAGTAAGATAGTGCTGCCGGGCTGCGCAGCTTGAAACGAAAGGAAAGCGCCAGATGATTTCAATCGATGAGCTCAAGTTCGATCCCAACGGGCTGATTCCGGCGGTTCTCGTCGACGATGCCACGGGCAAGGTCCTGATGGTTGCCTGGATGAACGAGGAGTCGCTCAAGGCGACCATCGAGCGCAGGCTAGCGTGCTTCTGGAGCAGGTCGCGCCAGGAGCTGTGGGTCAAGGGGGAGACCAGCGGCAACTACCAGCACGTCGTGAGCATCACCGCCGATTGCGATGCGGACACGCTGCTCGTGCGCGTGAATCCCGACGGGCCCGCCTGCCACCTCGGAACCGAGAGCTGCTTCGAGCAACCGCTCTTCATCGCGGAGGCGGAAACCCCTGCAGGAGGCCCTGAAATCGCCTCTGAGGCCGCAGGGGCCGAAGAGCTGGCGTCGACAAGCGAATGGTCGCTCGAGGGGCTTATTGAGCTTCTGAAGGGCCGCAAGGAGAATCCGAAGGAGGGCTCCTACACCAACTACCTCTTCGACAAGGGCATCGACAAGATCCTCAAGAAGGTGGGCGAGGAGAGCACCGAGGTCATCATCGCCGCGCATGCGAACGACCGCGCCGAGACGATCTACGAGATCTCCGACCTCGTCTACCACGTCCTCGTGCTCATGGTGGAGCAGGGCATCGAGATCGACGACATCCGCGCCGAGCTCGCCTCGCGCCATGTGATCGACCACAAGGTCAAGCAGGAGAAGATGACGAGCCGATGATCCAGGACCTGCACACCCACACGATATTCTGCGATGGCAACAACACCGCCGAGGAGATGGTCGTTGCGGCGCTCGACAAGGGCATCGAGCGGCTCGGATTCTCGGGGCACTCGTTCACCGAGTTCGATAGCAGCTTCTGCATGAGCGAGGGCAACACGCGCGCATACAAGCGCGAGATCAATCGCCTCAAGGAAAAGTACGACGGCGCGATCAAGATCCTCATGGGCGTCGAGCAGGAGTACTTCTCCGAGGCTTCGACGCGCGGGTACGACTTCGTCATCGGCTCGCTGCACTACATCGAGGCGGGCGGGGAGTACCACAGCGTCGACGATACCGAGGAGGTTGCCGCCAACATCGTGAAGTCGTACTTCGACGGCGATTGGTACGCCTATGCCAAGCGCTACTTCGAGACCGTCTCCGACGTCGTCAACAGGACCGGTGCCGACATCATCGGGCACCTCGACCTCGTGACCAAGTTCAACGAGGGGAACAGGTTCTTCGATGAGAGCGACGAGCGCTACCTCGAGCCCGCGTACCGCGCGATCGAGAAGCTCGTAAAGCATGGCGTGGCGTTCGAGATCAACACGGGCGCGATCTTCCGCGGCTATCGCTCCGAGCCCTATCCGGGTCCGCTGCTGCGCAAGCACATCATCGAGTGCGGCGGCTCGTTCATCCTCTCGAGCGATGCGCACAGCACCGAGGGCCTGCTCTACGGCTTCGACGAGTGGAAGCATCTGGTGCGCATGGACTAGCGGTTGCCGCAAAGCCTTCCGATAGCAATCAGGGCGCCGATCCGGCGCCCTGCTCGCATCTACAGCACGTACTCGTAGAGGACGAAGTCGTGCCAGCCCGTCCGATAGTACAGGCTCATCTTGCACACCGGCTCGAACCCCACGCTCTCGTAGAGCTTCGCGGCGGCGAGGTTGCCGTCGAGCACGTCGAGGCGCACCGCCTTGCAGCCCTTCTCGCGCGCGATGCGGATCACCTCGCGGACGAGCGCCTTTCCTATGCCGTGGCGCATGCGTTCCTTGGAGACGCCGAGCGCATGCAGCACCATGACCTCAGAGTCCTTGGCGTCGACCGCCCATTTGACATTGGAGTACTCGACGTTGCCGAAGTGGTCGCAGATCACCGAGCCGACGACCTGTCCGTCGATGATTGCGACGCTGAGGTTGCCCGACTCCAGAGCGTGCATTATGAAACTGGCGGAGGGGTAGATGTCCTTCTGCCACGCGGGCCTGTACTCGAGCTCGTCGAACGAGTCGATGAGCTCGTAGTAGAAGCTCAAGATGCTTTCGAATTCCTCGATGGTTCCCTTGCGTATCTCCATATGTCTCCAGCCGCTAGATATGGATGGCAGCCTGGAAGGCCCCATTGACGGCGAACGGGATGTCCTCTCCGATGCGCTTGCAGTCGCCGACGACGTAGACGTCGGTCTCGGGAGCGATGCGGCGCATCGGAGCCGCATCGTCCATGCGGGAGCGCATGCCCCACGCGTAGAGGACCGCGCTGGCCTCGACGACGCTCTCGTTGCCATCGGCGTCGAGCACCACTAGGCGGTCGTCCTCGATGCGCTTGATGGTCGAGGCGTAGTGGGTCTTCATACCCATTTCGAGCGTCTGCTCGTAGATCTGCCCGGTGACCCTGTCGGTACCCACGCGGGAGAACGCCTCGACGATCTGCTCGTGCGACTCGATGCAGATCAGCGTGACCTCCTTGCCGCGGTTGAGGTACTCCCAAGCTGCCTCGATGGCGATGACGCCGGCGCCGAGCACGGCGACCTTGCTGCCAACTTCGAGGTTGTCAGCGAGTGCATCGGCTGCCCAACGCACATGCGGCTTGTCGATGCCCGGCAGAGGCGGGACGACCGGCTTGCCGCCGAGTGCGATGATCGCCGCGTCGTAGCCCTCGGCCTCGAGCATCTCGGGCGTGGCCTCGGTGCCCATGCGGAAGTCGATGGTCTTGGACTTGCCCGCCTGCACTCGCAGGTACTCGAGGTATCTCGCGAGGTCGGACTTGAACTCGGGAGCCGTGGCCGCCCTGAGGCAACCGCCGAGCTCGGCGCTCTTCTCGTAGAGCGTGACCTCGTGCCCGCGCTTCTCAAGCGCCAGTGCGGCGACTATGCCAGCGGGTCCGCCACCCACGACGGCGCACCTCTTCTTCTCCGGTGCCTTCGGAATCTCGAGGTCGGGGAGGGTGAAGGAGGTGAGGCCGGAGTAGGGGTTGACCGCGCAGTTGAGCTCGCGCGGTCCGAAGAGCCTGCGTGCGCACCTGTCGCAGCGAAGGCAGGGCCTGTGGTCCTCGGGATGGTTGGTCGCGTACTTGCGCGGCATGTCCGGGTCGCAGATCAGCTCACGCCCCATCGCCACGAAGTCGACCCAACCCTGCCCGATGATGTAGTTGGCGTAGTCGAGGTCGTAGATCGATCCGACGGCGTCGACGAGCGTGTCGGGGTGCGCCTCCTTGACGGCGCGAGCGTAGTGCACGTTGAATCCGTGAGGCATGATGTAGTTCTGGCACCAGTTGTAGTAGTACTTGAAGTCGAAGTCGAGGTGCAGGCCAGCGGAGATGTTGAACATGTCGACCTTCTGCTTGAGCAGCCCGATGAGCTCGAGGGTTTCGGGGAAGTGCATGCCCTCGGGGGCGATTTCGTCGGCAGAGATGCGGTACTCGATTACGAAGTCCTCGCCGCAGGTCTGGCGAATCGCGTCGACCAGCTCGAGGGCGAAGCGGGCACGGCCCTTGGTGTCCCCGCCGTATTCATCGGTGCGCTTGTTGTACATCGGGGAGGTGAACTGAGCGATCAGGTTGCCATGGCCTCCGTGCAGCAGCACGTTGTCCATGCCAGCGCGCTTCATGCGCTCGGCAGCCTTTGCGAACTTCTCGATGGTCTCTTGGATCTTCGCCTTGCTCATCTCGCGCGCGACGAAGGGCTCGCGCCCCTCTCGCTTGGCGCGGGAGAGCTCGCAAGCCGGCGTGATAGCCGAGGAAGACCATGGGATCTGGCCGCCGATCGAGGCCGGATCGGTCTGGTTGCCGCTGTGGTTGAGCTCGAGCGACGCATGGCATTGGTATTCCTTTGCCATCTCCGCGTACCACGAGAGCGGCAGCACGCAGGAGTCGTCGCTGAGGTCGAGCTGGCACTCCTCGTCGCGCGCCTCGGTGATGTCGATCGAGCAGTTGCCGGCGTACATCGTGGCTACGCCGCCACGTGCGAACTGGCGGTGGAAGTTGACGAATCCGGGGGTGACCTTGTTCGTGACGTTGTCGCAGTGGTTCACCGATACCGGCGCCAGCGCGATCCTGTTCTTGAAGTCGATTCCCCTGATCTCCAGAGGGGTGAAGACATGCTTGTAGTTCGAGCCCATGGAACTTCCTTTCCCTAGAATCCCAATAGCGCAGATCCCTAGCGCCGCGGCCTTCGAAGCCAGTGTTACATCATCGATTCAATTTGTTGCAATTCGCAAAAATAATTGCGCAGCCAAACCCTGCCTTGGCTATTATATTCTTTGAATCGTTTCAACGCGAAAGGTGGTCATTATGGGTATGGGCAAAGTCGTTGTCATGGATCATCCGCTCATCAAGCACAAGATCACGATTTTGCGTAAGAAGGAAACCTCGTGCAAGGATTTCCGAGAGATCATCGGAGAGGTCGCATCCCTCATGTGCTATGAGGCCACGCGCGACCTCGAGCTCGAGCCAATCGATATCGAAACTCCCATCTGCGAATGCACCGGGTATCAGCTCTCCGGCAAGAAGCTCGCCGTGGTGCCGATCCTCCGCGCCGGCCTCGGAATGGTCGAGGGCATTCTCGCGATGATCCCGGCAGCTCGCGTCGGCCACATCGGACTCTACCGCGATGAGAAGACGTTCGAGCCGGTCGAGTACTTCTGCAAGCTCCCCAAGGACGTTTCCGTCAGGCAGGTATTCGTCGTCGATCCGATGCTCGCAACCGGAGGTTCCGCCGTCGCGGCCATCGATAAGCTCAAGGAGCATGGATGCAAGAATGTCAGGTTCCTCTGCACCATTGCGGCGCCAGAGGGCATCGAAGTGCTTCAGAAGGCGCATCCCGATGTCGACATATACGTCGGCGTCATCGATGAGAAGCTCAACGAGAACGCATACATCGTTCCTGGTTTGGGTGATGCGGGAGACCGAATCTTCGGCACAAAGTAAGGCATTTGAAAGCACCGGCTTTGGCTGGTGCTTTTATTTGGCAAGGCAGGAAAGGGGCCCTCGAGGGGGCGCGCGCAAACGAACCGTAACCGCACGACGCGCATTGAAAAGGAGGTTTTGATGTCCAAGAAGAAAGAGCAGGCGATGCAAGCTGCGGTATACGATGCCCGCAAGCTCGGAAAGGCCAAGATGGGCGTTCTCGGCCTGCAGCACATGTTCGCCATGTTCGGCGCTACGGTTCTCGTTCCGATCCTCACCGGGCTGAGCGTCTCCACGACGCTTCTGTTCGCTGGCGTCGGCACGCTGCTGTTCCATCTGCTGACTCGCGGCAAGGTCCCGGCGTTCCTCGGATCGTCCTTCGCGTTCCTTGCAGGCTACTTCGCAATCGCTCCTGGCGGAGATCCGTCGCTCCTGCCGTATGCATGCCTCGGCGTAGCGTGCGCCGGATGCCTCTACCTGATTCTCTCCGCGCTCTTCGCCGGCTTCGGCGCCAAGCGCGTCATGAGGTTCTTCCCGCCGGTGGTCACCGGCCCGATCGTCATCTGCATCGGACTCATCCTCTGCAGCTCTGCGGTCACCAACTGCCAGGTCAACTGGCTCGTAGCGGTCATCGCGGTCATCATTATCGTGCTCTGCAACATCTGGGGCAAGGGAATGATCAAGATCCTCCCGATCCTCCTCGGCGTTGCGATCACCTACATCATCTGCCTGCTGCTCACCATGGGCGCAGACATCACCCCGATTGCCAATGGCGATGGAACCTTCACCGACTTCTATTGCCTCGGCGGCAACGAGGGCCTGCAGCTCTTCTCCGTAGGAGCGCTCCAGGGCATCAAGGATGCCGCTTGGATCGGCATCCCGTTCACTTGGGACCAGACGGTCTTCAGCATCTTCGGCTCAGGATTCGATAGCGGCCTGGCGATCACCGCGATCATCACGATCGTCCCGCTCGCCCTCGCAACCATGATCGAGCACATCGGCGACATCTCGGCCATCAGCTCCACCTGCGGCCGCAACTTCATCGCCCATCCTGGACTGCATCGCACTCTCCTCGGCGATGGCCTAGCTACCATCCTCGCATCGCTCTTCGGGGCTCCCGCGAACACCACCTATGGCGAGAACACCGGCGTCCTTGCGCTGACCAGGGTCTTCGACCCGCGCGTCATCCGCATCGCCGCTTGCTTCGCGATCCTGCTGAGCTTCTGCCCGAAGTTCGCCGCCGTGATCACCGCTATGCCCACCGCAGTCGTCGGTGGCATCTCGCTCGTTCTCTACGGCATGATCTCTGCAGTCGGCGTCCGCAACCTCATCGAGAATCACGTCGACTTCACCAAGAGCCGCAACATCATCGTGGCAGCCCTCATCCTGACCCTCTCTCTCGGAATCAACTACACCGGCGCAATCGCTTTCGCTTGCGGCGACATCACGATCTCCCTCTCCGGTCTGGCAGTCGGCTCGATCGTCGGAATCATCCTCAACGCGATCTTCCCGGGCAAGGACTACGACTTCGACGATTCGGTCGAGATGGGGTGGGTGCATGAGGCCGAGGAGGCCGAAGCCGCCGCGGAAGCAGCCGAACAGGCTGTTGAAGCTGGCGTGGAATCTGCTGTCGGGGCGGCCGCCGAAGTCGCCGATGAGGCAGAAGAGGTCATCGCCGACTCAGCTCCCGACGAGCCAGTTTCCTAGATCGAGGAGGCAACCATGGCAACTCCAATTCTCTACTACTGGGCACCATGCACGACTTGCGCGGTAACCGTCAGCTTCGCCGATGAGCACGGCATCGAGCTCGACAAGCGCGACGTCGAGCAGGAGCAGCCCTACATGGAGCTCCTGCAGCTCGGCGGGGATGCCAATCTCATCCCGT
>JAILQZ010000004.1 GCA_024698685.1 bacterium
GTGCCGGCGGCCATCGCGGGCGCCGTGCTCACCACCTTGGGCTTCCTGATGGCCTTCCTGTGGGCCGCCCCGGTCAACGGCGCCGCCGTCAACGGCTTCGAGATGATCGGGGGCACGGTCGTGACGCACCAGCAGCTCATCTCTCAGAAGATCTTCTACTTCCACATGCCGTCGGCCATCGTGAGCTTCCTCGCGCTGATCATGGCGGCCATCTACGGCATCCGCTTCCTCACTACCCGCGAGCAGCGCTTCGACACGTGCTCGCGCGCCCTCATGGAGATCGCCCTGCTCTTCGTCGCCATGACGATGATCACCGGCGACCTGTGGACGCGCTTCGAGTGGGGCGTGTGGTGGACCTGGGAGCCGCGCCTGACCACCTACCTCATCCTGATGCTCATAGTCATCGCGTACTTCGTGCTGCGCAACGCCGTCGATGAGCCCGAGAGGCGCGCGACATTCGCGAGCGTCGTGAGCATCATCGCGCTGGTGGACGTGCCCATCTGCTTCTTGGTGACGCGCCTCATCCCCTCGAGCGTGCACCCCGTCGTCTTGCGCGAAGGCGGAATGTCCTCGGACATGGCGCTGACCGTGCTGGTCGTCGTCGTGGGCATGCTTTGCCTCGGCCACGCGCTCTACCGCCTCCGCTTCCGCGCGCTTAGACTGCGCGAGCGTCTGGAGGCGCTGAAGGAGATCCTCGACGAACGTCAGCTCGAAGGCCTGTCGTCCTACACGGCGCTGGAGAGCAACCGCACCGATGGGAATCCGAGCCCGAATGAAGGGCAAGTCGATAGCCGATGAACGCTGATTGCGATAGAAGGAGATTCGCATGAACCCGATACTTGCCGATATCTACAGCACCGTGGTGCCGTCTGCGCCATACATCATCGCGGCGTATGCGCTGATCTGGGTAGCCCTCCTGGTCTACGTGGTCTTCGTCGTCAAGGGGCTGAGGAAGACGGAGCGCGAGATCGCTGCGCTCGAGGCGCTGATCGAAGGAGATCGCGCCCTTCGAGAATGACGCTCCATGGGCGAAGACTCAAATGCTTTCGCGCCCTTTAAGCAATGCATCGGAGCTCGCTGCAGCTTATTCCACAAAAGGCACCGCAAACCTTGCTCTTCCGCCGCAAATCCGCAGGCTTTTTCATTCGTTTGCACCTATGCAAGCCCTTCATTCGTTGGTAGTATTTACTCTGTATGAGTCTGTCAGCGAAAGGGCTCTCGATGAAGAACAAGAAGGCGCTCATCGCAGTATTCGCAATAGCGATCGTAGCGGTCGTGGCAATCGTGGCTTGCGCTCCCAAGGGAAGCAACGGTTACGGTAACCCCATACCCAACGTCGAGCAGTCCAGCGCGACGCCAACCCCCGATAAGTACGATGTGGTTTCGGCCGAGCAATGGGCCGAGGAGTATCCGTACGAGTACAACTCGTATCTGGACAACGCGAGCAACACTCCTCCAGCTGCCGACTACCTCGAGAACACCTACGTCGCCAAGGGTTATGCCTCCGAAACCGAGGATGTGACCTCCGCGGTGCCCGAGGGGTGGACCTACAAGGATGCCGGCAAGGCCGATTACCTCGAAACCAATCCCGAGATCAAGGTGCTCGGCCTAGGCTACGGCTATGCAAAGTACTACACCGAGCCGGCCAGCCATGTGTTCTCCCTTTGGACCGTAGCGCATAACGGTCGCGTGGCCGATGGCTCCAAGACCAAGGCCGCCTGCATCACCTGCAAGTCGCCGCAGTACTCCAACCTCGTCGACATGGAGGGCGAAGAGGTCCACCTCCGCCCATTCAACGACGTCATCGGCGATCTCACTGAGAACATCAGCTGCGCATCCTGCCACGCCAACACCCCGATGAAGGACGGAAAGGTCTATCTCGAGGTCGACCGCGCCGAGTGGGTGCGCGCCATGGGCGACGATGCCGGCAACACCATCAACGGCGAGGTGTGCGGCCAGTGCCACTGCGACTACTCGATGGCTCCGGGCACCAGCATTCCCACCAGCCCGTACGACAACGGCCGTGTCGACATGGTTCCCGAGAAGGCGCTGCAGTGGTATGACGATCACGGCTACGTCGACTGGGTCTACGAGTCCACCGGCGCCAAGATGCTCGCGGTCCGCCACGCGGAGTACGAGTTCATCTATGGCGGCGACGGCGAGATCCTCCCCCAGGGTTCGCACATGCAGAACCTCGGATACGACTGCAACGACTGCCATATGCCCACCACCAAGGCGGCCGATGGCACCATCTACGCCGATCACAACTGGACCGTTCCCACCGAGAACGACGAGCTCATTGCGCGCGATTGCAGCAGCTGCCACAAGGATCTGAAGGCCGAGGTCAAGGCCTGGCAGGATGAGATCGACGGCGCCACCACGGTGCTCGGCAATCGCTGCGTGAAGTTCATAGGCAACTTCGAGGATGCCATCGCCTCCGGCAAGCTGACCGACAAGCAGCTCGAACGCCTGCGTTGGATCCAGCGCGCATCGTGCTACTACTGGAACCTCGCGGCTGCCGAGAACAGCGAGGGAGCCCACAACCCGACCTACTATCGCTACACGCTCGATAAGGCGAACGAGATCCTTGACGAGGGCGATGAGATTCTCGGCGTGACCTCGGTTGCGCAGGATGAGAGCTAACGCGGTGATGCGGTTATGACTGACGAGAAGGTCACAAGCAC
>JAILQZ010000007.1 GCA_024698685.1 bacterium
GGCATGCGCTTGCAACCCTTCTCCTCGAAGAACTTCAGGAAACTCTCGCGAATCTCAGCACTATCCACTTTCAAACCTCCATTGGAATGGCTTTAAGGTTAACCATATAAGGATAATCCAACGGTGGGCATCGGAAGGCAGCGCATCTGACAAGACGCTGAAAGATAGCGGACAAGAGGAGCAAAAACGACGTTTCAGCAGCTATTTGCACCGTTTGGAACAGGCTTGCCGAGATTGGCCGAGGCTATTCCCGCCCCTCCTCGGGAGCTTGCGGCTCGACTGGCTGAGGGCCAGGTGCGGGCTCCGGAGCCTGAGACTCCTCGACATTGGACGCGCGTCGCTCGTGCTTGGGCTTGGGCTCGGCATCGACCTTCTTGAAGCTGCCCGTGATGGCGGGGTTCCTGCCGATGAGCTCGTCGAAGGTGATCGGCCGCTCGGCCTGCGCCTCCTTGTGGGCCTTGGCCCTGCGCGCGGCAGCGGAATGGCTGGGCTCCTTGTTCGAGTAGATCCGCTCCTCGTTGCTCTCGATCATCTGGGTCAGCATGATGCCGGTGAGGGCACCGTTGGTGGCGTCGTAGACGGGATCGAAGTAATCGCTCGCATCGCCCTTGAACATCGCGCCATCGACGGTGACGAGTTGGCGGCCCGTAAGCGACTCGAAGAAGTAGACGAATACGTCCCTGAGGAATGCGAATAGCGGGATGGCGATGACCATTCCCACGGCGCCGTCGAGCGCGAGACCGACGATGATCGCAACCATCGTGAGGCCGGGATGGAGGTTGATGGTCGAGGACATGATCTTCGGAGAGACGAAGGTGTGGATGACCCAGGGCATAAGCACCGATGCCAGAAGCGACACGACGACGGCGACGGGGCTGACGAAGAATCCGATAGTCGTGAAGGTGACGGCCGCGATGATCGAGCCGATGTACGGGATGATCGTCAGGATTCCAGCAAAGATGCCGAGGACCAGCCAGAAGGGCATTCCCAGAATCGCGAAGATGATGCTCATGATGGCAGCGTCGATGATCGCTGCGATCAGCGTGCCCTTGATGAATCCTCCGAGGACTCGGGAGAGCATGGTCGAGAACAGGATGAGATACCACTCGCTCTTGGGGCCTGCGATGATGTGGATCTCGTGGGTGACCTTGTCGTAGTCGATGAGGATCCAGAAGGCGATGACGAATGCGGTGATGAGGATGATCGCGACGTTGGCGACGGAGATTCCGATTCCGAAGATGCCGCTGATCGCGCCATCCTTGGTGATGCTGCCGACGATTCCCTGCAGGCCGTCCCAGATCTGCGCGGCCAGCGACTGGATGATGTCGTTGGACATCAGGTCCCTATGCGTGGCGACGAATTCCTTCCACCAGCTCTCGATGCCGTTGACATAGTCGGGCAGCGACTGGATGAAGCCGCTGGTCTGCTCGACGAGCATAGGCACGAAGCTGTAGACGATTGCGGCGAGGATGAAGAGGAGCGCGACTATCATGATCGTCGTCGCGATGCCGCGCTTGATGTGCTTCTTGGTGAGCCAAGCGACCGACCCCTTCAGGATGAAGATGATCAGCCCGGCGAAGACGATGCTGTAGATGGCGGTTGCCAGCGACTTGCAGACGTATCCGACGCAGACGAGCAGGATTAGGACGCCGATGATCGTCCACACGAACCTGAGGTCGCGAGTAAGGCGCCTCATTCCCTTCGGCGTCGCCTCGGTGCCTTCGATATCGATTCCGCTGTTGCGCAATGCCATTTGCCCATCCTGTCGCAATCGGGCGTTTGCCCTTGACGTTCATCTTAAACATGCAAGCTGCTCCGCTGAGGAGCAGCCGCTGGAAGCCTAGGCTATCGGAGACTGGAAGTAATCCTCGGCGCTCTCCTGCTCGGCCGCGATGCCTCCGCTTTCCTCGAGATCGAACTCGCCGAACTCGTCCTCGCGCAGGTCATCGATCGTGGGATCGAACCCATCGCTGGGAGGCAGGCTACTCGAATCGTCGCCATCCTCGGGCAGCGACTTGGCAACCTTCTTCACCTGCGTCTTGTCAGATCCGCGGCGCTTGGTGATCACCTTGTTGATCTTGTCCGCCGCATTGCCTACCAGGCTCATCGGGGCGTTGGCTGCCCCGGAGACCTTCTTGACCGTTCCGCCAACCGCATCGGTGACCTCGGTGACGCCAGCGAGCAGCTGGTCGACGCGCATGATTTCGAGGTTGACCGCATCAACGGTGAGCGAGACGCGCTGCACCAGCGGGTCAATGTCCGCCACGACGGACTCGAGGGAGCTCGTGATCTGCTCGACATGAGCGAGCGTGGGCTCCAGGCGCTCCTTTAGCTCCTTCACGTTCTTGCGCGTAGCCCTCATGGTGACTGCGAGCTCGATGAGCAGCCACGCGAGGCATGCAATTGCTGCCACTGCGATCCAGAGGATTGCAATCTTGGCGATATCCATATCAAGGCCTCCTTAGACTTGCACCTTGAATGATAGCAAAAAAGTCAGCTGGCAGGCTCTCGCGGCCGCAGCTTTCACATGCTCTGCGGCGAACAAGCAGAAAGTCTACACAAGAGGGCTTGGAGCGATTCTTCTCAGGCGCCGAGACGCTACGAAGCTATGGATGCGGAGCCGCCGGTCAATCGCGGTCGCGGGTGACCGCATCGGTGCGATAGGCTTCCCATCCGCGCTCGCCAGGCTGGTAGAAGTCACCTTTCTCGAGCCCTTCCGGCAGGTATCGCTGCTCGACCCAGCCAGCAGGGTCGTTGTGCGGATACTCGTAGCTGCCATAGTTCTCCGAACCTGGGCGATGCCTGTCGCGCAGATAGCTGGGAACCGCGCGCGCCGGACCGTTGCGCACCTCGCTCATAGCCGAATCGATTGCCATGATCACGGAATTCGACTTGGGAGCCAGCGCCATGTAGATCGCAGCTTGCGCAAGGTTGATGCGGCACTCCGGATAGCCGATCGACTCCGCGGCCTTGAAGGCCGCAGCGGCAACGGAGATGGCATTGGGATCGGCATTGCCGATGTCCTCGCTTGCGAGGATGAAGATGCGGCGAGCGATGAACTTCGGGTCCTCTCCCCCGTCGATCATGCGGGCAAGCCAGTAGACCGCAGCATCGGGGTCGCTGCCGCGCATCGACTTGATGAACGCGGAGATGATGTCGTAGTGCTCGTCGCCGTCCTTGTCGTAGCGCAGCGCAGTGCGCGGAGAGGCCTCCGAGACGACCGAGACCGTGATGACGGGCTTGGCGATCGGAAGCGCAACGAGCTCGTCGGATTCGATCTCGTCGAGGTCGCCCTGCGTTAGCTCGTCGGCACGCTTGGCGATGTCGGACGCGAGCTCCAGCGTAGTCAGCGCAGCACGCGCATCTCCGCCGCTGTTGAGCGCTATCATCCCGAGCGCCGCGCTGGTGATCGAGCATCTCGAGCCGAGCCCGCGCGGATCGTCGACGGCGAGCCTGAGCAGCTTGACGATGTCGTCTTGGGCCAGCGGATCGAGCTCGACGATGCGCGATCGCGAGAGAAGGGCCGAGTTGACCTCGAAGTACGGGTTCTCCGTGGTTGCCCCAATGAGGATCACGATATGGTCCTCGACTGCGTGGAGCAGCGCGTCTTGCTGCGAGCGGGAGAAGCGATGGATCTCGTCGACGAATAGGATGGTCTTGCGCCCCTCGATCATCAGCTCCTTGCGAGCCGCATCGATCACCTTGCGCAGATCGGCGACGCCGCCGCTGACCGCCGAGACCTCTTCGAAGCGTGCGCTGGTTTCCGATGCGATCACCTTGGCGATGGTCGTCTTGCCGGTGCCTGCGGGTCCGTAGAGGATGATCGGCATCAGCGAGTCCTCGAGGACAGCGCGGCGAAGCCACGTGCCCTCCCCGATCACCTTGTCCTGGCCGAGGATCTCATCGAGCGTACGCGGGCGCATCCGCACGGCCAATGGCGCCACGCTGGCAACCGCGCTCCTGTTCAATTCTGAAAACAGAGATTCGGGCATGCTCCATCATCGCTTTCTCAACAGCTCGGAATCCTTAATGTGATGATTGTAATCAAAACGCCCAGACTGGGGAAAGGCAAAAGGTAACCCCATTCTCGTCCGGGGTGATGAACCCACCTCTTCCAAGGTGGGTATCCGCACCATGATTTCCAGCTTCCACAATCAGAGAGGATACCTGTACGTCACAGTAGCTAAATTCCCGTAAATAAAATGTCGGTCCATCTATATGCCGGCCACGAGAATGAGGCTGGTTAGAGTATACGTATTCGCGCTCCAAAAAATCAACTTGATTGTTTCCTCACCCACTAACCTCGCAATTTGTCAACTTCGTTGCTTCGCCGCACATGAACTTCGCGATTTGTCAACACGAATTTGGGAATACATAACCCCATCTGGGGAAAAATGACGATACAGACTGGCAAAATCTGTTCATTTGCAGTGCGATTTCCCGTTCACGCCTACAAGCTTTCATGTTCATAGCGCCATCGCATCCATTCACCTGCATATGGCGCGCGCGACCTTGCAAGACCTTTAATATTGGACTGTTGGAATGCGAATGAGGAAGACGTGAGCACATCAGATGGATACCGAAAAGCAAGAACAGGAAATTCAGGTGCAGGAGCAGGCGGCTCCGCAAGAGCAGCCAGAGCCAGATAAAGCCCAAAGGCAAGTTGACGAATACGCCAAGGCCAAGCTCGGTCCGCTGCTGCTGAAGTTCGCCATCCCGGCTATCATCGGCATGCTTTGCGGTGGCGTTCAGAACATCATCTGCAGGATCTTCGTGGGCCAGGCCTGCGGCCCAGAGGCGCTCGCAGCCGTCCAGATCGGATTCCCGATCACAACCGTCTTCATGGCTCTGGCCATGATGATCGGCATGGGCTCGATGACGCTCATCTCCATCCGCCTCGGACAGCAGCGTCGCGACGACGCGGACAAGCTCCTCGGCCAGGCCGCCTTCCTGCTTTTCCTCATCCCGCTCATCTGCACGCTCGCCACTCTGCCGTTCCTCGATCCGGTACTTCGCTTCATCGGCTCCAGCGATGCCGTGCTCCCCTATGCCCACGACTACTTCCAGATCATGCTGTTCTCGATGGTCTTCTTCGCGATGAGCGTTGGCCTCAACAACATCATCCGCGCCCAGGGCGCGCCTAAGATCGCGATGGGAACGCAGATCCTCGCCGCAGTCCTTACCATCGGACTCAACTGGCTCTTCGTCTGGATTATCCCTTGGGGAGTCAAGGGCTCCGCGCTCGGAATGCTGCTCGGCAACTTCTTCTCGCTCTTCTGGATCTTCGGATATTTCATGAGGAAGGTCTCCTACCTCAAGATCCGCATGAAGTACCTGCGCATCTTCCCGCACACGCTGAGGGCGATCCTGCCGCTTGGCCTCACCCCGTTCCTTGTACAGGGCGCCAACGCGATCCAGCAGTTCATCATGAACATCAGCCTGGTCACCTACGGCGGTGACTCTGCGATGACCGCGCTTTCGATTACCATGGCAATCTCCTCGATCGTCCTTCTCCCCTTCCTGGGATTCTCCCAGGGAGCAACCCCGATCATGGGCTACAACTACGGAGCGAAGAACTTCGACAGGATCAAGGGCACGCTCATCAGGGCGATGGGATATGGAACGGCATTCGCAGCGCTGGGCGTGATATGCATCTTCATCTGGGCGCCGCAGATGGTCCATCTGTTCATCACCGGCAACCCGGAGGTCGAAGCGCTCTCCGTGCATGCGCTCAAGCTCTTCTTCAGCTGCCTGGTCTTCATCCCGGTCGGCGTCTGCAGCGGCGCGCTCTTCCAGGCAACGGGCAAGGTCGTGCGCTCGATGTTCCTCGCGCTTTCGCGTCAGTTCATCTTCTTCATCCCGCTGCTTCTCATCCTCCCGCACTGGTTCGGTCTCGACGGATGCTGGCTTGCAGCGCCTGCCTCCGACGTCGCGGCCTTCATAATCAGCATCATCGTGGTATACATGGGACTGAAGTCGATCAAGAAGGAGCTGGAGACCACCGGAGTCGGCAAGCTCGTCGCATAAGACTCGAGCCACATAGCAAGAATGCGAATCGGACGCGGGCAATCGCCTGCGTCCGATCTTTCTTTGGGGGGGCCTATCCCACCCAACCCTTCGGCCAATAATCGCCGTTATGAGCGATTTCTGGCATTGCGCCACCATCGGTGGACAAAAATTCGAGTTATGTACGATTTTTCGCAGTGCTTCTCGAAAACGAGGCGTCCGTTTCAGCAAAACCCCAGCTCAGAGAGCTTGTCCGTTTTTGCGAAAGCGATCTCTCTCGCAAAAATCGTACAAAAGTCGGAAAAATGGTCAGCGCAAGCCCGAAAATGGCCGAAATCGTACAAAAGACCAGATTTTGGCCATGCCGGTCGCTGGTGTGAGCCGCCACGACGGCAGAGAGCCAGTGACTGCGCGGCGGCTGGAGGATCTTCGCGAGCCTCTCAGCGAGTGTGCTTCCGGAGATACTTCGGGCCGAAGATCAGATAGATCAGCAGGGCGATAGCCGGAAA
The DNA here is from genome assembly GCA_024698685.1 of bacterium. Taxonomy (GTDB): domain Bacteria; phylum Actinomycetota; class Coriobacteriia; order Coriobacteriales; family CADBOM01; genus RGIG5709. The sequence continues at coordinate 6,516 of JAILQZ010000007.1, forward strand.
GCCCGCCATGATCGCATACATCATGCCGTATCCGACAGCCGTCGAGATGAACCCGCCGACCACCGCGCCGAGGGCGACGCCGCCATCGAACCAGAGGAAATAGGTCGACGTGGCCACTCCCCTGCGCTGCGGGGAAACCGATGCGACCGCCATCGACTGGAAGACCCCCATCGCGGTACCGAAGCCGAGTCCCGCGAAAAGACCGGCTACGCAGAACATGAGCAGGTTGGTCGAGAATGCGATGAGCAGCATCGTCGCGATGACGCCAAGTATCGCGGCGATGCCCGGGACGAAGTATCCCGAGCGGTCGATGATTCGGCCGATGAGCGGCCTGGTTACCATGCAGGTGACCGCATAGGCGACGAAGTAGAGAGAGATGTTCGCCACGCCGAGCTCCTGGCCGTAGATGGCGAGGAACGCGGAGATGGTTGCGAAAGCGAAGTTGATGAAGATCTGCACGACACCCGGGAACATCGCCTCGCGCTCGAAGATCCCCTTGATCGTCAGACGCGGCTTGGGCACGTCGACCTCGGAAGGGTCGATGCCACGCTCGGCGGCGATGCGCTCGGCTGCCTCGGCGCGCAGGTCCTCGGGCCTCTTGGCGCGAACGAACAGCGCAAGCACGGCGGCTACCACGGTGGCGCCGACGGAGAACGCGAACATCAGCATCGGATGCCCCGCCTCGATCAGCGCGATGGCGAATGCCGGGGCGATCGCTATGGAGAGCGACGAGAAGAGCGCGATGGTGCCGATGCCCTCGGCGAAGCGCGACTTGGGCACGATGTCGGCCGCCATGGTGGAGGTCGCCGTCGAGCTGAATCCCCAAGTGATGCCGTGGACGAACCTGAGCACGAGGATCACGCCGATGATCGGGAAGATGGCGTACGCGGCGATGATGAAGACGGTGACGAGCGTGCTGGAGAACAGGATTCCCTTGCGGCCGAGAACGTCGAGCATGAACCCGGTGATCGGGCGGACGAGCAGCGCTGTGAGCGTGGAAAGCGTCAGCGTCAGCCCTACGACGACGTCGCTGGCGTGGAGCATCGAGACGTAGAGCGGGATCCCGGTGACCATCGCCTGAAATCCGAAGAAGAGCGAGAACTGGATCAGCGCCAGGAACAGGAAGTCCCTGCTCCAGAGCTTGTCCTTCGCTTGGTTCTTCTCTCGCATCGGCTTCCGTCCCCCTTCCAAGCCCTGTCGCATTCGACTGGCACCCGATTGCCATGGGGCAGCGCGGCACATAAACGGCCGCGCAATACCCTCTCAGAGGCCCTCAGATGCCCTCTAAGCCCGTGTAGCTAGATCCTTAGGGAAATGTTTGCTTCCTTGAGCTGCTTGGCGGAAACCTCGCCAGGAGCTCCGGTCATGGGATCGGAGCCGCTCGAAGTCTTCGGGAACGCGATGACGTCGCGGATCGACTGGAATGCGCCGAGCAGCATGGCCACGCGGTCTAGGCCCAGCGCGATTCCACCGTGTGGCGGAGCGCCGAGCGAGAGCGCCTCGAGCAGGAAGCCGAACTGCTCGCGCGCCTGCTCCTCGGTCATTCCAATGCGCTTGAGGACGCGCATCTGCAACTCGGGCTGATGGATACGGATGGTGCCGCCGCCGATCTCATAGCCATCCATGACGATGTCGTAGGAGTAGCTGCCGCAGGCAAGCGGGTCGCTCTCGATCTTGTCGAGATCCTCGTCGGCGACGCGGGTGAACGGATGGTGCTCGGCCGCGTAGCGCTTCTCCTCCTCGTCGTACTTGAACATCGGGAAGTCGACGACCCACAGCAGCGAGTGGCCCTCGCGCGGAATGCCGAGCGCCTCGGCCATATGCAGGCGCATCGCACCGAGAACCTCGTTGACTACGCTGGCCTTATCGGCACCGAACATCACGAGGTCGCCGGGCTCAACGTCGAGAGCGGCCTTGAGCTTGTCCATGACCTCGTCGCCGAGGAACTTGACGATCGGGCTCTTCACGTCGCCGTTGGATGCGAACGCGATCCAAGCCATGCCCTTCGCGCCGAGGGAGACGGCCTTGTCGCCGAGCTTGTCGATCTGGGCGCGCGGCCAATCGCCAGCGCCCTTCGCGTTGATCGCCTTGACGACGCCGCCGTTATCGAGCGCGCCGGAGAAGACCTTGAAGCCGCAGCCGGCGACGATCTCGGAGAGATCGACGAGCTCCATGCCGAAGCGGGTGTCGGGACGGTCGCTTCCGAAGCGGTTCATCGCGTCATGCCAGCTGATGCGCGGCAGCGGGAACTCGTGGGTCTCTCCGACGGCCTCGAGCACCTCGGCCATGACATCCTCCATGAGCTTCATGACATCGTCTTGGGTGACGAACGCCATCTCGATGTCGAGCTGGGTGAACTCGGGCTGGCGGTCTGCGCGCAGGTCCTCGTCGCGGAAGCAGCGGGCAACCTGGTAGTAGCGCTCGATTCCGCCGATCATCAACAGCTGCTTGTAGAGCTGCGGGGACTGCGGCAGCGCGTAGAAGTGGCCGGGATTCTGACGGGCGGGAACGATGAAGTCACGAGCGCCCTCGGGGGTCGAGAGGCCCAGAATCGGAGTCTCCACTTCGATGAACTCACGCTTGGTGAGCGCGTTGCGCATCGCGCTGGTGATCGTGGAACGCAGCCTGAGGGCGTTGAGCACCTCAGGACGGCGGATGTCGACATAGCGCCAGCGCAGCCTGGTGAGCTCGTCGGTGTCGATGCCATCCTCGAGCTGGAACGGAGGAGTGCGGGACTCGTTGAGCACGTCGAGGCGCTTGGCCTCGATCTCGATCTCGCCGGTGGCCATGTTCGGGTTCTCGGTCTCCGCGGGACGATGGCGAACCTTGCCGCTGATCATCACCGGCCACTCGGGCCTGACGACCTCGGCGGTGTGGAACGACTCGCCAGAGTACTCGGGATCGAAGGTGCACTGCGTGTACCCGTCCCTGTCGCGGAGGTCGATGAAGATCAGGCCGCCATGGTCGCGCCTGCGCGCAACCCAGCCCGTGAGAACGACTTCCTCGCCGATGTTGTCCACCGTCAGCTCGCCGCAAGTGTGCGTGTGCATCGAGTATTCGCTGTAATGCGTTGACATAACCAACCGCTCCTATCGAATGTTTCCCAAAGCCTAAAGCAAAATGCCAATCTTGAATCAGCGCATGCGAGAGGCGACCAGCTCGGCCACCTCGTCGATTGCGCATCTTTCCTCTTCATGCGTGTCCATGCAGCGGACCGTGACCTCCCCAGCAGCCAGCTCGTCGGGACCGACGACTACGACATAGCTCGCCGCCATCTTGCCAGCCTGCTTGAACTGGGACTTCAGCGATCTGCCCTGATGATCCATATCCGCGCGGATCTTGGCGTCGCGCAGGCTCTGCATGATCTTGAAGCCGCATGCCTTGCAATCATCGTCGATGCAGGCGATGTAGACGTCGGTGTCGCTGCCGAGCTCGAAACCGATGCCCGCGGCCTCGAGAGCGAGAAGCGTGCGCTCGAAGCCGAGCGCGAAGCCGATGCCGGGAGTGGACGGGCCGCCCATGACCTCCATGAGCTTGTCGTAGCGCCCTCCCCCGCCGATGGCGTTCTGCGAACCGAGGCCATCGATGACCTGCAGCTCGAAGACAGTGCGCGTGTAGTAGTCGAGTCCGCGGACGAGGCGCGAATCCTCGATGTACTCGACGCCGGCGCCATCGAGGTAGGCCTTGACCTTGGCGTAGTGATCGCGGCAGTCGTCGCAAAGCGCATCGCTGATCTTCGGCGCTCCGTCCATGACCTTGGCGCACTCGGGGTTCTTGCAGTCGAAGGCGCGCAGCGGGTTGGTGTGCGCGCGGTGGTTGCACTCTTCGCAGAGCTCATCGGAGTGGTCGAGTATGTACTGCTTGATGGTCTCGCGGTATGCGGGCCGGCAGGCGTCGTCGCCCATCGAGTTGAGCAGCAGCCTCGTGGACTCCAGCGGAAGGCCGAGCTCCTCGTAGAACTTGAGCAGCATGATGATGATCTCGGCATCGGTCGACGGGTCCGCGGCGCCCAGACATTCGATGCCGATTTGGTTGAATTCGCGCAGACGGCCCTTCTGCGGGCGCTCGCAGCGGAACATCGGGCCGGCGTACATCAGCTTGACGGTGGGTCCGCCCTGCGGGATTAGATTGTGTTCGATGGCGCAGCGGATCGTACCTGCGGTGCCTTCGGGGCGCAACGAGAGCTTCTGGTCGGACTTGAGCTCGCCGCCAGCGCTGACCTTCTCGAACGCGTTCTTCGAGAGGACGTGGAACATCTCCTTGCCTACGACGTCGGTGTCCTGTCCGATTCCCCTGACGAAGACCTGCTGCTGCTCGAAGATCGGGGTCTTGACCAGGCGGTAGCCGTAGCGAGAGAAGACATCTATCGCAACCTGCTGGATTCGCAGCCACGCCTCGGCCTCGGAGCCGAGGAGGTCGACGGTGCCTCGCGGTGCCTTTGCAATCATCTGCTGTCCGTTTCCAATCGATCGAATATGGCTAACTTATTGAATATAGCAGGAAAATCGGCGGTTTTTTGCAGATACGCGCATAAGGATTGATGTTATGCGGCTGGTGAGCGGGAGGCATGGTTGCGCGGTGCCGTGGGGCCTCATGATAGCAGGAGAGCCGCCCCTTCGGACGGCCCTCCCCCATTGATTCGATCTGATGCGCGCGATGCGCTAGTCCGTGAGCTCCTCGAGATGCTCCTTTATGGATTCGGGCACTGCCGTCGTCCCGCCGAGTACGAAGCCGCGCCTGACGTCTCCGGCGTAGCCGGAATGATCGTCGTCACCGAGCAGAACGGTGTCGACTGCGAAGATGTTGGACGGCTTGACGAGCGTCAGGACGGAGGCGTTGTGGCCGCACAGGGCCGCGCCAGCCAGCGCGTCCGGGAAGTTCTCGCCGTTGGCCACTGCCATGTTCCTAGCGCCCATTCCCTCTTCGATCGAGAACCAGGCGACCTTGGCCGAAGTCTCGTAGCGGGTATCGCCTGCGAGGCGGACGACGTTGCCGTCGCCGAACATGCCCTTGAGGGTGGACTCGGTGGACTCGGAGACGACAGCGGTTCCTCCGATGATGACGATGCGGGAGGCTCCGCAGGTGCCGAGCGCGCTCATCTGGTCGCTAGAGAGCGAGCCCTTGGTGCCGAGCAGGATCGGCGAGTCGCTCCAGTAGCTGAACGGGCCTATCGACAGGCCGTCGGCGAAGCCCTCGCCAGAGGCGATCACCACGGTGTCGTAGCCGGAGAGGTGCTGCATGGCCTTGAGGCTGGTCTCCTTGCGGTCTGCGCCGGCGATGCGGACGGTGGTCACACCGCCATTGAGAGCCTTGACCTGCGACTCGGTGCTGCTGGATATGGAGACGGTGCCGCCCATGATGTAGACGGTGGAGACGCCCAGCCTCTCGAGCTCCGCTTTGGCCTGGGCCGAAAGCGAGCTGCCCTTGGTGAGGATGACCGGGCAGTCGTGGTAGCCGGCGACCGACGACGCTACGAGGGCATCCGGGAACGCCTCGCCGGAGGCAAGGACCGCGCAGTCGCAGCTGC
>JAILQZ010000023.1 GCA_024698685.1 bacterium
TACAGGGAGATGGGCGTTCAGTTCATCGGCGCCTGCTGCAATGCCACGCCAGCATGCATCGGAGCGATCTATGCCACCGTGGGCGGGCTCGATGTGGTTGCGCGAGGCAACGCGATGAATTGATTTGGAATCGTTTGAAGACCGAGACGATCAGGAGACACGATGGAAAGACATATCGAGACGAAGTGCGTGCGCTCTGGCTACACGCCCGCAAACGGCGAGCCCAGGCAGCTGCCGATAGTCCAGTCGACCACATTCAAGTACGACAGTTCGGAGAGGGTCGCGAGCCTGATGCGGCTCGAGGATGAGGGCTACTTCTACACGCGCCTTGCCAATCCCACCAACGATGCCGTGGCGCAGAGGATCTGCGACCTCGAGGGCGGCACCGCGGCGATCCTGACCTCCACCGGCATGGCAGCCACCTTCCTCGCGGTGTTCAACATCGTAAGCGCTGGCGACCACATCGTCTCCTCCAGCACGATCTACGGAGGCTCCTACAACCTCTTCTCCGTAACGATGAAGCGCATGGGCATCGACGTCACCTTCGTCCATCCACATTGCAGCGACGAGGAACTTGAGGCGGCATTCCAACCTAACACCAAGGTCGTCTTCGGCGAGTCGCTCTCCAATCCGACTCTGATCGTCCTCGACATCGAGCGCTTCGCCAAGGCAGCCCATGACCACGGCGTTCCGCTGATCGTCGACAACACCTTCCCCACCCCGATCAACTGCCGCCCCATCGAATGGGGCGCCGACATCGTCACGCACTCCACCTCCAAGTACATGGATGGCCACGCGACCGCCATGGGAGGGGCGATCGTCGACTCGGGCAACTTCGACTGGACCGCATATCCCGAGAAGTACGCTTGCCTCTGCGAGCCCGACCCCAGCTACAACGGCATCGTATACACCGACCAATTCGGCCTCGAAGGAGCCTACATCAACAAGATCGCCGCGCAGCTGATGCGCGACCTCGGTCCGGTTCCCTCGCCGCAAAACTCCTTCTACATCGGCCTCGGGCTCGAAAGCCTGCACCTGCGCATGGCGAGGCACTGCGAGAACGCGCTCGCGGTGGCCAAGCACCTCAAGGCGCACCCGAAGGTCGAGTGGGTCTCCTATTGCGGGCTTGAGGACGACCCAGGCTACGAGCTGGCGCAGAAGTACATGCCGAACGGCTCGTGCGGAGTGGTCAGCTTCGGCGTGAAGGGCGGCAAGGAGGCTGCGAAGAGGTTCATGGACAGCGTGAAGCTCGCGTCGATCATGATCCATGTGGCCGATGCCAAGACGATGTGCCTGCACCCGGCGAGCACGACGCACGGCCAGATGACCGACGAGGAGCTCATCGAGGCCGGCGTCATGCCCGAGATGGTGCGCTTCTCCTGCGGAATCGAGAGCATCGAGGATATCATCGCCGACATCGACCAGGCGCTCAAACAGGCCTGATAGCGGCGCAAACGCCTCTTGAAACGAAATGCCCTCCCGCGCAAACGGGAGGGCATTCTTCATCTTTGAACCGTTGCCTGGCCCTACTCCTTCAGGGAGAGACCCATCATCTTGGCGATCTCGTTGCCGGCGATGTAGCCGGTGGCCATCGCGAGGCCCGAGGAGGTTCCGCCGATGTCGTAGTAGGGGGAACTGAACGCCGAGCCGTTGTCGGAGGAGACTACGAAGAGCCCGGGAACCGGCCTGTTGTCCTCGTTGAGGGCGCGGCAGATGTCGTCGGTCTTGATGCCGCCCATGGTGACGAGCGCACCGCACTGGAACTGGACCGCGTAGTACGGGCCCTCCTTGACCGGAATCATGAAGTCGCGCTCGCAGCCGAACTCGGTGTCGGCGCCTGCATCGTACATCGCATTGTAATTGTCGACCGTCTCTACCAGCGAATCCATCTCGAGCATCTCCTGAAGCTCGGCGACGCTATCGGCCTTCCATGCGAATCCCTCGTCGATTGCGGTCTGCAGGTCCTCGTAGATCATCTCCTGGACCCTGTCGAACATGATCGGACCGACCTTCCAAAGCTCCTCATCCCTTCCGATACGGTCGAACGGGGTGTGCTCATGGTAGTAATCGACGAGCGCCTGGTTGAAGATCGCATAGTAGTATCCGGTGCGCGCGAGGATTGCGCTTCCGTACGCAAGCGGGCTCGTAGCAAGCTGGAACTCGTTGATGAAGCGCTTGCCCTGGTTGTCGACGAGCATCGTGCCCGTGTTGGCGAAGATGAAGGTCTCGAACCTGCGCGTGCGATAATTGGTGAATTGGGCGATCTTGCTGTACTTCGCGTTGTAACCGGACATATCGGAAAGGGTTGAGAGCGCAAAGTTCGTGTCCATGATCGCGCCAGCCTCGAGTGCCATCTTGATGCCGTCTCCGGTAGGTCCGGGCATGCCTGCGGGATGAATCTTGTTCGCAGCGCCGAAGTACCGCTTCATCATCTCTGGATTATGGAGGAAGCCACCGGTGGCTATGACGACGTACTTGGCGTTGATCTGGATGACCTCGCCATCCTTGTTTTGCGCGAGGACTCCTACCGCCCTGTCACCATCCATGATGATCTTCTTGCCAGAGGTGTTGTAGATGAACTGCGCGCCCTTGCTCACCGCGTCGTCGCGCAGGAGCTCCATCTTGTTGGGCTGCAGGAAGAAGTGGACGGTGACGAAACCGCTGTCGTAGCGATCGTCGCCCATCATGACCTCGGCTCCAAGGTCGAGCCAATAGTCGATCATCTCATGGGATTCGTCGAGGTAGCGCTTGACGATCTTTCCATTGACGCCGCCCTCGGCGAACTTCATCATGTGCTTGAAGAGGGCCATCGTATCGATCTCGATGCCCTGTTCCTTCTGAATGCGGCTGTTGCAGAACGTGGTGCCTCCGATGTTGGCGGTGTTGGACCAGAGATAGGTCGCGCCCTTCTCGAGGACGATGACGCCGGCCCCATGGCGAGCGAGCTGTAGCGCCGCCCAAGTGCCTCCTCCACCGCCGCCGACCACGACTACATCGGTGTCCATTACCTGATCGACGGGCTTGCCGTCCAATTCGAGAACCTGATCGCTCATATGCAGCGCCTCCCTTCAGTTTTGCAAACATTGGAATTCTACTATAAACGCCACGAATATCGGACAGATGCGAGCAAGAATGAATCGTTTGGAATAGATTTGGGTCCAACTCATGCGAACCAGGTAGCAATCAAAAAGAAAGAAGCCACGATGACCATCCATCGCAGCTTCGATTCTTCGCTATGGTTGCGCGTACGTCGCGCGGCATAGACACAGGGCTATGCGCGGACGACCTTCCTCGACTTGAGGCACTTGGTGCAGACGTTGGCCTTGCGAACATGGCCGTTGTCGTTGATCGTCACCTTCTGGATGTTCGGACGGTAAGTGCGGTTGGTGACACGGTGGGAATGGCTGACATTCCTACCAGCAACAGGGTGCTTTCCGCAGATCTCGCAAACCTTCGACATTTCAAACTCCTATACAACTGATCCGCAATAGATCCTTAATTGCAACTTTGTGAATATAACACGGGCGGCCGCGAGTTCCAACAAATCAATCCGTTTTCGGTAGAAAGCGCGCCTTGATGGTGCAAAACTCGGTCTCAACCGCAGTTCTTCAGTTCAAAATCACGCCCTGCATCGCCCGCAAAGAGGCATCGCTCCTACGGAACGACGCGCACCACGTAGGTGTCCTTCTTGGTCTCCGGGAGGTTATAGACCGTGATCGTCGCAGTTCCCGCCTTCAACCCGGTGACGTTGCCGTTCGCATCGACCCTGGCGACCGTGTTGTTCGAAGAGACCCACTTCACGCACTTGGCGAACTGGCCGACGGTGCCCGAAGTCTGAATAGAGACATTGAGCTTGAGCTTCCCTCCAACTGCCACGGTCTGTCCGTCGGGGTTGGTGATCGTCAGGCTCTTGAGCCCCTTCTGGTACGGGTTGTTAGGATCTGGGTCGGTCGGACACCAGCTCCACTTGCTGTTCGTGGTCAGATGCTGCGCAGCGGGCTTGCCGAGAGGCCCATTGCTATCGCTGTCGAATACATAGACCCAGGTGCCCGAGGGGCAGTTCTCATAGATCCATTTGGCATCGATGACGGTCATGTTGATGCAGCCCTGAGATGTCTGCGTCCCAAGGCCGTTGTAGCGATAGGTGCAGATAGAGGCCTTGTTGCCGCCTTCGAAGTAATAGACCGAATGGAAGAGCATCTGAGGATAGTAGCGGGAGCAATACTGCCCATAGACTCCGCCGTTGAGCTGGTGCCAACGGTATTTGTCGGAGATCTGATGCCATCCCAAGGGAGTCGCGTTGTACTGGCCGGTCGAGCAGATGAACGACCTGACGGGAACGTTGTACTTGCCGTTGGCATCGCGCGAATAGACCGTGATGACGTTCTGCTTCCTGTTGACGTAGACGCGATAGGTGTCCTTGGTGGGCTTGTTCACCCACTTGCCCGATGGATCGAAGTAGTATTCCTTGCCATCGATGAACTGGGTTCCAGTGGCCATGTATCCGTTGGCCTTGAGGTAGTACCAATATCCGTTGTACTGGACCCACTTGGACTTGGTGATCGTGCCGTTGCCTGCCATGTACATCCAACCGTGGCTGTCCTTGGCCCACTCGTTTGCGGCCATGCGACCGTCGGACTTGAGGTAGTACCACTCTCCATTGTCCTTGATCCACTTGCTCTTGACCATCTTGCCGTCGTCACCTAGGTAGCACCAACCCTTGGAGTCCTGAGCCCAGCCGTTTTCGACCCTGTAGCCTTCGGAATCGACGTAATACCAGTCGTTGCCGTCCTTGATCCACTTCTCAGTGGCGAACGTGCCATCCTCGTTCATCCATTTCGAGCCGTCCTCGTCCTCGGACCAGTAGTCTGGAGCGTACTTGCCGTTGTCAGCGAAGTGGCGGTTCTCCCCGTCGATCGTCTGCATCTCGGTGGCCATGTAGCCATCGTCCTTCAGGTAGTACTGGCTGCCGTTGTAGTCGAGCCACTGCGACTTGACTATCTTGCCGTCGGCATCCATCCAATGCCAACCTCCATCGTCCTTGGCCCAAGCTTCGGTGGCCATGTAGTGGTTGGGCTTGATGTAGTAGGACTCGCCGTCCTCCTCGACCCACTGGTCGCTGACCCAATAGCCATCCTCGCCCAGGTAGCAGGTGCCATGGCTGTCCTTGGCGAAGGCGTTGGTGACCATCTTGCCATCCTCGCCCAGATAGCACCAATCCTTGGAGTCCTTCATCCATTTGCTCTTGTCCATATAGCCATTGGTGATGTGGTACCAGCCGCCGTCGTACTTGACCCACTTGGTGGCCTTGACCCAATTGCCGTCGGCATCCATCCAACACGTGCCCTTGGAATCCTGGGCCCAACCGTTGGTGACGAGGTTGCCATCGCTGTCGTAGTAGCGCCAGTTGCCATCTTCCTTGGCCCAGCCGGGCTCATGCGCTACGGTGAATTCAGGCGAGCTCACCTGAAGCTGCGAGCGATCGGCTTCGATTTGCGGCTCGTCCCAATCTGCAACCCACTCCTGCCCATCGACCGTGACGGAGATGGGAAAACCGATGACGAACCGCTCGTTGTCCTCACCGCTGATCTGCAGCATCGATACAAGCTTGTAGGTGCCCGGCTCAAAGGTCCCGCCGTCTGCGCTCTCCCAGCTCTCGCCAGACTTCTTGAGCCAGGCCATTTCGGGAAACGCGACTGGGCTGCCCGAGATGACAGTGACGTTCGGCGCGACGATTGCCGCTCCGGCAGCGGGGGAAACCATGTCCGTCTCGGCGACGACCTCGGTGATCTGGGTTCGGGTATCGCCTTCTGCATGCGCATTCTGCGCGCCGAGCGCTTCGACGGCCACGATTCCCACTAGCAGCGCAAGCGCGAAGATCGCAGCCAAAGCCATGGACTTGCCGGCCAAACGTTTAGCGATTCCCCTCATTTCCAAATCCTTCTCCCTACCAGAAACGCTCTGCGAGACATCGATGGAACACCTGTGCGCGATCGCCTTGGCTCTCCATCGGCTTGAAAACATACGTATTTGCACAAATTGCTATTGTAAATGAATTTGGCGTTTTGCTGGGAAGATATCAACGAATAGCGCGTTCGGGGCCGATTTGCCATGGCTGAAGCAGCGCAAGACGATGATGATGATTTTATGAATTGGACGATTTGCATTTACAACTGGAAATCCAATTCCATAATGGAAGCGTTATCGTTTTTCAGGAATCGATGGCCAGATTGGCATAAGCATAGGATTGCAAGGAAAGCTGAGGGGCTTTGATCTTCTATTTCACTGGCACAGGCAACTCCCTCTATGCAGCGCAGCGGATCAGGGAGGTCACCGGAGACCACGCCATTTCGATGGCGAAGTGCCTGCTCGAAGACGATCTCGACTACAAGATGAACTCCAACGAGCGCATCGGATTCGTCTTCCCCACCCATTGCTGGGGAACGCCTTGGCTCGTCGATCAATTCCTCGACAGGCTCACCATCAAGCCGTCCGATGGCTATGGCGACGATGAGGAACGGCTCGACGCCATCTTCGTCTATGCGGTAATCACCTGCGGGTCCTCCATCGGCAACGCAGACAAGATGCTCGCCAAGAAGCTCGCGAAGAAGGGCATCAAGCTCAACGCGATCTACTCGTTGAAGATGGTGGACAACTACGTCACCGGATTCGACATCGTCTCGGAGGAGAAGCAGGCGAAGATCATGCAGAAATGCGATGCGGAGCTTCGCCGCATCTGCGCCGACCTGCTCAACCGTCGCGACCACCAGCACGCCGACAAGTCCGCCATGGGCATCGCGCTTTCCAAGCTCAACAGGCTCTACAAGAGCAAGGGGCGCGGCACCAAGGACTTCTACGCAGACGATTCGTGCGTCGGGTGCGGTCTCTGCGAGTCTATCTGCCCCATAGGGTGCATCAAGCTGGGCGAAGACCGCAGGCCAAAGTGGACGCTGGAGTCGTGCGCCTTCTGCCTCGGGTGCATCAACCGCTGTCCGCATCACGCGATCCAATTCGGGAAGAAGACCCAGAAGCGCGGCAGATTCGTCAATCCCATCTTCACCGATATCAAGGAGTAGACTGGATGGAAAAGCCCAGGCAATGCAGCGGGAGAGCCCTTTTGAAGCTCTCCCGTTTCAGTTGCGTCGATATGCTCAGGGACCCTAGTCCTCCACGGGAAGCGCCTTGCACAGCGGGATCGCTATGATGGTCGCCAGAATGGCGACGGCTATGAGCGAGGGCCCGAGGTAAGAGATGTTGTACGCAAGGTTGTATGCGAGAACGCTCTGGCCCTCGGGAGTGTACTCGGCGAAGAAGATCGCGCCAGACGCGCAGTGGCTGATGAACCGCGCGATGCAGCCTACGACAACGCCGACGACGGCAATCGCTGCAGCCTTTGCCTTGTTCTGCTCGACTCCCGCGAGGAAGGGCTTGCGGAAGAAGCCGCAGAAGAGTCCAAAGAGCCCGTAGGGAGCCGGATAGTCGAGGATGACCTGCACCCAGTGGACGATGTAGGGGTCGATCATGAAGTCGATGAGACCGAAGAGGAGGCCGGCGAAGCAACCCCAGACAGGGCCGCGGCGCAGCGCGAGAATCGCGATTGGGAGCATCGTAAGCGAAATCGAACCGCCCGCCGTGCTGAACGGAAGCCTGATGGCGATAAAGTTCAATACCACGCAGAGCGCGATGGTGATTGCGGTCTCGGTGATCAGCAGAACCTTCTTGTTCCGCATCTGGACATCATCTCCTCACATGTGGCGAATAACACATAAACGCTTGAATTGTTCTGTATATTGAACGAACATATTCAAGTGATTGTGAATATTGTAGCTATTGGATAAAACATTCACGCATAGAACTGACAGGCGGAGCTTTATCTTCGAGTTCCGATGCCAGTATTGCCATTCACTACAAATCAACAGTTATGAAATTACTATCGACTCCACGACACGCGACGCGTAATTGCGGTTTTCAGCGCCTCGCAGCACAGATATCCGCCCATTTTGGCAGCGCGTCCAGCTTGCCGACGAAGTCCGACATGCAGCTCGGAATGTCGATTCGTTGCGGGCACATCTGAGCGCACGCGCCGCAACCGACGCAAGCCTGCGGGCGTTTGTCCTCAGGCAACGCATCGATGCGCATGCCAATCGTGACCATCGGCGCAAAGAGCACGTCGTTGTACATGGCGAGAAGCTCGGGTATGTCCAGGCCAACAGGACAATGGTCGACGCAATAGCGACAAGCCGTGCATGGAACGAAATCGGACATCGACTTCGCGATCTTCGCCAGGCACTCGCTCTCCTGCTCATTGAGCGGGCCGCCTTGCTCCCCCGCTGCAGGCTGCTCGACCGGACCGAAGGTCCTGACGTTGTCTGCCAACTGCTCCATGTTCGACATGCCGCTGAGAATCACAGCGACCGAGGGGATCCGCTCGATCCACCTCAGTCCCCAAGAGGCTATGCTCTCATCGGGGCGCAGGGCCTTGAGCTCCGCGTCGCGCTCCTCCCCAAGCGCCGCGAGCTTTCCGCCACGAAGCGGCTCCATGACGATGATCGGGATGCCGTAGCTGTCGAGCAGCTCGACCTTGCCCTTGGCGTCCTGCAGCTCCCAATCGATGAAGTTGAGTTGAATCTGGCAAAACTCCATGACGTCTCCATGGCGCTCGAGGAACTCCCTCATAACCTCCACGCCGCCATGCGTGGAAAAGCCCAGATGGCGTATGCGCCCCTCTTCCTTCTGCTTGACGAAATAGTCGATGATGCCCCATTTCGGATCCTCGTAGACCTTGATCGAGTCCTCGTAGACGTTGTGGAGCAGGTAGAAGTCGAAGTAGTCGAAGTTGCATTGCTCAAGCTGCTTCTCGAATATCGGCGCCGGATCGAAGTCGTCGCCAATCTGGTGGCCTGGGAACTTCGTGGCGAAGTTGTAGCTCTCTCGCGGATACTTCGAAAGCGCCTTGGCGAGGAACGGCTCGGACTTCTTCGCGTGGTAGACGTAGGCGGTGTCGAAGTAGTTGATCCCGTTGGCCAGCGCATACTCGAGCATCTCGTCGAGCGCGTCCGGGTCTAGCGACTTATCCTCGCGCTCGGGAATGCGCATCGCGCCGAAGCCCAGCAGCGAAAGCCTCTCATCCTGGAAATCCCTGTAACGCATCGTCTCTCCCCCTTCTCATGCCAGTCGATTGCGAGCGCCCGAGAGCCAGCTACGTGTCGATCTCGTCGCGCGGGTCGCGCAGGTCATTCGGCATGACGCGGTATTGTCCCCAGCCGAGCTGGCGCAGCGCCTCTAGGGTACGGCCGGGCGCCGAGAGATCTTCGAAGCGCGAGCAGTACTCCGCCTGTTCGAGCAGCGTGACGTTATGGACAAGGTCGAGCATCGTATCGACATCCGGAACGGCCTCGAGCTGCAGCATCGGAACTCCTCGCTCGGCTGCCTTCGCGATGTACGCTGGCATGACGGTGATCCCCTGCTCGTTGTAGTAGACGCCGGTATGGTCCATGTTGGTCTCGCGCGTCCAACCGATGATCGAGACGGCCATCGCCTGATCGGGCGAAGCGACGCAGCCTGCGCCGAATTCGCTCTCGAGCCGGTGCAGCTTCTCGAAGCCGTCGACCACGATGCGCCTCGGCAGCGCCGGCATGTCCGCGCCCATCGAGAGGATCGTGTCGTAGCCCCTCTCCCAAACCTGCGAGAAGGAGTGGTTGTAATGCTCGTCGAAGTTCGAGCCGACATCGACGATGAACTCGATATCGCGTGGCCAAGCGCCCGACGACTCGAAGGTTTCGCGCATAACCTCGAGGTTTCCCTCGGGCGTGGTGGAGATGAAGAGGTCGTACTCGTCTGTGACCTCGGGATCCGCCTGCCCGCGCGCCTCGAGCTCGGCTAGGGCATCGCAGCAGATCTCGACTAGGTCGAAGAGCATGCAATGGAACAGCGTCGCGGCGATCTCGGGCGTGAACGCGCCATCCTTGAGCGTAGAGAGCCTGGTCTTGACCAACCCCGGGACGGGCGGTTTGCTGAAGATCAGCAGTGCATTCTTGCGTACGCGCATACTTCGACCTTTCCAAAAGCGGCGTCGACTCATTATACTTTAACGGAGCACTCGATGGCTCGCGTCGGCCTGCTTTGGCAGACTGCAGCGGAAAAGCCTCTTGTGCCATTCGAAACGAAATCAACCTGCGCTCTTGCGGGCGCAAGACGGGAGGAACCCCATGGACACCGAGCTCGATCCCTTCTTCACGATCACCGATATCGACGGAACCGAAGTCGAATGCGAGATCCTCGTGACATTCGCGCTTGAGGAGACCGGCAAGACCTACATCATCTACACCGACAACACGGAGGATGAGGAGGGCGCGCTCAACATCTTCGCCGCCTCGGTCGATGGCGACAAGCTCTTCAGCGACAGCGATGAGGAGATCGTCCTCAACGAGATCGAGAGCGATGAGGAGTGGGAGCTCATCGAAGAGGTTCTCGCTGACCTCGAGGGCGAGGAGTGCGACTGCGACGACCCGGAGTGCGATCACAACCACTAGTTCCTGGCCAACATAGCGCAAGGACATGAAAATGGCTGCTTCCCGAACTTGGGGAGCAGCCATTCGCTTGTTGCGGTGTTCGGCGCGTTCAAGCCCTGCGGATTGTCCTCACGAAACGCGTGGTCTTATCGGAGGCGCTCATGATCACCGACTCCGTGGCTATCGTGCCATTGCCCTTGCGCACGCCGTGGACCATGTCACCGTCGGTGACGCCGCAAGCGATGAAAGCGGCATCGTCGGAGCGCACGAGGATGTCCATCGTCAGCGGCGCATCGAGGTCGATCTCGGCCATCTTCTCGGCGCGTGCGCGCTTCGCCTCGCCGTCGCGGTCGAGCGTGAAGTCGAGCTTGCCCATGAAGAAGCCTCCGATGGCCTTGAGGCCAGTGCACGCGAGGACGCCTTCGGGCGAGCCGCCGGAGCCCATGTAGAGGTCGATGCCGGTATGCGGGATCGCCGTGGCGATGGCGCCGTAGACATCGCCGTCGTCGATGAGCGAGACCCTCGCGCCAGTCGACCTGATCGCCTCGATCAGCTTGTCGTGGCGGCCGCGCTTGAGAACGAGAACGTTGACGTCCTCGATGGGCTTGCCGAGCTCGTCGGCGATTGCGCGGACGTTCTCCTCGGGGGTGTTGTCGATGTGCAATCTGCCGCCGCAATCGGTTGCCGCGGCGATCTTCCACATGTAGGTATCGGGCGCATAGAGCAGCGCGCCGCGCGGGGCGATAGCGATGGTCGTGAGCGAATTCGCACGGTTGTAGGCGCAGAGATTGGTGCCCTCGAGCGGATCGACTGCGATGTCGATCTCCTCTCCGCCCTTGCCCAGCTCCTCGCCGATGAAGAGCATCGGAGCCTCGTCGCGCTCTCCCTCGCCGATGACGATGCGGCCCGAGAACTCGATGTCGTTGAACGCGTTGCGCATGGCGGTGGTGGCAGCCTGATCGGCGGCAACCTTGTCTCCGCGCCCGTTCCACTCGGAAGCGGCGATGGCGGCCAGCTCGGCAACCTTGAGAATCTCCATGATGCGTGTCTGTTGCATGATGTCTCCTAAACAGTTTTTCGGTTCGGGCAGGAAAAGCGTCCAGCCCGATAAGATGATAGCACCTCCGCAGGTGCATGGCTCTATAAACCCCGCTACAAAACCCTATCCAGCTTCGCGATGAAGTGCACGTCGGGGCCGTCTGGCTCGAGCTCGTTCTTGAAGAAGCGCTGTCCGTCAAGCTCGACGATATCGAAGCGTTGTCCGAGCTCGCTTGAGAGGAACGCCTCGACGACGCCCTCGTCCTCCTCGCGCATCGGCGTGCAGGTCGAGTAGACCATCGAGCCGCCTGGCTCGATGAGGCGCGCGGCGCTGGCGAGCATGCGCGAGCCAATCATAGCCAGCGAGGCGATCGTCTCCGGCGTGACCTTCCAGCGAATCTCGGGATGCCTGCGCAACGTGCCGATGCCGGAGCATGGTGCGTCGATCAGGACCTTCCCGAAGCTCTCAGGGATTCCCTCGATAGACTCGAGGTTCGTGGCATCGCCGACGAGCATCCGCACGTCCTCGACTCCGAAGCGGCCGATGCGCCCCTCGAGCACATCCAGCTTGAACTCATGCACGTCGAGCGAATAGAGCTCGGCCTGCTCGCCGTTGACGCGCTTGGCGTGGCTTTGCATGAGGATGGTCTTGGTGCCCTTGCCGCTGCCGATCTCGAGGAAGCGCCTGCCAGACAACGGGGTAGCTTCCAACGCGGCGCGTTGGGCGGAGGCATCGGTGACCTGCGCGCGGCCGTCCTTGAGCGCATCGCAATCGACCGCGGCCTTGCGATTGCCAGCGCGTATGCAGCCGATGCAACCGTAGGGCTGCGGCTCGACGCCCTGAGCAGCGAGCGATTCGAGCAGCTCTGGAAAGCCGGTCTTGAGATAGTTGCAGGCAATGAATATAGGGGCCTGCCTGTTGGAGGCGTCCATGAAGGCGATTGCGCCCTCGCGGCCAAGGTCGGCCATCAGGCGCTTGGCCAGCCACTCGGGAAAGCCGTAGAACCTCGCAGCGGCCGCATCGTCGGCTGCCGGGTCGCCCCATGGAAAGCCCTTCGCATCCAGTGCCATCTTGCGCAAGACCGCGTTGCCGAGGCCGGCTGCTCGCGGCGCGACGGAACGCACGAGCTCGACGCCCTGGTCCACAACCGCATGGTCAGCCTTTCCCAGGAAGAGCATCTCGTAGGCGCTTATGCGCAGCGCGCGGCGCACGTTCGGGCGTACGTCCTTGGGAGATGAGAGGTTGCGATCGATCAGCTCGTCGAGGGTTCCGCTTGTCGAGATCACCCCGTAAACGAGCAACTCTGCGAAGTCCTTGTCCTGCTGGGAGGCGTCGGAGGTGCGCACGATCGTGTCGATGAGATTGGCGGCGAACGCATCGCGCGCATCGACCTGAACGATCACATCCAATGCCAGAGAGCGCGCAGGGGTCAGCTTGCTCATGCTATCGCGCTCCAAGTGGGCTCTCCGCCCTTGAGCGCGGCGTTGATGCCCGCGCAGAATGCCGCGGCGTCCATTTCCTTCTTGCCGTCGGGCTTCACGCGAAGAATCTGCAGCAACCCGTCGGAGCATGCGAGATAGAGCCTCTTCCTGAACATGGTGGCCGTTCCGGGCGCAAGCTGCGGCAACTCCTCGCCCTCCTCGGGCGCGCTGGCGGCGAGGACGGTGAGGGGCCTATCGCAGATGACGGCCTTGGCGGGAGCCTGGGCGCTCGATGCCCTCACGCGCAGCAGGTTGTCGCGAACGCTGAACTCAGGCGAAAGGAGCATCTCGGCCTTGGAGATCTTCTCGGCGTATGTGGCGCGAGTCTTGTCCTGGGCAACCCACGCAGCCTTCCCGCTGGAGATGGCATCGATGTTGTCAATGAGCAGCTTGGCGCCCATCTCGGCGAGTTCGTCGCTCAGCGCGTCGTAGTCCTTGTCGCCGATCTCGGTGCGAGCGACCGCGCAGAAATCGCCCTCGTCGAGGCCGGCGGTCATCAGCATCAGGCTGACGCCTGCGATCTTGTCGCCCTCGAGGATGGCGCGCTGGATCGGCGCCGCTCCTCTATGGTTGGGCAGTATGGAGGCGTGGATGTTGATGCAGCCTATCGCAGGCAGGTCGAGGATCTCCTGCGGCAGGATGCAACCATAGGAGGCCACTACGATGAGGTCGGGAGAGATCGACGACACGGCATCGTAGACCTCGGCGCCCTTCATATCCTTCGGGGTGAATACCTCGATGCCCGCTTCCTGAGCGGCGGCTTTGACTGGGCTGGGCAAGAGCCTCCTGCCCCTGCCCGACACCGCATCGGGCCTGGTGAAGACGGCGCGCACGTCGGTGCGCTCGCAGTCGATCAGCCCCTTCAGGGCCGCGACCGCGAAATCCGAGGTGCCCATGAATATCGTTCTCAACGTCTTCGCTGGAATCATCTCCCGTTGTATCGACGCCGCGGATGGTCTTCAGACACCGTCAGGCGCGTTCTAAGCCCCTATTCGTCCGCATCCTCTACAGAGACATCACCAGGCTTGGCGCCAGCAGCAAGCGCAGCCTCATACTCCTGGAACGCCTTGATGCGGTCCATCAGCGAGAGGTGTTCGAACATCGTCACGCCGTGCAGATGGTCGCATTCATGCTGGATGCAGCGTGCCTCGAAGCCGGTGGCGTGGTGCGTGATCTCCTCGCCCTTGAGGTTCATGTACCTAACCGTGATATCCTCGGGGCGCGTGATGGGCAGGCTGATGCCAGGGATCGAAAGGCAGCCCTCGCACTCGGTGACGGGCTCTCCTGCGGTCTCGATGATCTCGGGGTTGATAAGGCAGGTGGGCTTCTTCTTTCCATCCTGATTGCAGTCGATGACGATGATCTTCTTGGTGATGCCGACCTGAGGCGCGGCTAGCCCGCAGCCAGACGAGTCGTACATGGTCTTGGCCATCTGCTTGGCGAGCTTCTTCATCTCGCGAAGCTCCGATGGGGAGACATCCTCGCATTCTTGCTTGAGAACCGGATCCGGAGAGAGCACGATTTCCATTCAATTCACCTACATCCGGCCATTACGGCCTTTTCCTGTTACCGCTGCAAGCGAACTCGCAGCGCTTCGAAGCATAGTTGGAAAGGCGGAATCACCGCCCTGTCCAACCTTATATTGTAGTGCAATCACGCCCTGTTGCGCGAGGTGCGGGACGTAACGAGCGTCAGCGCGATCCCGACGATGATGATGAGCATGCCGGCAATGCCGAATGCGAGCTGGCTCATCGAGAAGATGCCGACGGCGCCGCTGATCGCAGCGGCGATCGGACCGATGACGATCGGATTGAGCGTCGCGCCGAGATTGAGGCCACCGGCCACGAGGGATGTCGCCATCTCCGACGAATCTTGCTCCACCGCGTTCGCCGCGCCGTTGATCGAGCACGACATGCAGACGGAATAGAGCGAGCCGCTGATGAACGCGCCGATGCAGCAGGCGATGGTGCTCCCCACCAGACCTATCGTCAGATAGCCGATGCCGAAAAGCGCGCAGCCCACGAGGAAGGTCTTGTCCTTGAGAGCGGCGGCGATCTTTCCGAAGAGGAAGCCCGCGATCAGGCCTCCGGCCGAATAGCACATCATGACCGTTGCGGCCATCGGTGCACCGCCAAGGCCCATATCCTCGACGGCCGAGGCGGTGTAGTTGCCGAGGCTCTGAGATCCCACGACGAACAGCGTGAATCCGATGACCCAGATCCACATGAGAGCTGTCGGCTTGAACTTGGGCTTCTGCGACTTGTCCTCGACAAGGGACTTGGCGGGCTTCTCGTTGGGCACGCAGAAGAGGCAGATGATGAGCGAGGGGATCCCGACGAGGTGGGTCAGGAACGCCACGTTCCAGCCATAGCCTGCGAGCCAGCCGCAAAGCAGCGCGAAGATGATTCCGCCAGCGCACTGGAATGCGACCTGGGTGCCCATGACCTTATCGCGCTCAGCCGGGTCCTCGAAGTACTGAACGACGAGCGCCGCGCAGAGCACCTGGGTCATTCCGCATCCGACACCGAAGAAGAGCCTGCAGACGAAGATCAGCCAGATGTTGGTGAGCCAATAGGGCAGGTTGCCCGCGATCAGCCAGACCAAGGTAGCGGTGAGCATCAGGCTGCGCTTGGTGAAGCGCTCGACGAGCTTGCCTGTGAGGAGATTGACGGGAATCTGGATGACCGCAGCAGAGGAGATCATGAGCGTGATGACCAGATTGGGGTCGTACTGAGGGAATGCAGCGCAGATGTTAGCCAGGTCGCTCGAAATCGCGATGATGCCCATCACGAGCACGGCGCTCATGTAGATTCCGATCTTGATGCTCGTCTTGCTTCCGTTTGCCAATGGGACCCCTAATGCGCCAAGGCCCGCTTCGTGCGAACCTGAGATTGATAGAAAGATTGCTTTCGACAGTTTAGCGGGGCAAATGCGATACGATTGCGGCTAATCCGTCAAATATCTGAATGAACCCGCAGCTGTTTTGGAGCTGGGCTTCTGAGGTTGGCGACAGGTCGAGCGTACCAGCGCTACGCGACGTGGTCGAGGTTAGGGTGCGCAGCGCCACGTTAAAACGTGAATCTAGATCTCAGGGTGGATGCTGCGTGCCCGCTGCGAGACCCGAGCGTACCAGCGCTACGCGACGTGGTGGAGGCTAGGGTGCGCAGCGCCACCCTGAGATCTAGAACAGGTCGACAGGGTCGACATCAACCGCAATGCTCACATCGGCGCTCCCCTTGCGATTGCGGATGAGGCGCGATATGAACTCGGGGATGGGCGCGTCGTTCGGCGCCTTGATCAGCAGATGCCAGCGGTAGATGCCGTTGAGCTTGGAGAGCAGGCAGGGACTGGGGCCGAGCAGCTCCCAGCCTTGACGCGAGAAGGTGCCGCGCTCCTCGGTCAGCTTGCCGAACTCGGCCTCAAGGGCTCTCTCGAAGGTGCGTCCGAGCTCCTTGGCGTGTTGCGAGACGATGTACTCGTCCTTGCCCCAGACGAGAACGTTGGCCATGCGCTTGAACGGCGGATAGCATAGCGTCTCGCGCGCAGGGATCTCCTTGGCCAGGAACATCGAGCGGTCGTGCTTGGAGGCGGCGACTATCGCCGGATGACTCGGCCAATAGGTTTGGACGATGACGCGTCCGGGCTTATCCGCCCTGCCCGCGCGCCCTGCTACCTGCTCGATCAGCTGGAAGGTGCGCTCGGAGGCGCGGAAGTCCGGGAGCTTGAGCGTGGTGTCGGCGATGATGACGCCAGCGAGTGTGACATCCGGGAAATCGAGGCCCTTGGCGATCATCTGCGTGCCGATGAGCACTCCTCTGTCGGCCGCGGAGAACTCTCCCAGCAGGCGCTCATGGGCGCCCTTGGTGCGCGTGGTGTCCGCATCCATGCGGATGATGGGGACGTCGGGGCCGAGCAGCGCGACGAGCTGGTCATAGGCGAATTGCGTGCCCGGGCCGAGCTGGCGCAGATAGGGGCTGCCGCACTCGGGGCACCTCGGGGGCACCTCCTGCTTCGAGCCGCAATGATGGCACATCAGCGTGCCGGGGTCTCCCCTGCGATTACGATTGACGTGGTAGGTCATAGAGGTGGAGCAGCGCTCGCACGTGGGCACGTAGCCGCACTCGCGACACAGCAGAAACGATGCGAATCCGCGCCTGTTGAGCAGCAATACGGCCTTCTCTCCCCTCTCCACCGTCTGCTTGAGGGCAGTGGAGAGCTTGTTGGAGAACATCGTCTTGTTGCCTCCGGAGAATTCACTGCTCAAATCGACGATCTCAACAGGGGGCAGCGGCTTTCCGCTGGCGCGGACTGGCAGCTCCACGCGCTTCCAGTTGCCGATGTGGCACTGGTAGAGCGTCTCCACAGCGGGGCTCGCGCTGCCGAGGACTAGCGTGGCGCCGCGCAGCTCGACGAGCTTCTCGGCGACGGCGCGCGAGGAGTAACGCGGCGAGGAGCCCTGCTTGTAGGAGGACTCGTGCTCCTCATCGATGACGAGGAGGCCGAGGTTGCGGATAGGCGCGAAAAGCGCAGAGCGCGCGCCGACCACGACGCGGGCATCGCCTGAGCGGATGAGGTCCCACTGGTCGAAGCGCTCCCCTGCCGAAAGGCGCGAATGCAGCACGGCCACCATGTCGCCGAAGCGGGCGCGGAACCTGCCGACGGTCTGTGGGGTGAGCGAGATCTCGGGAACGAGCACGCAAGCCGACTTTCCTGCGGCGAGCGCCTCGCTGATGGCCTGGAGGTAGACCTCGGTCTTGCCCGATCCGGTAACGCCATCGATGACGATAACCTCGCCGCAGGAGCGCTCCATGGCATCGTGGATCGCCGCCAAGGCGTCGCGCTGGCCAGCGGTCAGATCGACCCGCGCGCTATCGCGTACTACGGCGCTGCGGCCCCCACGCATTCTGCGCCTGCTCTCGATGTGAACCACGCCGGCCTGCTCGAGCGTCTTGAGAACGCCCGAAACTCCATCGATTTCGATGCCGAGCTCGGCCACGCGCATCTCGCCCTCGCGCAGCGCGGAGATAACCGCATGCTGCTTCGTGGCGTTCTTGCGCGGCTCGAAGCTACGCCCCTCCTCTGTTAGGCGCACCCACCTGTCATCGACCTGCCTGGTCGCAGGGGCCTGGTACTCCCAGGTGCCGTCGGGCATCCTACGCATCTTGGGAGATGCGCCCGGGGGCATGAAGAGGCGTATCGCATCGGGAAGGGTGCTGACATACTCTCGCGCTATCCAAGCGGCCAGGCGCGCGGAGGTCTCGTCGAAATAGGGGCTGGTGAGCACCGCGCCTATCTCGTTCAAAGAAAGATCCCCGAGGATCGACTCGCGAACCTCGGAGACCTCGACTACGTAACCTATGCATTGGCGGTGCGCGAACTCGACCTGCACGCAGCAGCCCGTCTGAACATCCATCCCATCGGGAACGCGATAGGTGAAGGCATCATCCAGAGCTCGCGTCGATATGTCTACGACAACCTGTGCAGTCTTCAATGGCACTCGCCTTCAAGCGCAGCGGGCTATTCCGCCAGAGCGGCAAGCAGCTCGTCCACGCGATCGGTCTTCTCCCAGGTGAACTCGGGGAGCTCGCGTCCGAAGTGGCCGTAGTTGGTGGTGAGGCGATAGATCGGACGACGGAGCTGCAGCGTGTCGATGATCGCGCCGGGACGCAGGTCGAAGACCTTGTTGACCGCGGCGGCCAGCTGCTCTTGAGAGTACTTGGAGGTGCCGAACGCATCGACGAACACCGAAAGAGGACGGGCGACGCCGATGGCGTAGGCCAGCTGGACCTCGCACTTCTCGGCGATTCCGGCGGCCACGATGTTCTTGGCGATCCAGCGCGCGGCGTAGGCGGCCGAACGGTCGACCTTGGTGCAGTCCTTGCCGGAGAACGCGCCGCCGCCGTGACGGCCCATGCCGCCGTAGGTATCGACGATGATCTTGCGGCCGGTGAGGCCGGAGTCGCCCATCGGGCCACCGACAACGAAGCGGCCGGTCGGGTTGACGAGCACCTCGATGTCGTCGTTGAACTCGACGCCCTCGGCCTCGAACACCGGCTTGATGATGTGCTCGATGAAGTCTGGCTTCATCTGGCCTTGGATGTCGATACCATCGGCATGCTGCGAGGAGATGAGGACGGTGGTTACGCCAACCGGCTTGTCGTCCTCATACTTGACGGTAACCTGGGTCTTGCCGTCGGGGCGCAGGTAGGTCAGCGTTCCGTTCTTGCGGACCTCGGTCAGCTTCTCGGCCAGGCGGTGGGCCAGGTAGATCGGCATCGGCATGAGGGTCTTGGTCTCGTTGCACGCATAGCCGAACATGATGCCTTGGTCGCCGGCGCCGGTGAGGTCGTACTT
Organism: bacterium; assembly: GCA_024698685.1. Classification (GTDB taxonomy): domain Bacteria; phylum Actinomycetota; class Coriobacteriia; order Coriobacteriales; family CADBOM01; genus RGIG5709. The sequence continues at coordinate 19,386 of JAILQZ010000023.1, forward strand.
GTCCGAGCCGTCCTTGGTGGCCTGCTGCACATCGTAGGCCTCGTCGACGCCCTGGGCGATGTCGGGAGACTGGCCATGGAGCGTGGAGATGACGGCGCAGGTGTTGCAGTCGAAGCCGAAGTCCGCATCGTTGTAGCCGATGCTGTCGACGACCTCTCGAACGATCTGGTCGACGTTGATGATGGCATTGGTGCGGATCTCGCCGCCTACGAGAATCATGCCCGTGGTGGTGAACGTCTCGCATGCGCAGTGCGCGGCCTCGACGTCGCCGGATTCGATCTCCTGACGGAAGATCTCATCGAGCACGGCATCCGAGATCTGATCGCAGATCTTATCCGGATGACCCTCGGTAACAGACTCGGAAGAGAACAGGTAATTCTTCTTGGCGTCGCTCATCTTGTCTCCTTAATCAACGAAAAGCAGATCGTTCCTGCGCAATTCTTGCATACATTCCGACTATAGTGCAATTTTCCCTACAGGTTCCAATCTTTATGGTATTCGGAACGTTTAGACACAGGTCAAACAGGCACTTTCGTCAATATGCCCGATGCCAGCGCTTTTCAATGGTGCATAATGTTTTGAGTATGGATTCTGAGGCAACATATCAGTACAACATCGCTAAGTTCGCGGATTATCTGAGGGCTGGAGAAAGCAGCGGAGATGGCCGCCTGCTCGGCATGGAGCTCGAGCATCTCGTGGTGGACGCGGGCTCGCTCAAGACCGTCTCCTACTACGATTGGACCGACTCGGATGGCAACGAGCGCCCCGGCGTGAAGCGCATCCTCGAAAGGCTCGTAGGCACCTACGGCGAGGGCGAGGGCGTCTTCGATTCCGATGGCAACGAGCACCTCGTGGCAATAGCGCACAAGGGCTGCCCCATCACCGTGGAGCCAGGTGCGCAGATCGAGGTCAGCATCGGCGCATTCGAGTCGATCGAGGAGATCGAGAGCGCATATTCGCAGTTCAGGGCTGCAATCGACCCGATCATCGAGGAGTTCGGCTACGAGCTGCTCACCTACGGCTACCGCCTGAAGGGCTGCGCGTGCCAGATTCCGCTGCTGCCCAAGGCGCGCTACCAGATGATGGATGCCTACTTCCATTCGACCGGAGCGCACGGCGCGTGCATGATGCGCGGAAGCGCCTCCACGCAGGTCTCCATCGACTACTTCAGCGAGGCGGACTGCATCCGCAAGATGCGCGTCGCCTCGATCCTCGGGCCTCTGCTCAACATGGCGATGGACAACTCCCCAATCTTCGACGGCGAGCCCATCGGCATCTCCGGCAACGACGAGAAGCTCACGCGCAGCTATCTGCCTGTGCCCAAGCGCATGGCGCGCAACGCCATCTGGGATGACGTCGACGCCGACAGGAGCATGGTGGCGAGCTTCCTCTTCGAGGAGAACCCCGGCTACGAGGGCTACGCCAAGATGCTGATGTCGAGGCCGCCGATTCTCACGGACGATCCTGGCGAGGACGGCATCAAGCGCACCGTCTTCCACGAGGAGACGCCCGCAGCTGAGATCTACGAAGGCCGCGAGATGGATGCAGCGGACATCAAGCACATCCTCTCGATGTTCTTCTTCGACGTCAGGCTCAAGCAGGGCTACGTCGAGATCCGCATGGCCGACTCGGTGCCAATCGCCTACGCGCTGGCATTCGTAGCGCTCATCAAGGGAATCTTCTACAACGCCGAGTGCCTGGAATGGCTCGATGGGCAGTTCGCTGGCCTAGGGCTGGACGACATTGTGCAGGCCAAGACGGCGCTCACCGCCGATGGCTACGACGCCGATGTCTACGGCAAGCCTGCGACGCAGTGGCTCGACGAGCTCGTGGCCCACGCCAGCGGCGCTCTGAGCAGCAGCGACGACGCCTACCTCATTCCGCTGGCGGAGCTCATCGCGAGCAGGCAGACGCTCGCACAAAGGTATTTCGAGGAAAGGGATCAGATGACGATCGACAACCCGCGCGGGGACATGCGCAAGCTCGAGGCCGAGTACATCGCGATTATGGAGTCGCTCGATGGCGACGTGGCTGGGCGCAATGCCGTTCAGGACTATCTCGAAAGCTCCACGGCGATCTACCAGGGGCACGTGATCGAGATGAGCTTCGTGCCCAAGCTCTTCGACGCCAAGACGCTCAAGTACATCGACGAGATCCAGAAGACCACCTATGGCATCCTATCCAAGGTGATGCAGCGCTACATCGACGATCCCGAGTACGCGGCGCTCTTCCGCTTCGCTCCCGAGCTCGACAGGCTCATCCGCATCCCCACCGGCTACAGCTGCCCCATCCCGATAGGCAGGTTCGACATCTTCCTCGACGAGGAGACCTTCGAGTTCTCCTTCTGCGAGTTCAACACCGACGGATCCTCGGCGATGAACGAGGAGCGCGAGGCCGGCAACTCGCTATGCCGCACCGCCACCTTCGACGCGATGTGCGCCAAGCACACCCTCACCGCGCAGGATCTCTTCGACGGTTGGGTGGATGCCTTCGCCGAGATCTACTCCACCTACGACGCCAAGGTCGACGACCCGCTGATCGCCATCTGCGACTACCGCAAGTCGGGCAACCCCGACGAGTTCGGTATCTTCCGCAACCGCTTCATCGAGAAGGGCCATCGCTGCGAGATCGTCTACATCGACGAGCTCGAATGCCGCGAGGACGGGCTCTACTCCAAGGGCGGCCTGAAGATCGACGCTGTCTATCGCCGCGCGGTTACCGCCGAGGTAATGGACGCGCTCGAGGGCCTCTACACCCCCGAGGAGCAGGCCGGCACGCAGGCGCTGTGCGAGGCCTATGCGCGCCATCAGGTGTGCCTCATCGGCGGATTCAACACGCACATCGCGCACTGCAAGCAGATCTTCCAGGTGCTCTGCAACCCGATGACCTCGGAATTCCTCACCGAAGAGGAGCGCAAGTTCGTCGCGGCGCATATCCCGTTCACCGCGTTCCTCGTGCCCGAGGAGGTCGACATGGCCGACGTCCTGGCCAACAAGGACGAATGGATCATCAAACCCACCGACAGGTACAGCTCCAAGGGCGTCTACGCGGGCATGGAGCACGAGCCCGAGGCTTGGCGCGCGCTCATCGAGGAGCACACGGGCCGAGACTACGTCGTGCAGCGCTACTGCAAGCAGTACAAGACGATCAACTGCCGCCCGCGCCCGCTTGACGAGGAATTGCAGCCATGGAACAACCTCATCGGCTATTTCAACTACAACGGGAAATTCGCGGGAATCTACGTGCGCGCGGGCCGCAACGGGCTTATCGTCGGATATGACGGGGGAATCACCGTCGGCACGTTCCTCGTGGACGTCGACCTCGATGAGCTCGGCATCGACATCCGCACGCGCATACCTGTTAGAGATTAGGAGCTCCAAGTGACAGCAAGCGATTTCGACAAGATCTTTTCGCCCTACGACCCAGGTGACGGAAAGGTGCGGGTGAGGTTCGCGCCATCCCCCACCGGTCAGCTCCACATCGGCGGCGTGCGCACCGCGATCTACAACTGGGCGTTCGCGAGGCGCAACGGCGGCACGTTCATCCTGCGCATCGACGACACCGACCCCGAGCGCTCCACCGAGGCCAACACGCGCGCCATCCTCGATGCGATGAAGTGGATCGGCATGGATTGGGACGAGGGTCCCGAGGTCGGCGGCCCGTGCGAGCCCTACTTCCAGACCCAGCGCGCGCACATCTACCAAGCGGCGCTCGAGAAGATGAAGGCCAACGGCTCGGTCTACCCGTGCTTCTGCTCGGCCGAGGAGCTCGCCGCCAAGCGCGAGGCCAACCAGAAGAGCGCAGGCTACACCGGCTACGACCGCACCTGCCGCAGCCTCAGCCCCGAGGAGGCGCAGGCGCGCATCGACGCAGGTGAAAGCCATGTTTGGCGCGTGAAGGTCCCGGAGGATCGCGGCGACATCGTCTTCGAGGACGCGATCTACGGCACCTGCACGTTCCACGCGGACATCATGGACGACTTCATCGTCATGCGCTCCGACGGCACGCCGACGTACAACTTCACCACCGCCGTCGACGACGCGATCATGGGCATCACGCACATCATCCGCGGCGACGACCACCTCTCCAATACGCCGCGCCAGATTTTGGTGTACGAGGCACTGGGGATGAAGGTGCCGATGTTCGCGCACCTCTCGATGATCCTCGGCCCCGACGGCAAGAGGCTCTCGAAGCGCCACGGCGCCACCAGCGTGCAGGCTTTCCGCGAGGCGGGCTACCTGCCCGAGGCCATGATGAACTACCTCTCGCTGTTGGGCTGGTCGCTCGACGGCGAGACCACGATCTTCTCGCTCGAGACGCTCTGCAACAGCTTCTCGATCGACCGCATCAGCAGAAATCCCGCGATCTTCGACGAGACCAAACTCGCGTGGGTCAACAGCGTCTACATCAAGGAGATGGGCGCGAAGCGGTTCGTCGAGCTGGCCGCGCCGTACCTCGTGAGCGCGGGGCTGACCACCGCCGAGGAGATCGAGTCCAACCGCGGCTGGTACGAGGAGATCTACCCGCTCGTGCGCGAGCGCATCAAGGTGATGCCCGAGGTTGTGGACGCCGTCGCATTCCTGTTCCGCGGCACCGAGGTCGAGTTCGACGAGAAGTCGGTGGCCAAGGTGCTCGGCAAGGAGGGCGTGCCCGAGGTTATCGACAGCATCATCGAGGTGCTTGGCGACGATGGGCTCGCATGGAACGCAGAGGCCATCGAGGAGGCCATGCGCGCGCTGCTCGAGAAGCTCGGCAAGAAGCCCAAGGAGGTCTTCCAGGTTGCCCGCGTGGCGCTCACCGGCAGCATGGTCTCTCCCCCGCTGTTCGAGTCGATCGCGCTGCTCAGCCGCGAGGCAGTGCTCGCCAGGCTCGAGTCCGCCAAGCCGATTGCCCAGGCGACCTTCGAGGCAAAGCAGGCCTAGGCGCAGCAACCAGCAGACAGCCCAGCAAAAGGACAAGGGACGCCTTCGCAGCGTCCCTTGCTGTATTTCCGGGGGATATCGGTGCGCTATTCGGTTGTGCCGCGCGGGGAGGGTGACTCGCCTCCCCGCCTGCGGCGGAGGCTACATCGCGGGCAGCTCGATGATCTTGGCGTGCTTGGCCGACTTGCCGCCCTGGGCGATCAGCACGTTGACCGGCTGCTTGCGGTGCTTCGCGACGTGCGCACCGGCCGACTTGGCCGCAACGCTGATATCGCCGAGGTACTCCGGGAAGGTCTCGGCGAGGGCCGCGAGCAGGTCGGTGGGATCGATCGACACAGTGGGCTGCTGCGCCTTGAGCTCGGTGATGTTCTCGATGTCGCGCGGGACGTAGCTGCCGGGAACCGCCGAGAAGACCGGCGCTGCGGGCTGGTAGGCCACCGGCTGCACGGGCGCGTAGCCGATCACGGGAGCAACGGGCTGCACCGGAACCGAAGCCGGCGCGTATACCTGCTGGACCGGAGCCTGAGCCTGCGGCTGAGCCGGGAACTGCATCGTCTGCTGCATCGATTCCAAAGGCTGGAAGCCTTGATCTGGCAGATATGGCGCATCCTCTCGCTCAGTGCCCCGAAAGCCGGTGCGCAGCTTGATGTCGCAGAGCTCCTCGCGCAGCGACAGATTGTCCCGCATCGAGCGGGACCAGCCAAGGAAGGCGAAGACCGCCAACCCTCCGATCAGCAGGAAGGCCAAGGTTGTGATGATGGTCGTGGTAACCGAGCCGGAGCCCGTCGCAGCGTACGCGCATGGAAGAGCTATGACGCTTGTCAATGCGAAAGCTGCAATTGCCGTAGTGCGTTTAGTGGGTTTCATTTGGCAACCTCTTCAGAAGGAAGATATATGCAGTTGCCTGAATTGTAACCCACGGAATTTGCAAAAACAACAGAAAAATGCAAGTTTAGCGGCGAAAATGCAGCAAATAGGGCCCCTAAAAGCATGCTACCCCGAGTCCTGGCAAGACTCGGGGCAACATCTGGCAATCCAATCCGACTCGCAACCGGAATTGGGGTATGGCGCCCTTCCGGCCAATGGGAGAAAACCGGAAAAGCGTGCTTGAATCGAAATATGCCCGGTTGCTCTACGCCGATCTGGCAAATCGGCGCATTAAAAAACACCCGGATGCAAGAGCGCAGTCCAGGTGTTGTCAGTGTGTGCTAACGACCCGGTGCTGGCAGGAGCATTAAACCAAAAGCGTATCTGACTTATCTTCTCTAAGGAAGCATCACAGTGGCCGTCCCGCGGGGCTTCTCACCCCATTCCGCTATGCATATTCCGTTTTCAAGCTGTAGGCCCATAAACCTACATGCGTAGTTTAGCACTTTTGGCAAGAGGTTTTTCAGAATTACGCAATTTTGTCCATAAATTGCTTGGACGGC
>JAILQZ010000047.1 GCA_024698685.1 bacterium
GAAAACTTCCAGAGCGTAGTATTGAACTCGGACAAGCCCGTCTTCGTCGATTTCAGCGCAACCTGGTGCGGCCCTTGCAAGGTCTACCACCCAACTTTCGAGGCGTTTGCCGAGGCGAATGCCGATAAGGCCCGCTTTGCCGAGGTCGACATCGACGAGTGCTCCGAGGTGGCATTCAAGTACGGCATCAGCGCCGTTCCCACAACGGTCGTCTTTTCGGGTGGCGAGCCGGTCGACCACGTGATGGGCGCCGTGAACGAGTACACCCTCAACGTCCTGCTCGACAGGGTCCTTATGTAGCAGCATCCCCGCATTGGCACTCTCCCGCATCACAAGGCGGGAGCGGCGTTGAAGCTGAGCGGAGCAAAAACGCATGCAAGCGCCTGCAGCCTGCACGGTTGCGGGCGCTGTGTTATTATTCGAGTAATTGGTAACACCACACCGAGATAGTTTTGAAAGGCCGATGTCCCATGTGCAATAACGGAGTGAACACCAACCAGCTGAAATCCACGATCGAGCAGATCGACGAGTGCATCGCCCTCAACAGGAGATGGACGCACAGGCTGTTCCACCTTGCGGACGATGGCGGCCAGGACAAGACCGCTGCTAAGCTCAAGGAGGTCCAGGGGCTGCTCGACGAGGCAAGGGCGCTTCTCGACGAGGCCCGCGACGCGGTAGACGATGACAGCAACTCCGGAGTCTCCGTAGAGCTCGTCTAGCATCCCGAAGCCAACAGCTCGCCATGCCGCCGGCAGCAACTGGAGAGCGCTCCAGCGCGCCGGCGGTTCTGTTTGAGGGGCGAGCAGGCTGCAAAGCCCCTGCTGGCAAGGCACTTTCGAGGAGAGAACGATGACCGACCTCGTACGTTTCTCAGTTGCAATTCCGGAAGACCTCCTGATGGCGTTCGATGCGCTAGTCGCCAAGCGAGGCGTGGCGAAGAACCGCTCCGAGGTCATCCGCGACCTGATCCGCGATGCTCTCGTCGAGGAGGAATGGGACACTCCCGGGCGCGAGATCATCGGTACGCTGACGCTGGTCTTCAACAATTCGTCGGAGGCAGTGCGCTCCAACCTCGAGAGCGCGAAGATCCAATACCACGAGCAGGTCGTCTGCTCGACGCGCGCCTACATCGACGAGGGCAACTGCATCGAGGTGATGATCCTGCGCGGCGCCAACGACCTGATCGAGCAGATTTCCAACACCATCCTCGGAATCAAGGGAATCAAGCACGGCCACCTCACTACAACCACGACGGGTAAGTTCATCTAGCGCCGCGCAGCGCGAGGAACGGCCGGCACCATGGCGATGGCGAAATGATCCGATCGGTTCACATACACGTTCAAGGAATCGTTCAGGGCGTGGGCTTCAGGCCCTTCGTCTATCGGCTAGCTCGTCGCAACCTCGTATGCGGAACGGTACGCAACGGCACCGATGGCGTGCACATCGAGGCAGAGGGCGAGCCGGCGCTGCTCGAGGGGTTCATCGCGGAGATCTCCAGCGGCGCGCCCAGTGCGGCGCGAATCGCGAGCATCGACGTGGAGGATGTCCCGCTCAGAGGCTTCTCGGAGTTCACGATCCTCCAGTCCGAGAGCGTGCCCGGCCGCACGCAGGTCAGCGCCGATATAGCAACTTGCGGCAACTGCCTCGCCGAGCTCTTCGACGAGGACGACCGGCGCTTCCACTACCCATTCATCAACTGCACAGACTGCGGGCCGCGCTTCACCATCATCGACGCGCTTCCCTACGACCGCTCCTCGACCTCGATGCGCGAGTTCGAGATGTGCGACGAATGCGCGAAAGAGTACTTCGACGTGGCGGACAGGCGCTTCCACGCGCAGCCCGATGCCTGCTTCAAGTGCGGACCTTCGCTTAGGCTCGACGAGCTGGACGGCCCGACGATGGGCGTCGAATTCACGTGCGGAGCCAGCATCGAGGCGCTGCGCGAGCGCTCCGACGCAATCATAGAGCGCACGGCCGAACTGCTGCGCGACGGCAATATCGTCGCGATCAAGGGGCTCGGAGGCTACCATCTCGCATGCGATGCCACCAACGAGGAGGCTGTCTCCACGCTGCGCGAGCGCAAGCACCGCTACGGCAAACCGCTTGCGATCATGGTGCGCGATGCCGATGCCGCAGCCGAGATATGCCTCCTCGGCGAGCAGGAGCGCGAGCTTCTCACGAGCAGCGCGCGACCGATCGTTCTACTCGAACGCAGAGGCGCCAGCGCTGGCATCGCCCTAGCGCGCGGCGTGGCCGACGATCTCCACGAGGTGGGAATCATGCTCCCCTGCACTCCGCTTCAGCACCTGCTGATGGCGCGCGTGGGCTTCCCGCTCGTCATGACCTCCGGCAACCTGACCGACGAGCCGATCGCCTCCGGCAACGACGAGGCGCATCGCAGGCTCGGCAACATCGCCGACGCCTTCCTAGACAACGACCGCAAGATCCTCTCCAAGTACGACGACTCCGTGCTGCGCATCGTAGACGGCAGACGCAAGTTCGTGCGTCGCGCTCGCGGCTACGCGCCGGTTCCGTTGGAGATGCCGCGCTTCGGCGGCAACCCCGCATGCATTCTCGGAGTGGGTGCGGAGCAGAAGTCGACCTTCTGCCTCTCCAGCTGGCCCGACGCCTTCGTATCGCAGCACCTCGGCGACCTGGAGGATGCCGATTCTATGGAGAACTGGCGCGATACGCTGGAGCTCTACAAGCGGCTGTTCAAGCTCGAGCCGACCGTTGTGGCGTGCGACATGCACCCCGAGTACCTCTCGACCAAATGGGTTGGGGAGCAGGGTCTGAGCGATTCTCAGATCGAGCGCGTGCAGCACCATCATGCCCATATCGCCTCGGTTCTCGCCGAGCACATCGCCGCAGGAAGGCTCGGAACCGATGAGCATGCAATCGGCATCGCACTCGATGGCACCGGCTTCGGCGACGACGGCAAGCTCTGGGGCGGCGAGCTGCTCGCCTGCAACTGCGCAGAGTACAAGCGCTTGGCCCATCTCGCCTACCAGCCCCTCATCGGCAGCGCTGCGGCGATCAGGCACCCGGTGCGCATCGCCTACGCCATGCTGCTGCGCTACGGCCTGGCCGACCATCCCGCCGCGAAGGCGACGTTAGCGGCGCTCGGCGAAGAACAGGCGACGATTCTCGCGCAGATGCTCGAGAAGGGCGTCAACACGATCGAGGCCTCCGCCGTCGGAAGGCTGTTCGATGGCATGAGCGCGTTGCTGGGAATATGCAGGGATGCGGAGTTCGACGGACAGGCTCCGATGTTGCTCGAAGCCGCGATGTACGACCCGGTCACCGGCGGGCTCGTGTTCGACGAGCAGGAAGTCGAAGCCGCGCAACGCTATCGCTTCGAGATTATACGCGATGGCGAGGACCTTGTCATAGAGCCTCGCCAGGCCATCGTCGCAGCGCTCGACGACATGGCAGCGGGCACCATCAACGCGCTGATCTCGCTGCGCTTCCACAGGGCGCTAGTCGATGCGCTCGCACAAGCCTGCAAGGCCTGTACCGAGCAAACCGGCATCGGCACCGTGGCGCTTTCCGGAGGCGTCTTCATGAACAGGTTCATCCTGCAGAACCTGACGACGGCCCTCGAAAGCCGATCGCTGCGCGTGCTGACCAACGTCGACATCCCCGCAAACGACGGATGCATCTCCTATGGGCAGGTGGCTGTTGCCGCTGCGCGCATGGGAAAGGCGGTCCAAGGGGCATCGGAGACGGCGGCGCGTTAAGATAGAAAGAGTACTTTAGCGGGGCAAACGCCCAACGGATGGAGGAAATGATGTGCCTGGCGATTCCAGGGAAGATACTTGAGATAGTCGGCGGAAGAACTGCGAAGATCGACATCATGGGCATCTCGCGCGAGGCCGCGCTCGACCTGCTGCCCGCCGCGAAGGTCGGCGACTACATCCTCGTCCACGCCGGCTTCGGCATCGAGATCGTGGACGAGCAGAGCGCCGCGGAAACGCTCGAGCTGATCGCTGAGTTCCCCGAGCTCGCCGGGCTCGATTCGCCGCGCATCGCCGCGGAGAACGCTCGCGCCGATGCAAATGCCAAGAGCGAGGAGCTGGCGGTCTGATGAACCTCGACCTCTTCAAAGATCCCGAGCTCGCACGCGATCTGCTCGACGGCATCGCCTCGCTCGACATCGGCGAGGTCAACCTGATGGAGGTCTGCGGAACGCACACCGCTGCGATCGGCAAGTCCGGCCTGCGCAGCGCACTGCCCGCAAACGTCCATCTGCTCTCCGGCCCGGGTTGCCCCGTCTGCGTGACATCCAACGCCGACATCGACACGATCATCGCACTCGCCAAGATCGAGGGCGTCACGCTCGCCACCTTCGGCGACATGGTAAGAGTGCCAGGCTCCTCCACCACGCTGCAGGAATGCAAGGCTCAGGGCAGCGACGTGCAGGTGGTCTACTCCCCTCTCGACGCGCTCGACCTCGCACGCAGGAACCCCGAGAGCCAGATCGTCTTCGTTGGCGTCGGCTTCGAGACCACCGCACCACTCGTCGCGGTTACCATCAAGAGGGCCTTCGACGAGGGCATCCCCAACTTCTCGGTCATCTGCGTCCACAAGAACATGCCCCATGCGCTCGAGGCGCTGGTCAGGGATCCGCAGGTCAACCTCGATGCGCTAATCCTGCCCGGCCACGTCTCGACTATCATCGGCAGCGAGCCCTACGAGTTCCTCGCACGCGAATACGGCATCGGTGGCGTGGTCACCGGATTCGAAACCGTCGACATCCTGCAGGGCATCGCGATGCTGCTCCATCAGATTGCCAGCGGCGAGCCCAAGATCGAGATCGCCTACGTGCGCGGCGTCGCACCAGAGGGCAACAAGGTGGCGATGGCGATGATCGACGAGGTTTTCGAAGAGTGCGAGAGCGTCTGGCGCGGCCTCGGCCCGATCGATCGCTCGGGTTACCGCATTCGCAGCAAATACGCCGAATTCGACGCGCTCGAGCGCTTCGCTCCAGAGGTTGAGGAGACAATCGAGCATGCGGGCTGCAGGTGCGCCGAGGTTCTGCGCGGCGCGATGCCGCCGAGTAAGTGCCCGCTGTTCCGCAAGGTCTGCACGCCGAGCAATCCCGTGGGCCCGTGCATGGTCTCCTCGGAAGGCAGCTGCTCGGCCTACTACAAGTACCAAATCGACTAGGAAAGCGTGACGATGGTGGCAAACGATAGGGTTCTGATGTCGCATGGCAGCGGCGGCACCATGATGAGGAGAATCATCGACGAGGTCTTCCTCAAGGCGTTCGGAGATTGCCCGGAAGCTCGCGGCGACGATGCCGCAATCTGCGAAATCGCTGCGCCTAGCGGCAACTCCTCCGCCCGCATTGCGCTCTCGACCGACACGTTCGTTGTTACGCCTCGCTTCTTCCCTGGCGGAGACATCGGACACCTCGCGGTCTGCGGAACTGTCAACGACGTCGCAACCTCGGGCGCGCAAGTCCGCTTCCTTTCCTGCGGTTTCGTCCTCGAGGAGGGCCTTCCCATCTCCGACCTCGAGCGCATCTGCGCTTCGATGGCCGAGGCTGCACGCGAGGCTGGCGTGAGCATCGTCACAGGCGACACCAAGGTCGTCGACCAAGGCTCTTGCGACGGTCTCTTCATCAACACCACCGGCGTCGGCATCGTTCCCGAGGGCATCGAGCTTTCGGGCGCGAGCTGCAAACCCGGCGACAAGATCCTCATCTCCGGCACCATAGGCGACCACGGCATCGCTATCATGTCGACGCGTGAGGGGCTCTCCTTCTCCACGACGATCGAGTCGGATGCAGCGCCGCTCAACCACCTGATCGCCAACGTGCTAGAAGCCGCCCCCGGCGTGCGCTGCTTCCGCGACCCTACACGCGGGGGCTTGGCATCTACGCTCAACGAGCTCGCATCGCAAAGCGGCGTTTCGATGGTCGTGCACGAGTCGGCCGTCCCGGTCTCGAGCCAAGTGCGCGGCTGCTGCGAGATGCTCGGCTACGACATCTACCAGGTGGCCAACGAGGGCAAGATGGTCTGCATCGTCGCGCCCGAGGATGCGCAGGCGGCCCTCGAGGCGATGCGCGCCTCGAAATACGGAGAGAATGCAGCGATCATCGGCGAAGTTGTCGAGACTTCCGACAATGGCCATCCCTTGGTCTACGTCTCCACGGATTTCGGTTCAAGGCGTATCATGGACATGTTGGTTGGAGAGCAACTCCCCAGGATCTGCTGAGGTTAGGAGCAGGCGATTTCCGAGCGTGATAGAAGATATGACCGAGGGCACGAGCAACGCGGCCCCAACTCGCGCGGCGGGCAAAGGCAGCCCGATCCGCGTGTTCGCCAGCGTTCGTCGAGCGCAAGCGGTGGCCATCGGCGTGTAGAGCCACAGCGGCAGTCGCGTCAGCAATCCCGCCAGCCTCAACCGCAGCGCAGGCAGCAACAGCAACCACAACAGCGTCCGGCGAGCCGCTCCGCCAACACCAACGCTCCCGACAAGCGCCTGGTTGCCTCCAGGTCCGCTCAGAGCAAGGGCGCGTCAAAGGGCAAACGCAGGACAAGGAGCAAATTGCCTGCCCTGGTCCTGCTTCTCATCGCAATCGCGCTCATCGCCTTTCTCGCGTTCAAGATCATCCCCGCCAGCTGCAGCAGCGGCTCCACGATCCAAGACGACAGCATCGCGGTCGATAGCGATACCTCGCAAGCCGATGGCGACGGCCGCATCACGATGACGCTCGGGGGCTCGCAGGAGACCTACGTCCTCGTCGGCGAGGAGTACCTCGAAGCCGGCTGCCACGCAGTCGATGCGGAAGACGGCAACATCACGGACAAGGTGGACATCTCCGGAAAGGTCAACACCGACAACCCCGGCGACTATACGATCACCTACAAGGTGAAGAACTCTGCTCGCCAGAAGGCCGTCAAGCAACGCACGGTCCACGTGGTCGAGAAGATGGACAAGAACACCAAGGGAATCCCAGTGCTCATGTACCACTACGTCTACACGAAGGACGACAAGCCAGACGAGCTCAATTCCAACTGGATCCTCGACACCGAGTTGGAAAAGCAGCTCAAGTGGCTTACCGACGAAGGCTACTACTTCCCCTCCTACCAGGAGCTGCGCGCATGGGTCGACGGGAAACACTCGCTGCCTGCAAAGAGCGCTATCCTCACGTTCGACGACGGCAACGCGCACTTCCTCAAGTACGGCATCCCGCTGCTCGAGAAGTACAAGGTGCCCGCCACGTCGTTCATCATCTGCGACCGCGACGCCAGCGCCACCAACATCATCAAGTACGCCAGCGAGTACATCACCTTCCAGTCGCACTCCTACGGCATGCACACCGCAGGTACGCACCAGATTGGTCACAGCGGCAAGATCTACGACCTGAGCGCCGCGGAAGTCAAGGCCGACCAGGAGAAGTGCAAGGAGCTGCTGGGCACCAACGAGGCGTTCGCCTACCCGTATGGCGACGTTTCGGACGTTGCGCCCGCCGCTCTGGCCGAGACCGGACTGCTGTGCGCCTTTACCACCGAGTATGGGAAATGCAAGATCGGTGCCGATCCGATGAGGCTGCCCAGGGTGAGGGTGCAAGGCGACAACAGCCTCGAGGGATACAAGGCTTCGGTCGAGAACTAGCGAAACGAGAAGAGCACACGGATTTCCGCGTGCTCCCTGCAAATCAGTTGACATGGAATCGACAATGCACGCGTGCGCGCTGCGTACGCGCTTCCCCTACAGGTCGGAGACCAGATGGTTGAGCGCGTTGAGGTACGCGCGCGTAGACGAGACGATGATGTCGCCGTCGGCACCGCGGCCGGTATAGATCTTCCCGCTAGCGCTGCGGATCTTCAGAGCCGCCTCTCCAAGCGCGTCGATGCCACGCGTGATCGAATTGATGCTGAACTCGATCAGCTCGTGCTCTGCCTGGATTATCTCGTTGACCGCCTTGAACGCTGCATCGATCGGGCCGGTTCCATAGACGCACGCGATGTGCTCCTCGCCCTCGCGATCGACTAGGCAAAGCGTTGCAGTGGGCGTCAGCGGGTAGCCAGTCGAAACCTGGATCGACTTGAGCTTGTAGGCGCTGTCGACGCTGCGCGAGAACTCCTCTACGAGAGCCTCGAGATCCTCGTCGTAGACCTCTTTCTTCTTGTCGGCGAGCTCGATAAAGGCGTTGAAGACCGCGTTGAAGGCCTCTTCGTCGAGCGTGTAGCCCATCTCCTCGATCTTATGCGCGACTGCCGCCTTGCCGCTCCTGGCAGTCAGCAGTATCGCGGAATCGGTTGCGCCGACGCTCTCCGGCGTGATGATCTCGTAGGTCGAAGGATCCTTAATTACGCCGTCCTGATGGATGCCCGAGGAATGCCTGAAGGCGTTCGATCCGACGATCGCCTTGTTGGGCTGCACATAGATGCCAGAGACGTTGGCGACGAGCTTCGAGGTGCGCGTGAGCTCCTTGGCGACGATGTCGGTGTAGGCATCGAGCTCCTCGCCGTGGAGCTTGATCGCCATGACGACCTCTTCGAGCGCGGTGTTGCCCGCTCGCTCGCCGAGGCCGTTTATCGTGCACTCGACCTGCGTCGCGCCATTGCGAACGCCCTCGAGCGCGAGAGCCGTCGCCATGCCGAGATCGTTGTGGCAGTGAACCGCCACAGTGACGTTCTCGATGCCGGCGACGTGCTCCATCAGATACTTGATTCGCGCCCCGAACTCATCGGGCATGTTGAAGCCAGTGGTGTCGGGGATGTTGATCGTCGAAGCGCCCGCTGCAATGGTGGCTTCGCAGATTCTCGCGAGGAACTCGTAGCTGCTGCGTCCTGCATCCTCGGCGTAGAACTGAACGTCGTCGACGAGGTTGCGCGCATGCTTGACGGCGTGAACGGCGAGGTCGATCGCCTCCTCCTCCGAAATGCGCAGCTTGTGGACCAGATGCTGCGGGCTGACCCCGAGGCCGGTATGGATCCTCGGTCGCTTGGCGTTGGCGAGCGCCTCCGCAGCCACGTCGATATCGCGATCTACTGCGCGGGAGAGGGCGGTCACCACGGCCTTGTCGCCGACTAGCTCGGCTATGCGAACCGTCGACTCGAAGTCGCCTGGGCTGGAAACCGGGAAGCCAGCTTCGATTATATCGACGTTGAGACGCAGGAGCTGAGCGGCGATCTTGAGCTTCTCATCCGCATTCATAGATGCGCCCGGGGACTGCTCTCCGTCGCGCAGCGTAGTGTCGAATATCCAAATCTTGCGTCCCATTGCAACTCCTATAGCGAATTTGGCCTTATCTTTTAGTTTATCAACTAGAGGCTTATATACCAAATTCCGTGCAGGTCGAATGCATTTGCGAGCTTCTCTTTGACGCTCTCGGTGCAAGGGTCGTCGATGTTGAAGACGACCGTCGCGATGTCGGACTTGTCCTTGCCATCGCAAACCTCCATCCGAGCGATGTTGATATGCGCGTCGCCAAGGATCGAGCAGACCTTGCCCATCCTGCCCGGACCATCGACATACTGCATGATCAGCATGTTCTCGCTCGGCATGATATCGAACTTGTAGCCCTGGATGTCGACGATGCGGATGTCGCCCTCGTCGCCGGTCAGCGTCAGCGCCAGCTCGACATCCTTGCCCTTCGCGCGCCCGCGCAAGCGCACCATCGAGGTGTAGCCGGTGCGCCTCTCCGAGGTGGCGAGGTCGAGATGAATGCCCTTGATATCGGCGAGGTAGTTGGCGTTGACGAGGTTGACCTTGTCATCGGAGGTCTCGCCGATGATGCCCATGAGGACCGCCGTGCCGAGCATCTGCGGATCGAACGCCGCCAGCTCGCCGAAGGTCTTGACCTGAAGCGCGGAGATCGAATCGCTGGCGAGCTGCGAGAGCATCCTGCCGGCGGTTTCGCATGCGCTGACGTAGGGCGTGATCGCCGCGAGAACATCGTTGTCGTACTGGCTGACGTTGAGAGCGGTGGGAACCATCTCGCCGCGCAGGCCCGCCATCACGAAATCGGCGATCTGCTCGCCCGCGCGATCCTGCGCCTCCTTGGTGGAAGCGCCGAGGTGCGGGGCGAGAATGACGTTGGGAAGCCCGTGGACGGGCGAATCGGTGCAGGGCTCCTTCTCGTAGACGTCGAGCGCCGCGCCGGCGATCTTGCCGCTCTTGGCCGCCTCGGCGAGCGCGTCGATATCGTAGATGCCGCCGCGCGCAGCGTTGACGAGATAGGCCGTGGGCTTCATCATCGCGAACTGCTCGGGACCGAACATCCCGATCGTCTCCTTCGTCTTGGGAAGATGGACTGTGATGAAGTCGGCCTGCGGGAGGATCTCCTCGAGCGAGTCGTAGACGGTGACGCCGAGGGCTTCGGCGCGCTCGGGCGAGATGTAGGGGTCGTAGCCGATGAGCCTCATGCCGAAGGCCGCCGCGCGATTCGCGACGAGCGTGCCGATCCTGCCGAGGCCGAAGATAGCGAGCGTCTTGCCGTAGAGCTCGTTGCCCGAGAACTTGCTGCGCTCCCAAAGGCCCGCCTGCATCGAGGCGTTGGCCTGCGCGGTCTTGCGCGCGCTCGCCAGCATCAGCGCGAAGGTCTGCTCGGCCGCCGAGATCACGTTGGATGTCGGCGCGTTGCAGACGATGATGCCCTGCTCGGTGGCGGCATCGACATCGACGTTGTCGACGCCCACTCCAGCGCGGCCGATGATCTTGAGATTGGCGCCGGCTTCGATGATCGCACGCGTCACCCTCGTGGCGCTCCTGATGATGATCGCATCGTAATCGGCGATGATCCTGATGATCTCCTCCTCGGGTAATCCCGTGTTGACATCGACGTCGTAGCCGTTGTCACGCAGGCTCGCGATGCCCTTATCGGAGATCTTGTCTGCAATGAGGATACGCATGGCTAGCCTTCCATCAGAACCGCTTCGGCAGCCTTGATTCCGCTGCCGGCCTCGAACTCGTAGCCCATCTCCTTGAGGGTCATCTCAAGGGCTGCAATGCATACGATGACATCGAAGTCGCCCACATAGCCAAGGTGCCCGATGCGGATGATCTTGCCCGCATAGTCCTCCTGGCCACCGGCGATCGTGACACCGTACTTGTTCTTCATGATCGAGACGAGCTGCTTGCCGTCGAGGCCCTCGGGAACCCAAACCGGGGTGACAGCGTTGCCGCGACCCTCAGCGGGCGCGAATAGCTCGAGTCCGATGGCCTCGCAGGCTTGGCGCACTGCCTCGGCGAGCTTGGCATGGCGCGCGATGATGTTCTCCATGCCCTCTTCCTTCATGAGCTTGAGGGACTCGGCGAGGCCGATCATCAGCGAAACGGCCGGCGTGAACGGGGTGGTGTCCTTCGCGAGATTGGCCTTGTACTTCTTCCAATCGAAGTAGAACTTGGGAAGCGTGGAGCGCTCGTAGGCCTTCCATGCCTTCTCGCTGACGGTGCACGCCGCAAGGCCCGGAGGAAGCATGAGGCCCTTCTGGGAGCCGGTCATGCAGCAGTCGATGCCCCACTCGTCGGTCTTGCACTCGACGGCGCCGATGCCGGTGATCGAGTCGACGATGAAGACGCAGTCGGGATAGTTCTTGACGATCTTGCCGACGGCCTCGACGTCGTTGAGGATTCCCGAGGAGGTCTCGGACTGGGTGACCACGACACCGCGGGCATCGGGGTTCTCCTCGAGGGCCTTGGCCACGTCATCGGGGTTGACGCAGACCTGCCAGCCATACTCGAGAACGATGGGCTCGAGGCCGTAGGCCTTCGAGATCTGAACCATGCGCTGTCCGAACTTGCCGTTGTAGCAAACGATTACCTTGTCGCCAGGGCAGAAGCAATTCGCTATCGCAGACTCCATTGCACCGGTTCCCGAGGAAGCGAAGATGCAGACGTCCGAGTTCGGCGCGCAGAAGACCTCCTTCAGCCCGTCAGCGCAATCGCGGACCACCTGGTTGAAGTCGGGAGTCCTGTGGTGAATCATCGGCTTGGCCTGAGCCAGGAGCACCTCGGAGGGAACGGTGGTCGGTCCTGGGGTCATGAGATACCTTTTCTTCATTGCTTTTCCTTTCTAGACTATGGTTTCTCTTGCCATTGAATTTACGATTTTTGCCGTTTGAACGGCGAATTTCCTATCTAAGTCAGTCCCTCGCCCCTCTCGAGAGGGCAATCTTGCCCGTCCTAGCGATCTCCTTGATGCCATAGGTTCGGAACATGCTCTCCATGGCGTCGAGCTTGTCTGCGGTGCCCGTCGCCTCGATCGTGAGGGTGGTTTTGCCTACGTCGACGATCTTCGCGCGGAAGACGTTGACGAGCTCGATGATCTCGTGGCGCGTCTCGCCGGTGGCGCTGACCTTGAAGAGCACGAGCTCGCGGTCGACGCATGCCTCCTTGTCGAAGTCGTAGACCTTGTGGACGTTGATCAGCTTGTTCATCTGCTTGATGACCTGCTCGTATGCGGCCTCGTCGGCATCTACGACGATCGTCACGCGCGAAAGCGTTGGATCCTCGGTGACGCCTACCGCAAGCGACTCGATGTTGAAGCCGCGGCGGGCGACGAGTCCGGTGATGCGCGTCAGGACGCCGAACTTGTTGTCAACGAGCATCGAGAGCGTGTGCAACATCGCCTACCTCCTTCCCTTGCGCGAGGTCCTGCCGGCCTTTTCAACGCCGATCATCTTGTTGAGCGGGCTGTCGGGCGCAACCATCGGAAGCGCCAGCTCGAGCGTGGACATGCGAACGTCGAGGATTCCAGGGCCCGGGCACTCGAGTAGCAGCGCGAGCGCCTCCTTGAGCTTCTCTGGATCGCTGACCTCATCGCCATACCAGCCGTACGCTTGTGCGAGCAGCTTGAAGTCGGGGATGCGCGGAAGGTCGACGGCGCTGTAGCGGCCCATGTAGAATAGCTCCTGCATCTGCTTGACCATGCCGAGCGAGCCGTTGTCGACCACAACCACCTTGACGGGCAGGCCATACTGGGCGATCGTGGCCATCTCCTGGATGTTCATCTGGATCGAGCCATCGCCGGCGATGCATATCACGGTGGACTCGGGCTTGGCCAGCGCGATGCCCATCGCCGCCGGGAAGCCGAAGCCCATGGCTCCGAGACCGCCCGATGTGACGAAGGTGCGCGGTCCACGCTCCTCGAGGAAGCGCGCAGCCCACATCTGGTGTTGACCGACCTCGGTAACGATGATCGTGTCCTTCTCCGCCGTGAGCTCGTTGATCGCGTCGAAGATGTCCTTAGAATGGATGATCAGGTTGTCCTTGAGCGGCTCCTCGATCTCTAGGGTGCTCTTCCACTCGTCGATGCACTCGAGCCAGCCCATAGTCAGCGGCTCGGGCTCGCTCTTCTGCAACTCGTGGAAGATCGCGCCGAGGACGTTGCCGGCGTCGCCGACGATCGGTATGTCCACCGGGATGTTCTTGCCGATCTCGGCGGGGTCGATGTCGATATGGATGACCTTGGCACCTGGTGCAAAACGCTCGATATCGCCAGTGATGCGATCGGAGAAGCGCGTGCCCACCGCGATGATGAGGTCGCTCTCCATCACCGCCATGTTCGCCCATGGCATCCCATGCATGCCAAGCTGTCCGAGGTGCAGGTGGTGACGCGCTGGAAAGGCGCCACGCGCCATCAGAGTGCAGGCAACCGGTATCTGCAGTATCTCAGCGAGGTTCTTGAGCTCCTCGCATGCGCCACTCGAAACCACTCCCCCACCTGCAATGATAACCGGCTTGCTGGCGCAGGCGATGAGTGCGGCAGCCTGCTTGACCTGCCTGCTGTTGCCCTTGTAGGTGGGCTTGTAGGAGGCGATGTTGGCGCGCTTGGGATACTCGAAGCTCAGCTTCTCGCACGCCACGTCGCTCGGAACGCATATGACGACGGGGCCAGGGCGTCCAGTTCGCGCGATGTGGAACGCTTCGCGGAATGCCTTCGGCAGATCGGAAGCCTTGGTCACGAGATATCCGTGCTTGGTAATCGGCAGCGTGATTCCCGCGAAGTCGGCCTCTTGGAAGGCATCGGTGCCGATTGCGGAGGTGGGCACCTGCCCGGCGATGACGACTAGCGGGATCGAGTCGAGGAATGCGTTGGTGATGCCCGTAATCGTATTGGTGGCGCCTGGACCGCTCGTCACGAGAACGACACCGACGTCCCCGGTTGCGCGCGCATAGCCGTCGGCAGCGTGAACGGCCGCCTGCTCATGGCGCACGAGGATATGCTCTATCTTCTTTGAATCGAGGATGGCGTCGTAGATTTCGAGCGCTTGGCCCCCGGGATATCCGAAGACCAGCTTGACGCCTTCCGCCTCCAGCGAGGCTATGATGGCTTGAGCGCCGGTGATCTTCTCGCTCGCTTCCTTGCGAGGAGTTGACGAGTTCTTGAGCTCGTCCGATTCCTTCATGGCCTTTCCTTCCTGTCTGCCTTGCAAGCTGAATCAGGCAGGAAAGTCGCATGACACGCGCAATGCGCGGTGTCGCGGCGTTTGGCTTGGGCGGAATCTGCGCATAATGCGCGACCGCTCGGATGAACGCCGCTGCGGCTGATAACGGTAGCCACCGATCCAGCTTACTGCTCATCTCCGCATAGGAAGATCGTCCCTAGCGTGCGGAGATGCTTTTCAGCCGAATTGCTCGGAGGTGATTTTCGCAAGCTTCCAACACCGGGCTTCCACCATCTGCCCAGCTCTCTGGAGAAGGATTGACTCCTACTCTTCCTCGTCAACGCAATCCATATTCTGTTAGCTGGATAGTATACGCTTCCTGCGAATGGATATGCAGAAAAACGGGTGGTTTTTGAGGCAATATTCGCCTATGCGGTTTGTAAGCGGTTGTGCGCGGGAGTCAAAACGCATCGGCACGCAAAGGAAACGGCGCTGCGGAAAGCAGCGCCGCGAACCGATTCCGACTACTCGGCAACGAGATCCTCGTGTGGTTCGGCCGATGGCGGAGGGCCAGGAGGAGGCGGGAAGGGATTGCCGCATTTCTCGCAATGCGTGGCATGCAGGTCGTTGACATGCCCGCAAACATGGCATGTTCCCGGGGCGACAAAGCGCCCGCATTTGTTGCACTTAGAGCATGGATAGCACAAAGCCCTTCGCCTTTCGCACGCAATGAAACCCTGCTAGCAAACCGATTATACGCCCAAAGCAAATAATGCCCCACGAGGGGGCATTATTCATCGGCATATAAAGCCTATGGCCTATGCGCCAGGACGCTTCGGGGGAACGCGCTTCGGAGGAACGCGCGGTGCCGGAGCAGAGGCCGCAGGAGCTGCGGGAGCAGCTGCGGGAGCCTTGGCAGCGCCAGGAGCTGCGGGAGCGCCGGGGGCCTTGGGGGCACCGGGAGCACCAGGGGCGCCGGGAGCGCCGGGGGCGCCAGGCATTCCGGGAGCGCCGGGCATACCGGGCATAGCGGGCATATCAGGCAGGTCCGCTCCGCAATTCGGGCATACGGTGTCTGACATCTCGCAGACAGTGCCGCACTGGGCACATTTCTTCTCAAGCGATATGGCTGCTGGTCTGAAGCACATGCTTGACTCCTTTCTTCAACACTGAATCAACCAACTCGATTCATTCGGTTATCTTATCACAACATATCCACTTTTATGCAAGCGACATCGGCATCGCTTTACAACTTCGGCGAATTAAACGGCTGGTGTCGATGGGCGCCGCTCGAGCAGACCCTATGAGGTGGCTTCCTTCACGAACTCCCGATCGAGAATCTGGCCCGCAGCAACCTCGTCGCCGAGCTGAGTCATGAAGAACTCGACGATGCGGCTGATGCGCTCGGGAGTCTCTCCCATCTCGTTGGCGATGAAATCGATGGCGTCATCGGATAGCGCAGGGCTCGCATCTGTCTTGAAGCGCTCTTGCTGCTCCTTTACGTAGCCAACGAGATCGCTTTGGTCGTAGGGGTCGATATCGACTTGCACGAAGCCATTGAGCGCATCCCCGTAGCCCTTGAGCACGTAGCTGCCCAGCGGCTTGCGGGAAGTTATCACCGTGTCGAGCTTGGCGGCATTGCGCGCGTTGAGCAGCAGCTTGCCGGTCTCTGGGCCCATCTCCTTGTCCTCCCAGAAGCCATCGATGTCATCGAGGAAGAGAACATCGCACGTCGCGAGGTCGTTGATGAACTGATCCATTCCCGACTCCTCGGGATAGACCCCGTTGATGCTGTTGCGAATGATCGATACGACCTCCTTGCAAGCGATATAGGTCGTCTTCTTGGGAGAGAGCAGGTCGCGGTCGGACCAGCGCGCGCGAACGAGCGCCGTCTTGCCGCTGCCCTCGGGGCCCACGATGAACGCGCGGATCTGCCCGTCCTGCTTCTTGGTGATCTCCTTGACCAACTCGTAGGCCTTGCGATTGCCATCGGAAACGACGAATTGGCTTAGGGAAAGGGTCATCTGGATCTCCTAGTCTGGTCGATGCGCTCGTGCGCAGCATGCGCGATGCAACCGCCCGGGAGAGCCCGGGCGGCATTGCAGGCTTGCAGAGCAAAAAGCGCGGGAATTACATGAATACGATGGTGACGTCCTTCTTGACGATCTCCTGGCCCTTGTCGAGATAGGCCTTTCCGCCACCAACCTGGGTGCCCTGCGCGTCGTAGCTCATCGCGACGCCCATGTACTTCATCTCATGCTCGGCACCGTCCTTGGCCTTGTCGGCAGCGAGGACGAACTTGTTGGCCTTCTCATCCGCGAGGAACTGCTCCTCGAGATCCTTCTTGGCAGCATCGATATCGATCGTTGCGAACTCATCGATGAACTTTGCGAACTTCTCTTCTCCGCGAATGGTGACGTTGAGTTCCATTAGAACCCCTTTCTTCGATGCGCAAGGCATCTTTCCCTGTGGTCTGATGTGCAGCGAAGGGCATCGCCGCAATAACTGATTCTACTATTACTGCTGCGGCTATTCCAGCATTTGAAGCCTTGCAAACCACGCGAATCTCATTGGCCAAAGCAATGGGCCGGCACGCTCAGCGCACCGGCCCATCATCAATGCCTTTGCTTGGTAAGGCTACTTGGCGGTCTTGGTGGTCAAGAGCACCCAGCGGCTGTCCCCATCCATCTTCTTGACGAGATCCTCGATCTCACCGTGATAGATGCACCATGCCTGGCAAGCCTGCTCGCACGAAGGGAGCTTGCCCATTGCCACGCGGTCCTCGCACATGTCGCAGGCCCTCGTGAGAACCGGCATGTAGACCCACTCGAAGGGGGTGTCGGACTTTACCGGAACGGAATACTTCCAAGGACCGATCTCGGAGACCTTGATGCCGTACTCGCCCCTCTTGAGGCCGAGCTCGTTGCGGCAAGCGACCTCGCAGGAGTGACAACCGGTGCAGAATTCGTAGTTGACGAGAATGCCTTTCATCTTGCTCCTCCTTAGATCATTACCGTAACGACGGGCTCTTCGATCGGCTTGTAGGGCTCACCGGGAACGTACTCGGCGAAATCGCCCTTCTCGGCGATGACGTCGTGCGGCATGACGTCGCCATCCCTGACCGGGTAGATCTTGCAGAGCATCGACTTGATCGCGCTGCCGATGCCGCCCTGGCCGGTGCGATAGGCCTCGGTCATGTTGTTGAGGTTGGAGTCGTAGCAACCGAAGAAGTTGGGCTCTGCAGCCTCCTGCTCGGGGAACCACCAGCCATGCTCTGCATGGATGAATCCCGGACGAACCTCGATGGTCCTCTTGACCTTCTGCTTGAACCTTGCGCCACGGCTGTTCTCAACCCAGATCCACTGGCCATCGTGGACGCCGTACTTCTCGCAGTCCTCGGGGTTGACCATGACGATCGGCCACGGATGGAGATCGCGCATGGTGGGCTGCTGACGATGCTCGCTGTGGAAGAACTCGAACGAGCGGCCACCGCCGGAGAGGATGATCGGGAACTCCTTGTAGGTCTCGGGCGTCGAGAGCGGGCTCTCAGGCGGCTCGATGTGGTAGGGCAGAGGATCGACTCCCCAGTGGTCATAGCCGAACGACCAGAGCTCGATGCGGCCGGTGGGAGTGTTGAAGCCCATCTGGCCATCGGGACGGAGCATGCCCTTCTCGTACTTCCTGTAGGTGCCTGCCCACTCCCAGTATGCGGTGCCGTTGCAGCTCTCGCCGTAGGCCTCCTCGAAGTCGTTCGAGGGGTTCTCGACGGTCTCCTGCCAAGTGTGGTGGTAGAGCGTTCCGCCAGGGGCGAGCTGGTCGGTGAGGTACCAGGTGCACCATTCCTTGTCATCGGCCCACGGCCAGTTCTCGGGCTTGATGCGCTTGCCGAGGTCGAGGCAGATCTGCTCGTCGGAGCGGGCCTCGTAGTAGCTCGTGACCTTGACCATCGTGCGGACCGGGGTCCACCAAGTGCGGCAGCTGTTGCGCTCGCAGCTCATGGCGACGGGCAGGACGATGTCGGCCAGTGCGACCGCGGTCGGTGTCATGAAGGGATCGGCGACTACGATGAACGGGACGTTCATGAGCGCCTTGCGGGTGCGTGCGGAGTCCATGGATGCGCAGGCAAGCGCATTGGAGCTCTGGATCCAGAACATCTGGATCATGTAAGGCTCGCCGGTCTCGATGGCGCGCAGGATCGAATCGCTGTCCGCGCAGGAGACGATGTTGGACTCGTTGATTCCAGAAGTGGGGGTGATGAGCTTCTTGGCGTAGACATCGGGGTCGATGAGCTCGTCGCCGAGGCCGTAGCGCTTCTCGATGAGGAATGCGCAGCGAATCTGGAGGTTGCCGCCGGGGTTGTCGATGTTGCCGGTGATGGCCATGATGTCGCAGACCGTCTCGGTGACGCCGAGGGCAGCGATCTGCTGCTCGAATGCGAGACCCCACTGGCAGCAGCAGCTGCTGGCGGTTGCGATCAGGCGTGCAGCGCCGCGAATCGGCTCGGGATCGATCATGCAGATCTCGGCAGCCCACTCGGGCGTCTTGTCAGCGACGCGCTCGGCCATCTGCTCGAAGCCGAAGGTCCAGTACTCGACGAACTCGTGGTCGTAGAGGTCCTCCTCGATGATGACCTGGAGCATCGCCATTGCGAGAGCGGCGTCGGTGCCGGGGCGGATGGGCAGCCAATAAGCTGCGCGAGCTCCCCACCAGGTGAGGCGCGGGTCGACGGAGATGATCTTAGAACCCATCTGGACGCACTGGACGAGCCAGTGTCCGAGGAAGCCGTCTGCGTTGGACTTGATGGGCTCGTTGCCCCAGATCAGGAGGACGCCGGGAACGCGCCACTCGGGGTTGGCGTAACGATCCCAGTGAGCCTGGGAGGCATCCGAGATGATCATGTCGCCGTACTTGGCGGAAGTGCCGATCATGCGGGGCAGATAGCATGCAAATCCAGTGAAGCCGAAGGTAGAGACGTTAGGGGTCTCCATGCAGGCGCTTGCGAAGTAGGGCACCTGCCAACCGATGTTGCGGCCGGTTCCGTGAACGACGGTGATGGCCTGCGAGCCGTACTCCTCCTTGATCTTGAGGACCTTCTCGGTGATCTCGTCGTAGGCCTCATCCCAGCTGATGCGCTCCCACTTGTTCTCGCCGCGCTTGCCGGCACGACGGAGCGGGTACTTGAGACGATCGGGATGGTTGACTGCCTCGGGCATGTTCAGACAGCGCACGCAGAGCTTGCCGTTCGCAACGCTGTTCAGAGGGTCGCCCTCGACCTTGACTAGCTTTCCATTCTTGGTGAACAGAAGAACGCCGCATCCCATATGGCAGCCCGGAGGCGACCAATGCGTAGTGCGGGTAACGGTATATTCACCCTCTTGCCATTGCCACTCGCCGTCGTGATACGCCTTGCGGTCGATCTTGGCAAGGAACTCCTTGTAATCGGCCATACTTACCCATTCCCTTCTTGGTTACTTGCAAAACTCACTGATTTCCAGTTGAGCAATTCCCTTGTTGCAATAGGCCAACAGGCCACATGCGGTACTAATTTTATTTTGGCTATAGGCTGAGGTCAACGGCACCTCCGGTGTGCTTTGGCTAAAGTTGCTATGAGCGGCAAGTTGGGCGCGCCATTATGCGCCCCGGTATGCGCCATGTAGAGAATTCGGTTGACATATCGGCGTTTTTCGATGGCAGAAACGAGCTGCGTGCATAGCGGATTTCAGCGGCGAAATCGCGGTTTTCAGCGCAAAAGCATGTAGGGATTGAATGATGAAAACGCATCATCCGACCCGATAGCCGAGCGATTGTCCGCTATTCGCCGAACAAGTTAGATAAATAGTTCGAATAATGCTCGATTCATACCGATGTCATCTCGATATAGCGCCTTCCTTGTGCGATAATCTTGTATTTGTGGGCATTGTATCTACGCACGGAAAGCGTGCTTTGGATTTTCTGCGACATGACGGTGCTCATGGGAGAAAAGAGAGGAGAAAACGGACTATGTTGTTCAACTATCAGGAGTTCCTTGACAGCATCGACCGCAAGGCTTACCACGAGGGCGAATGGCAGTGGGAGGAAGACGGCTACACCGTAACCCGTACCTACACCTATTCCGCGCCTGGATGCCACGATTCTTGCGGCGTTCTCATGTATGTCAAGGATGACAAGCTCTGCAAGATCGAGGGAGACCCGCTCGATCCTTGCGCAAACGGCCGCCTTTGCATGCGTTGCCTCAACCTCGTAGAGGCAGTCAACTACGAGCTGCGCCCGAAGTACCCGCTCCGTCGTGCCGGCAAGCGCGGCGAGAACAAGTGGGAGCGCATCAGCTGGGACGAGGCTCTCGATGAGATCGCGAACTGGATCCACACCGAGCTCGACGAGAAGGGCTTCGGCCGCGAGTCGATCTTCGTGAACCACGGAACCGGCCGCAACATCTCCTCTTGGGTTCCCTTCCTCGGCGGTGCCTGCCTCGGCACCCCCAACATCGGCGCAATCGGATTCTCCGGCTATTCCTGCTACCTCCCCCGCACCTGCGGAACCGCAGCTGGAATCGGCGACTTCCCGATCGTCGACGCGTCCGAAGGCCATGAGGACCGCTACAACAACCCCGAGTGGGAGCGCCCTGACGTCATCGTCATCTGGGGCTCCGAGCCGCTGAAGTCCAACGCCGACGGTTATCTGGGCCACTGGCTCAACGTCTGCTATCAGATGGGTTCCGAGATCATCTCCGTCGACCCGCAGCTCACCTGGTGGGGCGCACGCGCCAACTACTGGCTCAACATCCGTCCTGCCACCGACCTTCCCCTCGCCCTCGCATGGCTCAACGTCATCACCACCGAGGAGCTCCAGGATAAGGAGTTCATCGAGTACTGGTGCGCTTACTACGATCAGCTCGCCGAGCACGTAGCGCAGTTCACCCCCGAGTGGGCAGCCGAGATCACCGGCGTTCCGGCCGAGAAGATCGCAGCTTCCGCTCGCCTCTATGCGAACGCCGAGCGCGGCGCCATCCACTGGGGCCTCGCATTCGACACCCAGGTCGACTCGATCCAGCTCTGCCAGACGGTCTCCAACCTGATGAGCGTCTGCGGCAACATCGACAAGCCCGGCACCAACCTGCTCGTCCGCAACGGCTTCGAGATCAACCCGGGCTATGCAACCGCTCAGCTCTACTGCGATCCCGAGACCTTCGCCAAGAAGCTCACCGTCGACATCGTCCATCCCGGCTGCACGCATTTCATCGGAATGGCCGACTGCGACGCAGTCAACCATGCATTCGAGACCGGCGAGCCCTATCCGCTCAAGATGTACTGGGCACAGGGCACCAACGGATTCGTCTGCTCCGCAACTGCAGGCCCGCGCGTCTACAAGATGCTCGAGAACATCGAGTTCTGCGTTGTCGCCGATCCCTACATGACCCCGACCGCCGTCGCACTGGCAGACATCTTCCTGCCGCTGAAGTGCACCACCGAGCGCGATTCGATGCGCGTATGGTGGACGCCGCTTCGCGCCATGAAGGCAGTCTCCACCTGGTATGAGGCGAAGTCCGACGAGGAACTCATCATCGCACTGGGCAACAAGCTCAACCCCGAGCTCTTCCAGAAGCGTTGGCCGACCCTCGAGGCGCTGCTCCAGGACTACCTCGACACCGGATTCAACCTCTACGACCCCGAGACCGGCAAGTTCTACAGGTCTGCAGGACGTTCGAAGGCTGGAATGATCGAGGTCGACGACGCCCACACCGACTTCTACAAGAAGCACAAGGACGACGGCCTGTGCAGCTTCGACGGACTCGTCAAGGACCTCTGCGGTTACGAGTACGACGACTTCTGCGCAACCTACAAGAAGTACGAGAAGGGCATGCTCCGCCCAGATGGACTGCCTGGATTCGCCACTCCTTCCGGCCGTATCGAGCTCGTCCCCTACGCAACCTTCGGAGCATGGGGAATCCCGCCGCTGCCTGAGCACGTCAGGTCGCTCACGATCAACCGCCACATCGAGGATGAGGAGTACCGCAAGGAGTATCCGTACATCTGCATCAACGGCTCCCGCTCCTACGAGTTCTTCCACAGCGAGAACCGCCAGCAGGCTACGATGCGCGAGTTCCATCCGTGGCCGATCGTCAAGATCAACCCGAAGGCCGCCGAGGAGAACGGCATCAGCGAGGGCCAGTGGATCTGGATCGAGAACACCGAGGGCCGCTGCAAGCAGGTTGCGCACATCGACCCGACCCTCGACGAGCACTATGTCCATGCAGAGCATGCTTGGTGGTTCCCCGAGCAGGAGCCCGCATTCCCGCATCTCTATGGCGCGTTCGACTCGAACATGAACAACCTGACCACTTCCTACGAGACCGGCTTCGGCGGCATCGGCGGACCTCTCAAGGCTCCCGTTTGCAAGATCTATCCGGTCAAGGACGACGACGTGATGCCCGGCAAGGTTGTCACCGAGCTCGGCGGATTCCGCAACGACTACGTTGCTGGCCAGCCGTACGCTTGGACCACCAACAACACCACCCGCGAAGGAGGTCGTTTCTAATGAAGGGAATCCTCATCAACTATGAGTTCTGCACCGGTTGCCATTCTTGCGAGGTTGCATGCAAGAAGCATCTCGACCTTCCCAAGGGCGAGTTCGGAATCAAGCTGACCGAGACCGGTCCGTTCGAGTACTCCCACATCCCCGAGGGCAAGGACCACTGGGAGTGGACCTGGCTGCCCGTTATCACCAAGGCTTGCGATATGTGCGAAGACCGCGTAGCAAAGGGCAAGTTCCCGATGTGCGTGCAGCATTGCCAGGCTTGGTGCATGTACTTCGGCGAGGTCGAGGACCTTGCCAAGAAGATCGACGGAACCTCGCGTTGCGCACTCTTCACCCGCTAATCTAGCTAGCGCTAAGATTGAAAGGAGGTGCGGTTGCATTTGCGACCGCACCTCTTCTTTATGCTCGCGAGTCGATTGGAGGAGCTACTCCCCTTGGAGCTCTTCGAAGCAGCGTTCCAGACAGACCTTGCTGGCAACGATGGAGACTATGGTCTGCACGATCCGCTCTATGCGGTTGCGCTCTGACGAGGCATCGGGAGCTTCCACGAAGCCGCCTTGGGGGAAGGTCGAGCGAAGCGCCTGCTCGAACCATTCGCAGAAGAGATCGTAGGCTACCCCTTCCCCGTAATCGTCGCGCATCCTCAACAGGAGAACCTGGACATCCTCGATCGAAGCCGCCTGCTTTGCAAAGGAGATGAAGATGAGCTCGGAGATCTGCTTGCGGTAGTAGAGCTTCTTCACCGGGCGGGCGATCACGCGCTTCTTCACGTAGTTGCTGATCATCGACTCTGTGATCTCCATGCCGTTGAATGGCTCGAGCACCTCGCTGATGTACTTGACCACCTGGTTGAGGTACAGGCCGATGTTGGGGATGGTCTCATAGCGAGGCATGCGATAGCCGATGAAGGCTTCCAAACTCGCGCTCTCATTCTCTTCCATTGCAGTCTCCCGAATCGATTGCGCGGCAACAACCGCGTTCAGTTGCCCAATAATCCTAACGCCAAACACAGACCGCTTACAAATAATTATTATACACAGTTAATCGGTTTTTGAAAAACTCTTGACATAATTCTCGATAGTTGGTAATCCTTTCTTACGGGCCTCATAACCCGATGACAAGGCTAAGCCGCCCCTCCTTCCAAGGTGCGGCGAGCGCTGAAAGGCGCGAATGGAACGAAGGCATGGCATGGCAACAACCGAGGATATCGCAACCCCGAGAATGGTGGCGAACGCAAAGGCAACTGAGAGGGGCCGCAAAGGATTCAAGGTCAAGGATCCTGTGAGCGCGGGAACTCATTTCGCAGGGTTCATCCTTGCCATCATAGCCACGCCCATCATGCTCGTGCACGTGGTGCATTGCACCTCGCGCGGCATCGATGTCTTCGGGTATGCGATCTTCATGGCCAGCATGATCGCCCTATACGCTGCCAGCACCGTCTACCACACGTTCGACCGCAGCGAGAAGGTCAATCGCACGCTGAAGAAGATCGACCATTGCATGATCTTCTTCCTCATCGCGGGTACCTACACCCCAATCTGCATCACGATCCTCAACCCGAAGACCGGGCTGATCATCGGCACCCTGGTTTGGGGGGTCGGAATCGCAGGTGTGATCTTCAAGCTTTTCTGGGTCTACTGCCCGCGCTGGGTCTCGACTGCAATCTACGTCACGATGGGCTGGATCTGCGTGCTGGCATTCGGGCAGATGATCCCCGGGATGGGTATGGCGTCCTTCGGGTGGCTGCTCGCCGGAGGGATCATGTACACGATTGGCGGGATCATATACGCGCTCAAGCTCCCGCTGCTCGAAAGGCGCTTTCCCAATTTCGGCGCGCACGAGCTGTTCCATTGCTTCGTGATTGCCGGGACGGTCTTCCAATGCATCAGCCTTTTCATCATGATCTAGCTCTGCAGCTCCATGGGCGACAAAGCGAACGGCCCGCAGGCAGATTGCCGCGGGCCGATCTTCTCTCAGGCACATGCTGACTCGCCGGTCGACTTGCGATATGCCAATCTATAGGCTCCGATTCACGTTGTCCATAACCCACTTATAGGCGTTCGGTGTGAGCTCCTTGTCGATTTCAACCGTATCGGCATCGGAATCGTTCGTGTATAGGCTCAGCGTGATCCTTTCCTCGGGCTCGACCCAGATGTTGCTCGTGAACTGCTGCTTGAGATCGAAGGCGCAGCCGCTGGCTTCTCGCATATCCTGCTTGAGCGGGCCGGATACGAGCTCACGCACCTGGCTCGGCTTAACGAGGACGCTGTAAGAGCTGTACTCATCGGCTCCGATGAAATCGATCGTGCACTCGCTGGTAGCCTTCTCCGCCATTTCGGACAGCACTTGGTAACGACTCTCTCGCGCCTCCATCGAGTCGCAGGCCTCGGCGAGCTTGGCCATGCTGTGCTCGTCACCCTCGAACAGATCGGTCGAGCCGTAGATGTCATAGCTTCTGGTCATCGTGTAGCCGCTCTTCATCTTGTACGCGATGGTGATGTTCACATAGCCCTGCGTAGCGTTCTCGCTCTCGGGCAATGCGGAACCGTCAGCAAGATCGTTCTCGGCTATCAGACCGCTGTCGTGGTCGGCGAGGATCGCTCGATGCGCATCTGTCACGCTCCCTATCCCCTCTTCGCTCGTGAAGACCGAAGTCGGAATGGCAGAGCTGGCGCCTCCCGCATACGCGAATTCTCCAGCGCTGACGGTGACGCTCTCGACCTTGCCCGCTTCGGGCACACGGCTTTCGACACCGAACATATCGGAGTAGCACGCAAATCCGAAGGCCACGCAGCACAGTGCGACGATTGCCGCGCCGATCAGATCTCGCTTCGAGACGCGAGCGAGCTTGTTGACCAGCATAGAGGTGGCGAGGTACCCCAGGACTCCGCCGATGATCATGAACGCGATCAGCGCCAAGGTCAGGTCGAGCGTCATGCTGATGCCGTAGGGATTGAAGCACAGCTCGAAGAGAAGCGTGCCGATGCCGAGGGCGAATATGATCGCCATCAGGTATTTGAATACCGGGCGCAAGCCCTTGAAGGCGATGATCTCGGACACGCGCTCGAACTTGCGCCTCTTGTAGAGCACAGCCGCCACGATGATGCAGACGATGCCGAAGAGAGTGTAGAGCAGCATCTGCATCCAACCTTCGGAGAACGCATGGCCACCGGATATTCCCACGTGGGAAATCCATGAGATGTTGATCAGCGGCGAGGCCCATTGGAAGAACGAGCCGCTGAAGCTGGAGCCGTAGATGAAGAGGCCGAGAATGCCGGTGACGAGATACTCGAGCGCCGTAGCTACGACATTTGCGCCTGCGTAGAGAACTCCGCTCATCCAGCTGATGCCGGTGAACTGCACGCACAGCACCGCCATCGCGTAGAAGACCAGATCGGCCATCGACATCATCGCGAACCAAGCGAGCAGCGCAGAGGTGGCAACTGCGAACTTTCCGATCGACGCGATGAGCCCTATCAGCACAATCGCCACGTTGCAGGCGATCAGCGGAAGGAACCCCGCGAGGAACATCGTCGTGAAGATGCCCGTGCGCTTGACCGGCAGAGAGCCGAAGAAGACCGAGGCGGTCGGGGAGCTCAGATGCCTGAAGGCGAAGAACGCCGCGGCAAACGCAAGCACGAATGCGAACGGGATGGTGTTGAGCGAGATGTAGTAGTCGGAAACGGCCCTGCCATCCATCATCGCGATCGGAAGGATCACGGCGATCGCCATGGCGGCGAGGTAGACGATCCACAGCGGCCAATGCCTCTTGTTGAAATTCCAGAATAGCGAGCTGTTAAAGAACGATGTCTTTGACTTCATATCCGACACCTCCCAACTCATATACGAAGATCTCCTCGAGCGTCAGCGGGAGGATATCGATGAACAGCGGGTTGAGGCTTGCGAAGGCGGCCTGGACCTCGCTCTGAGCATTGCGGACGATCAGTGTGCTGATGTGGCCGATATCGGTGCGATGCAGGATGTTGAGCCCATCGGGGATGGCGATCTCTTCCGCAAAGGCGACCTGCGCCTTGACGATGTTGTCCTGCAGCTCGCTTAGGCTGCGCTCGATCAGCATCTTGCCCTTATCCATGATGCCCACGCTGTCGCAAACGTCCTCGAGCTCGCGCAGGTTGTGCGAGGAGGCAAGCACGGTCATGCCGCGCTCGGCAACTTCGGCGAGGACGAGGCCCCATACCTGCCTGCGCATCACCGGATCTAGCCCATCGACCGGCTCGTCGAGCAGCAGCACGTCCGGCAGCATCGAGAGAGAGATCCAAAATGCGACCTGCTTCTTCATTCCCTTGCTGAGCGTGCGAATGAGACGCTTGGGGTCGATGTCGAAAACCGGCTGCAGCTTATCGAACTTCTCCATGCTGAACGTGCTGTAGTTGCCAGCATAAATCTTCGCGAGGTCGCGCGCCGACGCTTGCGTGTAGTAGTAGATATCGCTCGGGATGGTAGCGATGCGGGCCTTAACGACGGGATTGTCAAAGATCGTCTGGCCGTCGAAGGTCACCGTGCCGCTATCCTGCTTGAGAACGCCGCAAAGGTGGTTGATCGCGGTGGTCTTTCCCGCGCCGTTCGGGCCAACCAGCCCGTAGACGCACCCATCGGGGACATGGAGATCCAAGCCATCGAGCGCTCGAGTATCGTCGAACGTCTTGACGACGTCATTCATTTGCAGCATCTTCCACGCCTCCTT
This sequence comes from bacterium, assembly GCA_024698685.1. GTDB lineage: Bacteria > Actinomycetota > Coriobacteriia > Coriobacteriales > CADBOM01 > RGIG5709. The sequence continues at coordinate 27,589 of JAILQZ010000047.1, forward strand.
TCATTCTTACGTATAGGTCTTGAGGAGTAATCCCGAATCCTGCCAGATCCGAAACCAGCTCATCGAACTTCGCGAGAAGCCCGTCCTTGATCGCCGGGTCGACCTCATCGCGACTGGCGACGAAGTTGCCCTTCCCCGCCATCGAGTAGATGAAGCCCTGCGATTCGAGCTCCTTGTACGCACGCTGGATCGTGTTCGGATTGATCGCCAAGCTCGATGCGAGCTCGCGCACCGACGGCAGCTTGGTGTCGGGGCTGAGCGCACCCGAGATGATCATCTTGCGGAACTTGTCCTGGATCTGCTCGTATAGAGGTCGGGGATCCCTGTGGTTGATCTCTATCATCCTCAAAACCTCCTTTCCATCGGTAGCAGTTGCCTTCATGCGCATCGGTCGATCAGATTGGGGACGCAAGCCTCCGCTGCAGTCTATCTGTATTAACCGTATTAATACAGTAATACAACCTTGAGAACAGAGTCAAGGGTTCAACGAAATCAACATAAAGGCGTTCAGGCGAGCGGCAATGGGCTCCAGAGGGCCGAAAGAGGTCTCTGAGCGAGCCATCGACTCAAGGATTTCAGAGGGATTTGGTAGGGGCGGTGGGACTCGAACCCACAAATCCGAAGATGGCGGATTTTAAGTCCGCTGCGTTTGCCAGTTTCGCCACGCCCCCGAATCAGGTCACTCGGTGATGATACCGCAATGGGCCTGCGTTTCAATGACTATAACGGCCAGAGAAGCATCGTGCCAAGCAGGTTGTCCTGCTCGCTTGCCGTGCAGCAATCGGCGCCGAACGCATCGAAGAGCGCGATGAGGATCGCAATGCCCGCGACGATGACTCCCGCTCGCTTGGGCTGCAGTCCTACAACGTGCTCGCGCTCGCTTTGCGTCATGCGTGAGAGCTCGGAAAGCAGCCGCTCCGCTGTGGCGCGATCGACCGTTGCGCCATCGACGCGCGATGGATCGTACTCGATCATGCGCTGCGCCATCGAGACGATCGAGGTTACGGTGCCCGCAACGCCAACGAGGTGCTCGGGGCATCTCTCCCCTGGCTCGAAGAAGGTTTCGAACTGCTCGCGCGCCCAGGCTATCGCGCGCTCGAGCTCATCGGCGCTCTGCCTCTCGCCAGAGAAGAACATGTCGGTCATCCTGCGGCAACCCACGTCGAACGAGATGCTGCGCAGCGGGAAGTCCGCAGAGCTCTCCCCCACCCTGTACGGCGTTCCCACGACCACCTCGGTCGAGCCTCCCCCGATATCGAAGACGAGCAGGCTCTCGTCGTCGAGGCCGCACGAGGCGCCCGCGAATGACAGGCGCGCCTCGGTTTGCCCGGTGATGATGCGCAGCGGAATCTCGCGGCTTTCCAGAATCGCCTCGAGCTCATCGCTGTTGGAGGCATCGCGAGAGGCGGATGTTGCTATCGCTACGATCTGCCCTCGGCTTTCCGAAGGGTTCAGCCCATAGCGCGCCATGATATCGATGAACGAATCGATGGCAGCGGCAGTGGCCTCGAGCGACTCGGCGCTCAGACGCCCCGTCAGGGTCAGGTTCTTGCCAAGCTGGGTGATCGTCGTCTTCTTGAGCAGCGGCATTGCGCGCAGCTGGTTGGTGTCGGCGATCATCAAGCGCGCGGAAACGGTGCCGAGGTCTATGACCGCACGGCGCACTGCCTTTGGCTGCATTTTGCTTGCATTGTTGCCGTTAGGTTGCGGGCTGCTCATCTGCGGAGCCCTCGGGAGCGTTCTCTCCATCAGCAGCCTCGGCCTGCTCGGCGGCCTCCTCGGTCTGCTCGCCCTCAGCGGCCTCGTCGGCGGTCGTCAGCTTGCGGGTGGAGTTGGTCAGCGTGGTGTCCGAGGCGGTCGGCACGTCATCCTTCACGAAGAAGATCGCATCGAGCACGTCGTTCCAGAAGCTGTCCTCGGCCACAACGGAACCAGCCGGGACGTTCGCAGGCAGCTCGAATGTGTTGGTGGAGGCTGGTAGACCGGTAACGCGAACCGCATTCTCCTTGTTCTTGGTCCAGCCGTACTGCGCGCGCACGTAATCCTCCATGCCCGCCTTGGTCTTGAGGGTGTCGATGCGGTCCTGCAACTGCACGTTGCGGTCGGTGATTGCAGAGAGCTCAGCCTGCGAGCGATCGTAGGTTCTGACGGCGACGTAGTAATTCTTGCCAGCTGGGTAGACGAGCGCCACGCCGATCGCGAGAACGAGCAGCACTCCGATGGCGGTGAGCTTGGCGGGTGACAGGCTGGCGAAGCGCTTGCGCGAGCCGAGCATGGGCTGGGCTGCGCTCGCAGAGCCCTTCTTGAAGAGGCTGGCTATCGCTGCGGGAACGATGAGGATAGCGCCGAGGAACGAACCCCTGTCCTTCGGCTTGGCGCTCCTGGGAGCCTTCGTGCTCGCCTTCGCCTTCGTATTGACGTGTGCGGCGCTGCGCTTGGAGCTGCCCTTGGAAACAGCGCGGCCCTGCGCGCGCTTCGGCTTCGATGCAGCGCTGCGAACCTCGGAGCGAGCGCGGCTGCTCGACTCGGAAGAGCGGGTGCGAACCGGAGCCTCGGAGCGGGCGCAGCTTGTGGTCTCCGCGCTGGACTTGCCCTCGTAGATCTTGAGCGATGCGCGCGGCTCGAAGGAACGTGAGGTGGAGACCCTTCTGGATTGGGTGGAGCGTTCCGCGGAGGAACCGGAGACGCGGGAGGTCACGCGCCTGGAAGACGCAGCGCGAGAACGCGAAGAATAGGCTTCGCGCGAATTGCCTCTCTTGGAATTTGGAATTCTGCGTGCAGCAGAGCCCATACGTGGTTCCTTCTAAGCCGGCTGTTGGGTGCATTTAAAGTGTGTTTCGAGCGGCTTTGGAAACATTGTATCACGCGAATGCGGTGTTACCCGCGCAAATTGCACACGTTGATGCAAATGGTTTGAGAAGCAACATGGCACGACGTCTGCCGTGCCATGCGGATTCAATGCTATGTTGCACCCAAGGAGATCTAGAGGCTAACGGATGGCCTTGATGAGTCCGTAGCCGCCCTCGTGGCGACGATAGAGAACGTTGATCTCGTCGGTCATCTGATCGACGAAGATGAAGAAGTCGTGCTCGAGCAGGTCGATCTGGACCAGCGCGCTCTCAAGCGACATCGGCTGGAGCTCGAGCTCCTTGACCCTGACGACATCCTCGTTCCTCTGGATGTCGAGGGCGATGTCCTCCATAGACTCGGTCTTCTCGATCTTGTCGGCGATCTTCTCGCTGCCCTTCTTCCTGTCGATGACCTTGGTCTTGTACTTGCGCAGCTGGCGCTCGACCTTGGCGGCTGCGACGTCAACCGCGGAATAGAAGTCCTCGCCAGCCTCCTTGGTCCTGATGACATGCTTCTTGGCGTAGAGGGTGATCTCGACGACCGCCGGATACGGATTCGCAGGGTTCTTCTCGGCGTGCAGGACGACCTCGGCATTCATCGCGGGGATATCGAAGGTCTTCACCGACTGCTCAACCTTCTGGGAAATGTAATCCTTGAGCTTCTGGGAGACGGTCATCTTTCGACCGGTGATCTTGATATCCATAAAAACCTCCTAAATCTTTCCTACTGCACTTTCAACTGCCCGAAGGGGCAGTGAAATCCGAATCAGGGCGCGCCGAAGCGGCTGGCTCCAGGGCGCCGGTTCAGAGCTTGATGCCCTTAGTTTCCTGCCTCTTCAGCGGCGTCTCCAGGATTGAGCATGACATGCGGAGTGGTGGAGTGGCCGACCCACTTGATCAAGATAGTCTCGAGGACTCCGTTCTTCTGGATGGTGGCGAGCGCGCCGTTCATCGCCTCGAGCAGGGTAGCGTTGTCGGCCTTTACGCCGAAGAAGACGTCAGAGACCGTATCGAGCGAAGCTGCATAGACGATGTCGTTGTAGGAGGTAGAGAGGTATCCGCCAGCAACGGCATCGGCGGCGACGTAGTCGACCTCGCCGCTCTCAAGCGCCTCGAATGCGCTGGAGAGCGAGGTGTAAGTCTTCAGGTTCTCGGAATCGCAATACTGGGATGCAAGCGTTGCGGCAACGCTGCCCTTGTATGCTCCGATCTTCGCGTTGCCGAGCTTTTTGAGGTCGACCTCGACTGTCGAGCCCTCAGCGGACTTGGTAAAGAGCGCGGCCGCGTTGTCGACGTAGGGATTGCCTGGAGCGGCCTTGGCGAATCCGCTCGATGCATTGGAGATGTTCATGACGACATCGACCTTGCCATCGGCAAGATAGGCATCGACATCCTGCGCGGCTACGTCGACCACCTGAAGCTCGAGTCCGAGCTCGGTGGCAAGTGCCGCGGCGACGTCGACATCGACGCCGACGAGCTTGCCCTTGGATTCGCCGCCGAACGGCGCAAACGTGGAATCGACGCCGACGGTGAGGGTTCCTGGGGTTATCAGCGCGGATTCATCGACGGTGGGCGTGAGTTCAACATTCTTCTGGCCAGTGGTGGAGCAACCGGCCATAGCGAAACATAGGCCAAACGCCAGAGCTGCAACGGCAATGGCCTTGAGCAAACGATCGATCTTCATGTAATCCTCTTTCGAGACTTGGAGACATTTGAAAATACTTGCCTAGCAATACTCTATCACTAAATGCCCTGCCGCGAGATAATCCATCCGATGAACACAGCAGTTGCGTCAAATGTCAAGGGGAAAAGCCTCTCCGACTGACCTGGTTTTCGACCCCACACTCGCGCACCGGGGCTTTGCAGGCTCATGACCCACTTCCACCCTCTCGCTCGGGGAGCTTGCTTCCGGGCCCTTTGCCCTGGAAATCGAAGCTCCAAGATAACCGAACGGTGCGGCTTACTCCTAGAACGCGCCGTGCTCACCATCTTGCGATGGCTTACGTGGATCCCTTTGGCCGCGTCTGCCATGGACTAGGGCGCTTTGCGCCCGCAACCACAGGCTCGGAGAGGCACAGAACAGTCTAGCAGTTTTTCCCTTCGGTTGCTTCGAAAGCGCCAGGAGATGCCTTTGCAGGCGCCTGTGGCTCCAATATCGCCCAGCCATCACCATACCCTACAGATCGCCCCCACGTCGACGCGCTCCACCCCGCCACCGAGCAGAGTCTCCGTGGCTGCCGTCAGCGTCGCGCCTGTAGTGAGCACGTCATCTATCAGCAGCACGCGTCGAGGAGGCTCATCGACGCCTTCCAGCAGCTCGAAGGCCTCCGCCATGTTCTCGGCTCGCTGCTCTCTGGAAAGCTCGCGTTGGTCGAGCCTGCTGTTCGCAACGAGCAGATCGAGGCATGGCAGCCCTGTCAGAGCCGAAACCTCACTGGCGATCCGCTCCATGTGGTCGAAACCCCTGCGGCGCAGCGCCTCGCTCGAGGCCGGCACGTAGGCGAGGCAATCCGAACTCTCCAGCAACTCGGAATCCAGCGCCTCGACTAGCAGTCGCGCAAGTATTGGCGCCAGCGCTCGCTCGCCGCCATCCTTGTACGCCAGGATGAGCCTGGCCGATGCATCGTTGAACTCGAGTGCGCATCTTGCGCTCTCGAAGGGCCTTGGCACCTGGCCATCGGCAGTCCAGCATTCCGTGCACGCAACCGCACCGAAGGGCACCCCGCACCTAGGGCAAGCGGTATCCGCGGCTATGCGAGGCAGGGCCTCATCGCAGTCCCGGCATAGAAGCGTATGCGGCAGCTCGCAGCAAACGCAGCGCGTGGGCCAAGCGAGTTCGAGCAATCCGCGTGAGATGCTGTCTATTGCCAGCGATAGCCGATCTATTCGCCTTAGCCCTGCGAGGGCATCGGCTTCCCGCGTGGCGCGCAGATGCGCTCCGGGCATGTCAGCCTCTTCTCCCCCCCTGGGGAACGCTTCCCCAACATCCAAAAACAGCCGCAAAGCAATCATGGCATGCGTTTCCAAACGCATGCCATGAGAGATCCAAACCGTTTCCGAACGCATTCCGAGCAGAGTCCGAATCCAGCTCGTGCACAAGCCCTAGAAGTGGAATGCACCGTCCTCCCCGCGCGTGTAGATGCCGTTTTCGGTGATGATGCCGTCGATGAGCTCGGCCGGGGTCACATCGAATGCCGGATTGAAGACATCGATGCCATCGGGCGTGTTGCGCAGCCAGGAGTGGTAGGCGAAGGTGCGACCGTCAAGGTCGCGATCGATGGCGAAGCGGCCGCCGCCAACCATCGAGAACTCCATCGGTCCGTCATGCGTCATCGTGTCGAGCGCCTCGAATTCGGGGCTCTTGGCGATGGTGTCGAAGAAGCCGCTCGAAGCGTTGCCGAGGATTTCGGAGGCGCTGCGCTGCTCGATGACGATCTCCTCGCCGCTCGCAAGAGACATGTCGATCGTCGCCATCGGGGCGGCAACGTAGAACGGAACGCCGAAGCGCTTGGCGATGATCGCGTGCCCGCACGTGCCGATCTTGTTCGCGGTGTCGCCGTTGGCGGCGATGCGGTCGGCGCCGACGATGACAGCATCGACCATCCCCTTGCCGAGCACGGTCGCAGACATGTTGTCGCAGATCAGCGTCGTCGGGATGCCCGCGCGGCTTAGCTCCCACGCCGTGAGGCGCCCGCCCTGATTGACGGGACGCGTCTCGCAGCAGTAGACGCGCTCGACCAGCCCCGCGTTGAAGCCGGTGTAGATGATGCCGAGAGCGGTCCCGAAGAACGCGGTGGCGAGAGACCCGGCGTTGCAGTGCGTCATGATGCGCGAGCCTGGCTTGAGCAGCTTGGCGCCATGCTTGCCGATTGCGCGGTTGATCGCCTCATCCTCGGTGATGAACGACTCCGCGAACTCGACGATCGCAGCCTTGAGATGCTCGAGCGTGAGCCCTTCCGCCGCCTTGGCGTGCGCGAAATCCATCACGCGATTGACCGCCCATGAAAGCGCAACGGCTGTGGGACGCGCCTGCGCGACCTCGGAGGCAACGCCTTCCATGGCGGTGATGAACCCTTCTACATCGCTTTGGCTGGATTCGTTGACCACCCAAACCGCAAGCGCCAGCGCTCCGCTGACGCCGATTGCGGGGGCGCCGCGAACCACAAGACGCTTGATGGCATCGATGACGCATGCGTAGGTATCGCAGCAAACCGTCTCGCCCACAACGGGGAGCTTGGTCTGGTCGATCATCCACACCCCGCCGTGGCTGCCTTCAAGCTGCCACCAAACGGTGCGTGGGAGCTTCTCGGTGCAATCGGCCATCAGACAGTGCCCATCTGCCATGAGGTGAGGTACTTCTCCTGCTCGGGAGTGAGCGTGTCGATCTTGACGCCGAGCGCCTCGAGCTTGAGTTTGGCGATGCCGTCGTCGATCTCCTTGGGCACGTCGAAGCATCCGGGGCCGAGCTCGGCTGCGTGCTTGACGATGTACTCGGTGCACAGCGCCTGGTTCGCGAAGGACATGTCCATGACCTCGGCGGGATGGCCCTCGGCGCAGGAGAGATTGACGAGACGGCCCTCGGCAAGAAGGATGATCTTGCGGCCATCGGCCATCGTGTACTCCACGACCAGCGGCTTGAGCTCCTCCTTGGAGACGCAGTTCTCCTCGAGGTACGGGATGTTGATCTCGGCGTTGAAGTGGCCGGAGTTGCAGATGATCGCTCCGCTCTTCATGTTCTCGAAGGCGGGCTTGTCGATGACGTTGATGTCGCCGGTGACGGTGATCCAAACGTCGCACTCCTTGGCCGCCTCGGCGGCGGGCATCACGCGGTAGCCCTCCATGTGGGCTTCGAGCGCGCGCAGCGGATCGACCTCGCAGATGATGACCTTCATGCCCATGCCCGAGGCTCTCAGCGCAAGTCCACGACCGCACCAGCCGTAGCCGGAGACGACGAGCGTGCGCCCTGCGAGGAGCCTGTTGGTGGCGCGGACCACGCCATCGAGCGTCGACTGGCCTGTGCCGTACCTGTTGTCGAAGAAGTGCTTGGTGTTGGCGTCGTTGACGTTGATGACTGGGTAGTTCAATTCGCCGTCGGCGGCCATCGCAGCCATCCTGATGACGCCCGTGGTGGTCTCCTCCATGCCGCCGATGATGTCCTCGAGGAACTCCCTGCGGCTGCTATGGATGCGGCTGACGAGGTCGGCGCCATCGTCCATCGTGACCTGCGGCTTGATGTCGATTGCCGAATCGATGTGCTTGTAGTAGGTCTCGGTGTCCTCACCGCAGATCGCATGGACGCTCACGCCATAGTGCTTGACGAGCGCCGCGGCGGTGTCGTCCTGCGTGGAGAGCGGGTTGGAGGCGCAGAGGACGACCTCTGCACCGCCTGCAACCAGCGTCCTCATAAGGTTGGCGGTCTCTGTGGTGACGTGCAGGCATGCGGCGATCCTCACGCCCTCGAGGGGCTTCTCCTCCTCGAAGCGCTTGCGGATGAGGGCGAGCACCGGCATGTCGCGGTCGGCCCACTCGATCCTCTTGCGGCCAGCATCTGCAAGCGAGATGTCCTTGATGTCGTAGCTGAGCATATCAGTGCCTTTCTATGTTTGGAACGTACATTCGAACAGATTGGAGCGTTAGCTGTTCATCGCCTTGATCAGAGCCTTGGCGTAGTCGGTCGTGGAGACGCTGCCGGCCGTGGAGCCTGTGATGGTGCGCATGATGTCGTAGGTTATATCCTTGCCCTCGCCGATGACCTTGACTACTGCGTCGAAAACCCGCTGGGCAGCCTCTCGCTCGCCAAGATGGTTGAGCATCAGGACGGAGGAGAGGATGATCGCGGTGGGGTTCGCCTCGTTCTTGCCCGCATGAATAGGCGCGGAGCCGTGAACCGGCTCGAAGACGGCGTACTCGTCGCCGATGTTCGCGCCAGGGGCGATACCGAGCCCGCCGATGAGGCCAGCGCAGAGGTCGGAAAGGATGTCGCCGTAGAGATTGGGGAGGACGAGCACGTCGAACGTGTTGGGATGGAGCACCAGGCCCATGCACGTTGCATCGACGATGCGGTCCTCGAACTCGACGCGACCCTCGTACTCCGCGGCAACCTCGCGCGCGACCCTCAGGAAGAGGCCATCGGAGTGCTTCTGGATGTTCGCCTTGTGGACTGCTGTGACGAGGCGCCTGTCGTTGGCGATCGCGTACTCGAAAGCGAACTTCACGATGCGCCTTGTGGCGGTGACGGAAATCGGCTTGATGGAGATGCCGGAGTCCGGACGGATCGTGCCGGCACCTGTCTCGCCGCAGAGCTCGATGATGCGCTTCGCGTCATCGCTGCCCTCCTCGAACTCGATGCCCGCGTAGAGGTCTTCGGTGTTCTCCCTGACGATGACGAGGTCGACGTCGTCGTAGCGCGCGCCGGTGCCCGCGATGGACTTGCAGGGACGCAGGTTGGTGTAGAGGTCCAGCTGCTTGCGCAGTGCGACGTTGACGGAGCGGAATCCCGTTCCGACCGGGGTGGTTATCGGGCCCTTGATGGCAACCTTGTTCTTGCGAACCGACTCGAGGACGTAGTCGGGAAGCGGCGTTCCGTACTCATCCATGAGATGCGCGCCGGCATCGGCGACCTCCCACTCGATATCGACTCCCGTGGCATCCACCACGGAAACCATCGCATCGCTGATCTCGGTTCCGATTCCGTCTCCCGGAATCAATGTCACAACATGCTTTGCCATCATCTCTCCTGTTCTTCAAGCAACTTGGAGGCGCTGTCGCACCCCTGTTTCCCATATGTTGTTCGGCACCTTCCATGCAAGGCGCCCAGCTACTCTGCAGCTACTTGGACTCGCAGATCTGGACGATCGCGGTGGCCTTGCGCTTCAGGAAGCCGTAGCCGCTCTCGGAGTCGAACCTCATGCGGTCGGCCAGCGCCTTCTTCACCTCGGCATGGAGATTGCCCTCGGCGAACCTGACCAGCTCGTTGAGCATGTCCTGGAACTCGATGTCGCCGTGGAAGCACTGGATCGCCTCGTCGAGATAGGGCCATACCTTCTTCGACGTGCGCTTGTCCTGGGCACCGAGCGCGCAGAGGAAGCAGAACGCGGCGAGGCGAACGACGCCGCTCTTCTCGTCGTAGAGCGAATCCTCGGCGGCGTTGATGCCCTTCTTGCAGGCCGCAAGATCGATCGGGATCATCTCATAGAGCGCCTCGAGGGTCTCCCAGCGCGTCTGCGCCTCCGGCCTGTTCAGCGCATCGACCAGCGCGGGAATGCTGCCTGCGAGAAGCGTCGGTTCGATCTTGGCAACCCTGGCGATGACGAGCGACGAGAGCTGCCTCTCGCGCCTCGAGGAGCCCTTGAGCGCATCGACCATCAGGTCCAGAAGCTCCGGGTGCTCGATCGCCGCCTGCGCGTAGAGAGCCGGATCGACCTCGGTGTCGAGGGCCAGCCTGCCCTCAGCTGAAGCCTCGATGGCCTCCGCCACCTTCTTGTTCGCGGCTCGCTTGCTCAGCGGCTTCTTCTCGGCGACTTTGGCGCGCGCAGCCTCCTTGCGAACCGCAGCCTCGTCGACCTCGGCGTCTATCGCCTTGTCGACCGCCTCCTTCGCCTTCTTGGCATCGACCTTGGCCTTGGCGGCCTTCTCTTCGACTTCCGTCTTCTTCTTGGCCGGAGCCATGGCATACCTCCTAGTCACTGCCAGCAGTTGCGGTCTCGAGGGCGCAGCGATATGGCCGAGCCCGACAAACTCCTACAGGTTGAACCCCTGGTACTTCTTGAAATGCGCCGCCAAGCCGCCATCGGCGAGAAGCTTCGCCATGACGGGGGGCAACGGTGCGAACGGGATCTCGATTCCCTTCGTCACGTTGGTCACTACGCCGGCCTCGAGGTCGATCTTGAGCTCGTCGCCCTCGTCGATCAGGTCGGTGTCGCACTCCACCACCGGCAACCCGGTGTTGATCGCGTTGCGATAGAAGATGCGCGCGAACGACTTGGCGATGACGGCATAGGTGTTGGAATGGATGAGAACGAGCGGTGCCTGCTCGCGGCTCGAGCCCATGCCGAAGTTCTTCCCCGCCACGAGGATGCCGCCGTTGGGCGAGACGCGCTCGTAGTAGTTGGGATCGAGCTCCTCCATCGCGTGGTGCGCGAGCTCATCCATGTCGTTGGACTTGAACTTGTACTTGCCGGAGATGACGTAGTCGGTATTGATGTCGTCCCCGAATTTGAATGCCTTTGCGCAAAGCTCCATGGTGGCCTCCTAGTTGAGATAGGCACGAGGATCTGCGATGCGGCCCTCGATCATCGAAGCGGCTACGGTCGCGGGAGACGCGAGGTAGATGAATGCGTTGCTGTTTCCCATGCGACCCTTGAAGTTCCTATTCGCGGTGGAGATCACGTTCTCGCCGTTGGAGGGAACGCCGTTGTGCGTGCCGACGCAGGGCCCGCAACCTGGAGTGACGATGCAGGCTCCTGCCTTGACGAGCGTCTGGATGTACCCGGCCTCCATTGCCTCGAGATAGATGTCGCGCGAAGCCGGGGCGACGACGAGGCGGCAGTCCTTCGAGATCTTCTCGCCCTCGAGGATTCCGGCGGCGATCGCGAGGTCTTCGAGGCGGCCGTTCGTGCAGGTGCCTATGTAGCCCTCGGCGAGCTTGAGCCCGGCGATCTCCTCGATCGGGCAGACGTTGTCGACGCTGTGGGGCTTGGCGATCTGCGGGCCGATCTGCGAGACGTCGATGTCGATAGTCTGGCAATAGGTTGCGCCCTCGTCGGGGAAAACCGGGGCCGGGGTGCGGGTGGAATGCTTCGCGAAGAACGCGAGGGTCTTCTCGTCGGCCTCCATGAGACCCGCCTTGCCGCCGACCTCGATCGCCATGTTCGAGATCGTCATGCGCGCATCGACCGAAAGCGCCTCGATGGCCTCGCCGTGGAACTCGAGCGCCTTGTAGGTTGCGCCGTCGGTTCCCAGCTGGCCGGCGAGGTAAAGGATCATGTCCTTGGAGAATACGCCCTTGGGGATCTGTCCGTAGAAGTTAACGCGCACGGTCTCGGGAACCTTGAACCAGAGCTTGCCGGCGATCATCGTCGCAGCACCGTCGGTCGAACCGACGCCGGTGGAGAAGACGTTGAGCGCACCGTACGTGCATGTATGGGAATCGCAGCCAACCACGAGGTCGCCGCAGACGATCTTTCCAGACTCGGGAACGAGCTGATGGCAGACTCCGCAGCCCCAGTCATAGACCGTGATGCCGGTCTTCTCTCCGAACTTCCTGATCTTATCGTGGATGGCCGAGACTCCCTCGAGCGGGGACGGGCACGAATGGTCCATGACCATCGCGACCTTGTTGGGATCGAAGATCCTCCCTCCCGACATATCCTCGATTGCATCGATCGCCAGAGCGGAGGTTCCGTCCTGGCTCATTGCGAAGTCTATGTCCGCGATCACGATATCGCCAGCATAGGCATCGGTGCCGCTGTGATTGGAGAAGATCTTCTCCGCAATGGTCTTGGCAGCTATTCGAATCACCCTCTTTTGCTTGAATCGATGTAAAAAAGCGCATATTTACCCAGAAGTATGATACATCGAGTTGCATCGATAAGGGAACGCATCGACGTGAATGACGCGAAAGTGCGCAAAGATGCAAAAGCGGATGATCGAAAGCGAATGAGAGGCGCTAGGCCTTCTGCATCGGGAACGGCGGTTTCTTGCCGTCATCGCGATTCTGGCGAGGCTTGCCGTTGCCGTCCTGGCGGTTGCGCGAGGCGTATGGCTTGCCGCCGTTGCCGTTGCTGCGGTTGCGCGATGCGAAGGGCTTTCCGTCTGCGCCATCTTGGCGGTTTCGCGAGGAATATGGTTTGCCGTTGCCGTTGCGGCCGTCGCCTGCCTTCTTGCGGAAGTCGCTGGACTTGCCGCCGTCGCGTCGCTGCGCTCCCCCGCCATCGCGTCGCTCATATGGCTTGCCGCCCCCGCGGCGCTGGCCGTTACGGCGCTGTCCATCGCCATCCTCGCGCGGCTCCCATACGCGCGTCACGATGTAGCAATGGTGGATCTTCTGATTGCGCTCGAAGTCCTCGGGAATAGTCTGCGCCGTGATGTCCTCGATCTTGACCTTGGCCTTCTCGAGCGCCTCCACGTCGGGCTTGAAATCGCGCAGGTTGCAGCAGAAGATCGCCTTGCCGTCCTTGGTGAGCAGACGCGAGGCGCCGATCAGCAGCTCAGCGTGATCGCGCTGGATGTCGAACGACTTCGCTTTCATTCGCTTGGAGTTCGAGAAGGTGGGCGGGTCGATGTAGATCAGGTCGAAGCGGTTGCGCGTCTTGCGCATGTTGGCGATCCATTCGACCGCATCCGCACGCTCGAAGACATGACGTGCCGAATTGAACCTGTTGATGCGCATATTCTCCTTCGCCCAGTCGAGATAGCGCTGGGATAGGTCGACCATATAGGTCGATTTGGCGCCACCGGCGGCCGCGTAGACCGTCGCCGAACCGGTGTAGGCGAAGAGGTTGAGGAAGCTCTTGCCGTTGGCTTCCCTCTCGATCATCTTGCGCACGTATCGCGTGTCGAGGAACAGACCGGTGTCGAGCCCGCCGTCGAACTTCACCTTGAACGTGTGGCCGCCCTCCTCCACCTTGCGATATCCGTTACGCGAGGTGAACCTCATCTCCTCTTCGGGTTGCTCGGGCGAGCTGTATTGCGAACCGCCCTTCGACCTCTCCCTGCGCTTGAGGAAGACATCGCCGGCGCCAACGCCGAACTCGCGCTGGATGACGTCGATGGCCATGGTGACGCGCTGCGCTGCGAGCTCGGGGTCGACCGTCTTGGGCGCAGCATACTCGCTGACATGGATCCATTTGAGGCGGGATTCGTTGCCCGTCCCCTGGTAGATGTCGATTGCGAGGTTGAACTCGGGGAGGTCGGCATCGTAGACGCGGTAGCAGGTGATCCCCTGCTTGCGAGCCCACTTGCCGCGATGCTTCGCCATCTTGGCGAGCCTGTTGGCGAACTGCTCGGCATCGGAGTGAATGCCCGCAAGCTGCTCTTCGTCGAGTCCGCCGTCGGGATTGAGCGGCGCAAAAGTGCGGATTGTCGCATCTATCGGGCCGTTCTTCGTGGAGATGATGCTCACCGGCTGGGAGCCGAAGACCGCATCGATTGAGGAATCAGTGCAGATGATCGACGTGTTGAACCCGCTTGCGTAGGTTGCGATGAACCTCTTGAGCGCGATCTCGAGCGATATGAGCTGGTCACGGCTCATCATACGTTCGCCGTAAGGCGGGTTGCACGCGACAAGGCCCTTCTCGGGCAGTCCCTCGATCTCGAGGCTCGCGATGTCGGCTTGCTTGAAGGAGATCTTCTCGGCAAGGCCGGCACGTTTGGCGCAAAGGCGCGCATAGGAGATGGCCTCCTTGTCGATATCGCTCGCGAAGATCGGCGGGATCGAATCCATCCCCGCCTCGAGGCGATCGTCGGCCTCGGCGATCAACTCGTCTAGCATCTCCTCCTTGAAGAGCCTCCAGCCCTGGATGCCCCACTTGGCGCGTTGGATGCCTGGAGCGATGTCTCCGGCGATCAGCGCGGCCTCGATGGCCAGCGTTCCGCTGCCGCAAAGCGGATCGATGAAGGCCACGTCGCCCGACTCGCACAGCTCCTTCCAGCCTCCGGAGAGCAGGATGGCGGCAGCAAGGGTCTCCTTGATGGGAGCCTGCACCTGCACACCGCGCTCACGGTATCCCCTGATGTGCAGAGGCTCACCTGAGAGATCGAGATATATCGTGGCGCGATCGTTGCGCAGGCTGACGCGAATCGCCACATCGGGGTCGTTGAGATTGACATCGGGGCGCCTGCCAGCTCGCGTACGCAGAGCGTCGCACATCGCGTCCTTGACCTTGAGGGCGGTGAAGACGGAGTTGCGGAGGTTGTCGTTGGTGCCCTTGGCGTGAACCGCGATCGTAGCGCCCTCGGCAACATGCTTGGGCCAGGCGATCTCGTAGCAGCCGTTGTAGAGGGTGTCGGCATCGGTGGCATCGACGCGCCCGAGAACGAGCAGCACCCTGCTCGCACAGCGCAGCCACAGAAGGGCTCGACAGGCCTCCTCTGGCGTAGCGTAGAATGTCACGCCCGAAGAAAGCGGGCGAATCTGATGGATGCCGAGCGCCTCGAGCTCCGAGGCGACGAGCTTCTCGAGCCCGTAGCCGCAGCTCGCATAGAGCTCGTATCTCTGTTCGGTCTTCTCTTCCATTGGCGATTGTTCCAAGAGGCGCTAGTTCTTCAGCTTCCTCTTCTTGTCCTTCTTGTGCTCGTTGATAAGGTTGGTCCTGCTGTCGGAGAGAGCAGGGTCGAGGCCGACAGAATACGGTGCCGGATTGAGGAAGCGCGTATAGGACGAATCGAGCCTGGAAAGCTCTACTGCAACGCGATCGCGCGCCTCATGGGCGTCGAAGCTATCGATGACAGGCTCTCCGCCGCGAACCAGCGGGACGAGGAGCTGCTTGGACTCGAAGCCGCTGAAGTCCTCGACCTGCGCCAGGTCGAACGGGTCGACCGCAAGGTCGCCGCTCAGGCCGAGCAGCTGGTCGTAGACGAGGTCGCCGATGTAGTTGCCCGAATCGTCGCTGTAGCGCTTGACGTCGAGAAGTCCGGGGAGCGTCCTCTTCGCTATCTGCGCGGATATCTTGAGCTTGGGCTCCCAGTTGCTGTCGGGGGTCTTCTTGATCGCTGACATCTTGTAGACTCCGCCAAGCGCCGGCTGATCGTATGCTACGGCGAGTTTGGTGCCGATGCCCCACGAGTCGACGCGGGCACCCTGCTCCTTGAGCGAAACCATGAGGTGCTCGTCGAGGTCGTTGGTCAGCGTCACCTTGACGTAATCGAGGCCTGCCTCGTCGAGCATCTTGCGCGCAAGCTTAGAGCCCCATGCGAGGTCGCCGGAATCGATCCTGATGCCTATCAGACGCTCGCCGCGCTCCTCCATCTCCTTGCCGACGATGATCGCGTTCTTCAAGCCCTCCTCGATGTCGTAGGTATCGACGAGGAGGATGGTGTTGTGCGGCATCGCCGACGCGAAGGCGCGGAAGGCCTCGAGCTCTGTATCGAAGGCCTGAACCCAAGCGTGAGCATGCGTGCCCGAGACCGGGATGTTGAACATCTTGCCCGCCAGTACGTTGGAGGTGGATGCGCAACCGCCGATGAAAGATGCTCTCGAAGCGAGCAGTCCGCCGTTGGGACCCTGCGCGCGGCGCAGGCCGAACTCGGCGACGGCGCCGTCGGTGCAGTGGCAGACCCTGGCGGCCTTGGTGGCAATCAGCGTCTCGAAGTTGATGGCGTTGAGGAGCGGGGTCTCGATGAGCTGGCAGTCGATGAGCGGGCCGACGACCCTGACCACGGGCTCGATCGGGAAGACCGCGGAGCCCTCGAGCGGAGCATCGATGTCGAGGGTGAGTTTGTAGGACCGCAGGAACTCGAGGAAGCCTCTGTCGAAGAGATCCTCGCCCGTGGCGGTCTTGAGGGTCTTCAGGTAGTCCACGTCATCGTCGGTGAACTGGAAGTTGCGCGCGATCTCGGACAGATGCTCCATACCGCATGCGATGGTGTACCCGCCCTGGAACGGATTGTTGCGGAAATGCATGTAGAAGCTTGCCTGCGCGTCCACGAAGCCGTTCTTCCAGTAGCCCTCGGCCATCGTGAGCTGATAGAGATCGTTGAGTAGCATCGATTCGGTCTGCACTTTGGTTTCCTCCTTATCAGAGAGGTGCTATTGCTTCTCGGATTGACCTGGATTGATCCTTCTGCGCTTCCTGTGGGCGTTCGATGCGCCCGCGTTCGTGCCAGCTCCGCCCTGGGGTTTCTGCTGGTTGTCCTGCAGCTTTTGCTGACCGCCCTGGGCGTTGGCACCCGAAGCGTTCGGATTCTTCTTGCGATTGCTCCTGCGGCGCGAAGACTTGGATTTGCCTTGCGATCCTCCCTTGGGCTGACCGCTCTCGGCTTTGGGGGCGCCATCGCCCTTGGGTTGGCCCTTCGAGGCTCCCTCGCCCTTCTGGCGATTGCCGCCCATGGAATCCTGCGGGTTGCGGACTCCGGAGGAACGTTGGCCCGGACGCGGCTTCGAGGCATCCTTCGGAGCTGCGGACTGAACCTCGCCGCCAGCGATGCCCGCGCCCTCGCGACCCTTGCTCGAGGACTTGCGGCGCCTGCGCTTCGAGGACTTCGAAGGGGCCTGGGCTTCGCGCTCTCCGCCTTGCTGCCTCTTGGCCTCGAGCTGCTTGGCCTGCTCGGCCTGCGGCGTGCCCTTCTTGCCCTTCTTGCCGCGCTTGCGCTTCTCCTGCTTCTTGGGCTGATCGGGCTCCTCCTCGGCCTCGGGGATCTTGACCGCTAGAACGGCCTTCTCGCTGCGAAGCGACATCGGGCAATGCTCGTTGAACGCCTCCTCGCAAACCCTGCAGGGCCTGGGGCTGTCGGATTCGGGATCGGTCTCCATGCCGCCAATCGGCACGTAGAAGGTCTCGGAACCCTCCTCCATCCTGATCTTGACGAGCTCTCTGGGGACATCGATCTCGATGACCTTTGCCTTGCCGGCTGGGGTGTCCACGATCGCATTGACCTTGGGCGCGCGCGACTTGAACTCCTTGTAGGTCTCGAATTCGTAGCGCAGGCAGCACATCAGCCTGCCGCATGCGCCTGAGACCTTGGTCGGGTTGAGCGGAAGGTCCTGCTCCTTTGCCATGCGGATGGAGACTGGCATGAACTCGTTGGCGAAGCGGACGCAGCAGAGGATCTCGCCGCAATGGCCGAGCCCGCCGGTGACGCGCGCCTCGTCGCGGACGCCGATTTGCTGCATGTCAACGTGGATGTGGAGCCTCGATGCGAGGTCCTTGACCAGCTCGCGGAAGTCGACGCGCTCCTCCGAGGAGAAGTGGAAGATCGCCTTGTCGGCACCCATGAGGTACTCGACGTCGATCGGCTTGATATCGAGCTCGCGCTTCTTGGCGAGCTCGCGGAAGACCTTCTTGGCCTCCGCACCCTTTTGGTCGAGGCGCTCGAGCTCTTCGAGGTCCTCATCGTTGGCGATGCGGACGATGCTCTTGAGCGATGTCGACAGGCCTTCAGCCTGCTCATCGGTGATCTCGAACGGTGGATCCTGGACCTGGCCCACGACCATGCCGCCATCCTTGGCGACGAGGACGTAATCCCCTGCCGCAGGATCGCAGTCCTCGAACTTGAACCAGTACGGCTTGGGGTTGTATTTGAACCTAACCGGAATGACGGTTAGCATGGATAACCTCCCTGATATCTAGCAACATCGCGTCAAGCGCCAGACGCGGCGTCACGTTGCGCGCGATGCGCTCGCTGGCCCTGTCGATGATTCCCTGCGCTTCGACGAATTGCTCTGGGCTCAGCACGCATGCGGCGGAATCGGAGCGCTTCGTGCCCTCGGGAAGCTCGATGGCAAGCTCGCTGCATCCGATTCCAGCGATCATATTATTCCTAAGCCAATGCCGCGTAACCGCGAAGACCTCCGTGAGCATCTCGCGTTCGCGGCTGGCCATCATCCTCTTGAATCTCTTCTTGAGCTCGCTTAACGCGCCCTTCCCAAGAAATTCCCGCTGATTCTCGATTTCATTATTGTAAGTCTCTTCCATATCCTTGCATGCTCCCTTGATTGCCGAAAGGATGTTGGAAGAGCATGCTAGGAGCTCGAGGCGGTCATCGCCGACCGCCGCTCTCAGCGCTTCGAGCGTGGCGGCTACGATGGCGCGACGATCGTACGAGGCGAGCAGTTCGCTCGCGCGCTCGATCGACCCGTCCTCGATGGCCAGGGCAGCGCGCGCCTGTTCGGGGGTGCACTTCGCCTTAGCGACGAGAGCCTCGATGGAAGCGGGCTGAGACGCGCTCGGGAACGAGATCTCCTGGCAGCGCGATGAGATCGTCGGGATAACGCTCTCGCGCGAGGACGCGATGAGGATGAACGAGGTGTCTTCGTGAGGCTCCTCGAGCGTCTTGAGGAACGCGTTGGCAGCCTGCTCGTTGAAAGCCTCGGCGCTGGTGAAGATGAAGACCTTGCTGGACGCGCGAATCGGGGTGAGCGAGGCGTTGCGCATGGCCATCCTGATCTGGCCGACCAAGTAGGTTGCAGCGCCCTCGGGCTCGATCCAATGCACGTCGGGATGGCTCTTGCGAATCACGCGGCGGCACTCCTCGCACTCGCCACAACCCCCATTGGGGCAGATTCTCGCGAGCGCTATCGCCATTGCGGTCTCGTACTTGCCGGAGCCCATCGAGCCCGTAAGCAGATACGCATGCGAGAGCGTGCCGGCAGCCTTCGCCTCCGACAGCAGGATCGCCACATTGCGCGGGATCTGCACGCCAGAGAACGGCGGCGCTGGGGTGCGCTCGGCGGGAGCGGCTATGTTGTCCACGTTGCTCAAGTGCGCCTTGCTCCTCCTACAGCAGGTCCGCGATCTGATCGAGAATCAGAGCGAAGGTCTCGTTGGGGTCCTCGCGCATGGTGACGCGCCTGATCCTATCGGGCATCTCGTCGGCCATAGTCTCGAACGCCGCTCGCACCTTCTCATGGAATTCGAGCGATTCCGCCTCGATGCGATCGCTCCCCTTCCTCTTGGCGGAGGTTAGGCCCTCCTCGATGTTGCGCTCCATGAGGATGGTCCTGTCGGGCACGACCCCCTGGCAGGCGATCTCGTTGAGCGCGCGAACCATCTCCGGACCGAGCTCGCGGCCGTAGCCCTGATAGGCGACGGTCGAGTCGAAGAACCTGTCGCAGATGACGACCTTGCCCTGCTCGAGCGCGGGAATGACCACCTCGGCGACCATCTGCGTGCGAGCGGCCTCGTAGAGGAGCAGCTCCGCAATCGGGCTCATCTCGGCGTTGTCGATGTCGAGCAGTATGCTGCGGATCTTCTCGCCGATGGCGGTAGAGCCGGGTTCCCTGAGAAGGATGACCTCCCTGCCCTGCGCGATGAAGTGCTCGGCAAGCAGTGCGCATTGCGTCGACTTGCCTGCTCCCTCTCCCCCTTCGAACGTTATGAAGATGCCCTTAGCCATCGCAGATGCCCTCCTACGCGTGAAGCGCCGAGAAGATGTCGTTGCCTTGCGTGTCTATTCCGACGAACGCCGGAAGCCCCTCGACTTCGAGCCTCACGAGCGCTTCCGTGCCGAGGTCTGGCCATGCGATGGGCTCAGCCGACTTTACGTAGGTTGCGAGCAGCGCCGCGATGCCGCCGACAGCGGTGAAGTGGACGCACCCGAAGTCCTTGCAGGCACGGGCGACCGCGCTGCTGCGCGCGCCTTTGCCGATGGTCGACGCGATTCCGGACGCGTAGAGCGCCGGGGTGGCGAAATCCATTCTGGATGCGGTGGTGGGGCCAACCGAACCTAGCGGCCTGCCTGCGCTTTCGGGCGTTGGACCCGCATAGAGGAGCGTTGCGCCATCGAGTCCGAAGGGCAGCGCGCCATCGCGCTCGAGCGCCTCGAGCGTGCGCACGTGACCAGCGTCGCGCATCGTGTAGACCGCACCGGTGAGGGTCACGCTCTGGCCTGCGCGCAGCTGAGCCAGCTGCTCCTTGCTCGCGGGGAGCCGGATCTCGATGGGCTGCTCTGCCTCTGGCACTTGCGAAAGCTCTATCTCATGCCGTTTGACTTCGGCAATCTCCACGCCATCGTCGGCAAGCTCGATGGAGACGCTGCGCATCGCACAGCATCCCATGTTGATCGCCAGGGGCAGCGCGGCGATGTGGCAAGGCGCGGTGTTGATCGCAATGGAGAGCGCGGTGCTGGCCCCTCCGAGGCCTGCCGGGCCCACGCCGGTGGCATTGACCACGTCGAGCAGCTCCTGCTCCAGCGAGGCGATGCGCGGATCGGGATTGGGTACGCCAACGGGCCTGAGCAACGCCTTCTTTGCGAGCGTTCCGACCTTGTCGAACGTAGCGCCGATGCCTATGCCGATAATCAGCGGCGGACAGGCAGCCGAGCCCTTCTCGAGAACGCACTTGCGCACCTCTTCGCGGATGCTTGCAAAGCCCGCGCCCGGCGGTAGCATGATGACGCGCGAGGCGTTGTCGGAGCCTCCGCCCTTCAGCATCACGTGCAGCGTGGCACCCTTGCCCGGGCGAATTCCGATCTCGGTGAAGACCGGGGTGTTCGTCTTTGTGTTGGTGCGGTCGACGAGCGCATCGGCGAGGATGCTCATGCGCAGCTTGGCTTGCGTGAACGCATCCGCGACAGCCTCATCGACCAGCGAGAAGATCCCAGCGGGTATCGAGAGCTCCTCTCCGACCTCGAGGTAGATCCATACGGAGCCCGTATCCTGGCAGATCGGCACGCCATCGCGGCGCCCGATCGCATCGTTCTCGATGATCTGCGCGATTATGCCCTGCGCGCGCCGATCGCTCTCGCAGGCGCAGGCATCGCCGAGCGCGGAGAGCACGTCTGGACGCAGCGAGGTTGCGATCGCGGGGATGGCCTCGCGAACCGCATTCGCCACATCTTGCGCCGTCAGCGCCGCAAAGGTCCGAGGAGCCTTCATCCTATCCTCTCAGTTTCAACTTGTCGACGGATGCCGCGATCGATTCCGCGGAAGCCTTCAGGGCCGCACTATCCTCTTCGTCGAGATCGAGCTCGATGATCTCCTTGATGCCGTTGGGGCCGAGCTTGACCGGAGCGCACATGTAGAGGTTGAAGATGCCGTACTCGCCGTCGAGCTTGGCACAGACGCTCATAACCTCGTCGGAGTCGGTGAGGATGGCCTTGACCATCTTCGCGATCGAAGTGGCTGGCGCATAGAAGGCCGAGCCGATCTTGAGATGCCTGACGACTTCGCCTCCGCCATCGATGGCGCGCTTGACGCACGCAGAGACGGTCTCGGCATCGAGAACCTCGGTAATGGGCTTGCCGCATATCGTAGAATGCTTGGCCAGCGGCACCATGCCCTGCCCATGCGCGCCGACAACCAGCGCGTCGATGTCTGCGATGTCGGCACCGGTGGCCTGCTGGATGGCGTATGCGAACCTCGACGAGTCGAGCACGCCGCCCATGCCGAAGATCCTCTCCTTGGCCAGGCCGGAACGCGAGTACGCAAGGTAGACCATGACGTCGAGCGGATTGGTGACGCATATGAAGATCGCTCCCGGCGAGGCCTCGTAAGCCTGCTCGATGACCGAACTCATGATCTTGGAGTTGGTATCGATGAGGTCCTCGCGCGTCATGCCCTTCTTGCGGGGCACGCCCGCCGTGATGACGACGATGTCGCTGTTGGCGGTATCAGCGTAGTCGTTCGTGCCGATGATTGTCGGACCGAACTTCAGAATCGAGCGCGAGTGCATCATGTCGAGGGCCTTGCCCTGCGGAATCCCCTCGACGATGTCGATGAGCACCACGTCTGCGAGGTTGTTCATCAGGATCATCTGCGCCGTTGTGGCGCCAACGTTTCCAGCTCCTACGACCGTTACCTTCGGGTAAGCCACTATCATCACCTCTCATGCAATCTGGCTGCTGAAATGGGTGTCACTTCTTGGCCGACTTGGCCTTCGAGCGACCCCTTGTTCCCTTCTTCTTGCTGGCCGACTCGTCCCTCTCCTTGCTCGGGCACTCCATGTTCGGGCAGAGCTCCCACGGGCCGCGGCGCGTGCTGACGACGACCATCGGAACGCCGCAATCCGGGCAGACCTTGTTGGCCGACTTGAGCTTTCCATTCTGAGGAAGCGGGTAGCTCACGCCGCACTCCTCGTAGTTCTGGCACCTGATGAAGCGCTTGAGCGTCTTCGGGTTCTTCTGCGCGATGAGGTGCGCATCCTTGCCTGCGGCTGCGCACTTCGGGCACGCTCCGATGTCGATGTCGGGCTCCGAGTTGGTCTTGCACTCCGGGTCGACGCAGATCTTGCGCGGCCTGGAGCGAAACGCGATGACCTCGATCTGCGGGGCGCCGCACTCCGGGCACGGCTCCTCAACGGGCTGGATCTTGCCCTGCGGAACCGGGTAGGTCACGTCGCAATCTGGCCATGCGGAACAGCCGATGAACTGCGAACGGGTGCGCGCGGAGCTCTTGAGCAGCAGGTCGTGGCCGCACTTGGGGCAGACGCCGACCTTCGAGTCGGCCTGCACCGCATCGGAGATCGCGCTGCCGACCTCCTCCTTCTTGGGGATGAGCGACTCGATGATGCCGTCGAGCATGTCCCTCGACTGGTTGACGACGTGCTCGAGGTTGTCCTCGCCGACGGAGATCGCGCTCATCTCCTCTTCCAGCTTGGCGGTCATCTCGGGCGAGACGATCGGCGGCGCGAAGGTTCCGAGCGCGTCGATCAGCGCCATGCCGAGCTGCGTGGGCTCGATCGGGTTGCCTTGGATGTAGTGGACCTCCAACAGGCGCTCGATGATCGAGTGGCGCGTCGACTTCGTGCCGAGGCCGAGCTTCTCCATCTCCTGGATCAACTTGCCCTGCGAGTAGCGCGCCGGCGGCTCGGTCTGCTTGGCCTGCAGTTCGGGCTCGCAGAAGCCGACGACCTGGCCTACGGAAAGCGATGGCAGCTCGTCCTCCTTCTTGGTGCCGTAGGGGTAGATCTCGCGAAAGCCCGTCTGAACGGTGTTGTCTCCCCTGGCGATGAAGGGCTCGCCCTCGACGTCGAGCGAGATCTTGGTGCCCTCGACCTTGGCGGCATCGGAGAGCGTCGCCATGAACCTGCGGGCGATGAGATTGTAGAGCTTCCACTCCTCCGCCTTCAGGCTGTCGGGCGAAGGGCATCCCGTCGGGTGGATCGGAGGATGGTCGGTGGTCTGCGTCTTGCCGCGCGTGGCCTTGAGCTTGCCCTTTGCGAGCAGCTTCTTGGCGTAGGGCGCGTACGCAGGATTTCCAGAGAGCATGCTGAGCGTCTGGCGGAAATCGATGGAGCCGGGATAGACCGTGTTGTCGACGCGCGGATACGAGATGTAACCGCTCATGTAGAGCGACTCGGCGATGCGCATGGTGCGCGCCGGACTGATGCCCTCGGAGGCTGCCGTGGCCTGCAGCGAGGTGGTGTTGAACGGGGTTGGCGGGGCAATCGTGCGCGTCTTGCGCTCGATGTCGGTGACGATGGCGCTGCTCGCGTCCTTCACCTTGTCGAATGCCGCCTTGGCGGCGACCTCGTCGTTGAAGCGCTCGATCCTATGCGTCACGGGAAACTCGATGCCATCGGAGAGGCACTTGGCCTTGATGACCCAATAGTCCTCGGGCACGAACGCGAGCCTCTCGCGCTCGCGGGCTACGATAAGCGCGAGCGTGGGGGTCTGGACCCTGCCGCACGGGCGCACGTTGCGAAGCCCACCATACTTGACAAGCGTCATGTAGCGTGTGAGCGCAGCTCCCCAGATCAGGTCGATGTGCTGCCTCGACTCGCCAGCCTGCGCCAAGCCCTCGTCGAGCTCGACCAAGTTGGAGAAGGCTTCGGTGATCTCGCCCTTGGTGAGCGCGGAATACCTCGCGCGCTTGATCTCCACGTCGGTGACCTCGCGGATCATCGAGACGGCATCGGCACCGATGAGCTCTCCCTCGCGGTCGAAGTCGGTTGCTATGATGATCCTGTCGGCCTTGCCGGCAAGGTTCTTGAGCGAGCGGATGATGTCCTTCTCTGCGGGATATTTGACGATGGGCGCATAGACCAGATACGGCAATGCGGGGATCTTCCACGACGAGAGCTCGACCCCATCCTCGTAAAACGGCTTGCGCCTCTTGAAGGGCGGCTTCTCGAGACTTTTCGGGATGTCGGCCTTGCCGATGACGTTGCCATCCTCATCGAGCGCGTACCAGCCCTTGCGCTTGCTGTATTCGAGCTTGTCGGCGAAGTCGACGCGCAGGATGTGGCCGCGCAGGCCCAACGATACCCAGTCCTCTCCCCCGCGCTTGAAGCGATAGACTGCAAGGTTGTAGACCTTGTCGCTCTTGACAGGCCCCTCGGAGAGGAGCTCCGCGATCTTTGCCGCTGCGATGTTCTTCTCTGTGACTACGAAAATCAAATTCTACCCCCGGGTTTCTATGACGATCGAATCGAGCCATCCGGTCCAGGCCTTGATGCCCGTACCCTTGGTGGCCGAAATCGGGAAGATCGGCGCCGCAGGGTTGATCTGCGACAATGATGCGCGGAACTCGCGCTCGTTGAAGTCGAAGTAGTCGATGACGTCGACCTTGTTCAAGACCACGGCATCCGCTTCTTGGAAGATGATCGGGTACTTGACCGGCTTGTCATGCCCCTCGGGAACGGAGAGGATGACGGCACGGGCGTTCTCGCCGAGATAGAAGTCGGTCGTGCAGACGAGGTTGCCGACGTTCTCGACGAGCAGGATGTCGATCGAATCGAGATCGAAGGCCTTCAACGCGTTGGCGATCATGTTGGACTCGAGGTGGCAGATCCCGCCGGTGTTGATCTGCACGCATGGAATCCCAGCGGCCTTGATCTTCTCGGAGTCCACCTTGCTGGCGAGGTCGCCCTCGATCACGGCGAAGGAGTACTTGCTGCGCAAGGCCTCGATGGTAGCCAGTATCGTCGATGTCTTGCCCGATCCCGGCGACGCCAGGATGTTGAGCATGAAGATGCCGTGGGCATCGAGGAGCTCGCGGTTCTCTTCAGCGAGGCGATCGTTCTTGTCGAGGATCGGCTTTCCTATATCGAGTTGCATGCGAATCCCTTTCGGCCGAGTGCGTTCGCGCTAAACGTTAGCACCTCGTTCTTAACCAATTCATAAATGCACGCCAAATCGAATCCAAATGGGTACGATACGATTTTTTAGGATATACCAAACGGAAACTCAACTACAACCAAACGCAAGAGGCAATTCGGGCAGGATGCCATCCAGTGCAGCCGAATCGACATTCCAAGCGGCTTTGGGGTTTGCGAGGGCTTGCAGTAAATACTCTTTGGAGCGACCTATATTAATACTTCGCGCGCTATATATCGACTTCGATGGAGTCGATGTACATCTCCTTGCCAGCGATGATGTCAGTGAGCGGATTGCCGCATTCGGGGCATGCTCGGTTGTAGAATCCGTGCTCGAATTCGACGCCGCATTCGGGACAGCGAGAGCGCGGTTCGATGAAATCGATCGTGAGCTTGGCACCCTCGCACAGCGTTCCCTCGGACAGCGCCTCGAGCGCGAAGACCATGGCCTCCTCGACCACCTGGGCCATCTCGCCGATGGTCAGCCTGATTTCGACGACGCGGCTTGCGCCGGCCTCGGCGGCGGAGGAATTGACGGTGTCGAGGATGGAGCTCATCAACCCGAACTCGTGCATGCTAGCCCTCGCTGCTCTCAGTGATAGCGAGCGATTCGTCCTCTTCGAGCTCCTGGCGTGCGATCCTGCGGCGCAGCACCAGCCTCGCGAGGCCCAACGAGAGCTCGTAGAGCCCCACCATCGCCGAGAACAGCAGAAGCATCGGAATCGGCGAGGCATCTGGCGTCGCGAAGGCGCAGACGATCATCAGGGTGATGTAGACGACGCGCCAGCTCTTGCGCAGCCTCTTGTACGGTACGATGTTGAAGACGATCAGGTAGAAGATAACCAGCGGCAGCTCGAACGCGAATCCGAACACCAGCTCGAACATCAGGATCACCCCGATGTACTTCGCCGCGTCGGCAATGATCGACGCGAAGGCGGCAGTCTGCGCTAGAAGCCATTGGAAAGCCGGAGTGAGAATGATGTAGTAGCAGAAGACGTTTCCACCGATGAAGAGGAAGACCCCGGCGAAGAAGGTCGGAACCACCCACTTGCGCTCGTTGGGCTTTAGCGCCGGAAGGAAGAACGCGAGGAACTGCCAGATCCATATAGGCGATGTGACCATGACCGCGCCGACGAAGGAGACCTTGAACCTCAGGACGAAGCCCCCAACCGGATCGAAGATGTTGACGCCGTTCGCCGCGCCTCCCGGGATGAACCTCTCGATAGGGCGAAGCAGGAAGTCTATCAGGTACGGCGAGAAGAAGTAGATCGCGATGGTGAAGACCAGCAGCGACACCGCGATTATGACCAGTCTGCGGCGTAGCTCTGAGAAATGCGCCATGATTGGCATCCTGGCCTCACCGATCGGCATGGCGTTCGAGCGTGCCTAGGCGCGCTCTCCCTCCTCTCCGGACTCGGGCTCGGGCTCGGATTGCGGTTCTGGATGCGACTCGAGCTCAGTCTGCGGCTCCTCCGCAGGCTCTTCCGCGGATGCGGACTCTTCGATTGCCTCCTGAAGCTCCTCAACGGGCTCAGAGGGCACGTTTTGCTCGAGCTCTAAGTTGGACTCGGCGGGAGCATCATCGGCCGTCTCAGCGGATTCAGCGAGCTCTTGGGGCTCGCCCTCGGTCTCGCCCTCGGCCTCGGCATCCTCCACTGGAATGATCTCTTCCATCTTGTCTGCTATCGTCGCGAGCTTGTCGAGCGCGACGAAGGGGTTCTTCGAAGCCTCCCTGAGGCTCGCCGAATCCAAGCCCTCCTTCTTGAGGGTCTCGTCGACCTTCTCCTTCGCACCGTTGAATTGGTTGATCGCCTTGCCGATGCTCTTGCCGATCTCGGGCAGCCTCTTCGGGCCGAAGATGATGAAGGCGAACAGTACGATCACCAATATTTCAGGAAATCCGATATGCATGTCGCCTTGATCCTCTCGTGAAAGCCAGATGCTCGAAAGCCTACTGCAGGCCCTCGAGCTGGTAGGCGGCGAGCTGACCGGCATCGCTGTCAGGGTCGAGGTCGACTGCCTTCTGGTATGCCTCGATCGCAGCGTCGTTATCGCCTGTGCCGCTTAGCGCGTAGCCAAGGGCAGCCCAGGCATCCGCATTCGAATCATCGGCGGCCACAGCGGCCTGAAGCAGCGGTATCGCATCCTCGTAGTTGCCGGCGAAGGCATTCGCGATCGCATAGTTGAGCTGCGCCTCGGGCAGCTCGGAGAGATCGCCATAGGCCTCGTAGTGCTCGACTGCCTCGTTGAACATCGTGCTCGAATCGTAGTTGGACTTCTGGATCCTGCCCATGAAGATCGCCTGGCCCCACGCGAGGAACTCGTCGGCGATCTCGATCTGCAACTCGGTTTTATCGGGGTTCGCATCGAGCTCGCTGTGCAGCTCCTCGATCTTGGCTGCGAAGTCCTCGTCCTTCTGAGTGCGATTGCTGCAGCTCATGAGGCCGGAGAGCGACGGGAGCGCGAAGAGCAGGACAAGCAGCGCGCAGACGAGAATCGTGAAGGTCTTCTTAAGCGCGCTCTTGGTGGCCTCTTGCCTCTGCTTGGCCTCTCTCTTGGCCGAAACCTCGGGCTTGACCTCGGTGCTGGCGCTTCTGGCCATGCGCTTTGCGTGGTTGCTCTTGTTCTTAGTTGTGTTCCTCTTCGACATTTGCTGTTCCCATCATCGTCGAATAAACGTGCCTTAACTTTTAGATATTACTACGCAATCGGTTGCATCCGGCCTTCAGGGTAGGCATTTGGCGACAAGATCGAGCAAATCGTCGAGCGCATCGGCATCGCATCTGGGCAGATTGACGTGCACCACGCGCCTCTCGCGCTCGGAAAGCGCCGCGAAATCGCCCGCGGCCTGCGCGTAAGTGAGGTTGTCGAGGGTCTTTTCGACCTCGCCGTATGCGCTGGCTTCCGATTCCTCTGCACTCACGATCAGGAACAGGCCCTTGTTCGGGCCACCTTTCTGGTACTGCCCGATGGAGTGAAGATAGCGTGGGCCCATCTCGAGGCATGTCGGACAGTCCAAACCGTCGAAGATCATCCTGCGAAGGGTCTTCAGGCGTCCGAAGATCGCTTCGCTCGTACGCGGCAGAAAGGCGTCGATCGCACAGTAATCGCCTGGCTCCACCATGGAGAAGAGCGCGGCGAGCGCCTCCCCTTGCGAAGCGTCGCGCTCGCATGGAAGGGCCAGCGATGCCGTGGAGGCGGCCCTCATGCCAAGCGAGATCTCATCGCGCCAGATTGCCCTCGCGGCCTTCTTGGCAGCCTCTACGTTCGGCTGGTTGAACGGGTCGACCTCGAGCATGATCGCGATCATCGAGACTGCGTACTCCCAGATTATGAACTGCATCGCCAGGTCGGTGCCCGTGAGGATCGGAACATGCAGATGCGGGATATCGACGCTGGGAGAGGCTCCGATGAGGCTAGGATCGGAAGATGCGATGATGGCGAAGCCGTTCTCGTCGCCCTCGGAGAGCAATTCGAAGCCCGGCTCGACGCTGACGAGGATCCCCTTCCCCTGCTTGCCAAGCGACTCGCAGACGAGCTGTGCCGCCCAGAGGCCGAAGCCCAGGGAGCCTTGATTGACTGCGAGGTGCATGATGTCGCGCCCGTTGAAGAGCAGGCTGATGAGCCCTGCCGCCAGCGAGATCGCGGGATTG
Source organism: bacterium (assembly GCA_024698685.1). GTDB lineage: Bacteria > Actinomycetota > Coriobacteriia > Coriobacteriales > CADBOM01 > RGIG5709. The sequence continues at coordinate 56,782 of JAILQZ010000047.1, forward strand.
CTCGGATCGTCGAGGCCGCAAAGGACCTCGCAGCTCCTGCAGCGGTCGACGAGCTCGACCACGTCGATGCCCATGAGCGCAAACGGCAGCAGGCCGACAACGGAGAGCGCCGAGTATCTGCCCCCGATGTCGTCCTCGCCATTGAAGGCCTTGGAGATTCCCCGCTCACGGGCGCTTTCCTCCAGGCGCGTGCCGGCATCGGTGATCGCAATGAAGCGGCTTGGAGCGCTTTCGCCCAGCTCGCTGCAAACCACTCGCCATACGTACTCGAAGATCGACATCGTGTCGACGGTGATGCCCGACTTCGAGGAAACGATGAATATCGAGCGCGCGAAATCCACGCCCGCGAGCTCGTTGACTATGTCGGATGGAAGGGTCGAATCCATAGCGTGGAAGCGCAGCGGCATCTTGCCTTGGGATTCGAGGAAGGTCGCCATCGCCACGGCGGCCTGCATCGTGCCGCCAACGCCGATCAGGAAGAGGTCGGAGATCCCCTCGCCCGAGATCGTGCTGGCGAATTCCGCTATCGATGCAGGATCTATAGGGGGATTGGCGCATAGATCGGACCACCCCATGGAGTTGCGCGCGCTTTCCAGCGCCTTGGCGGAGAAATCGAACAGCGTGGAATCGCCCTGGGCGATGCGCGACGCCGCACGCATCGAGATGAACTCGTTCGCCAGGTATTCGATATCGGTGAACGCACGGTTCTCAGCCATATGGCGCTCCGGTTCGCGTTGCGTGAAAAGACCGGGGAGGAATCGCTCCTCTCCCGGTCTCGATGTCTTCTTGCGAAAGCCTACTCGGCGGCTTCCTCGGCGGCTTCCTCGGCGGCTTCCTCGGCCTCTTCTGCGGCCTCTTCTGCAGCCTCCTCGGCCTCTTCTGCGGCCTCTTCGGCAGCTTCCTCAGCCTCTTCTGCGGCCTCTTCGGCAGCCTCGATGCCGTCGTCGAAGTCGAAGTCGTCGTCATCGTCGAACTTCAGGCTCTCGTCGATCTCGACAGGCTTCTTCGACTCCTCGGCCTTGACGGGCTCATCGGCCTTCTTCTTGGGGGTCACTGGCTCGGTAACGAGCTCGATGATGACCATAGGAGCGTTGTCGCCCTTGCGGTTTCCGAGCTTGTAGATCCTGGTGTAGCCGCCATTGCGGCCCTCATACATGCCCTGCGCGACCTTCTCGAAGACCTCGCGGACAACTTCCTTGTCTCCAACCTTGGCGATTGCAAGACGGCGGGAATGCACGTCGCCGCGCTTTGCCCAAGTGATCACGCGATCGACCTCGCCGCGGATCTCCTTGGCGCGGGTCTCGGTGGTCTTGATGCGGTCGTTGGCGAGCAGAGCACAGGTCAGGCTCTTCTTCATGGCCTTGGTATGGCTGGCATCTGTTCCCAGCTTGCGACCCTTAACGCGATGTCTCATTTTAGTGTCTCCTACTTACTACTGCTTCAGGGTCAGACCCATCGAGTGGAGCTTGTCCTTGACTTCCTCGATGGACTTGGCACCGAAATTACGGATATTGAAGAGGTCGTTCTCAGAGAAGTCGATCAGCTGACGCACGGAGTGGATGCCGGCGCGCTTCAGGCAATTGTAAGAACGAACCGAAAGCTCGAGCTCCTCGACTCGCTTGTCCAGCTCGAAGTTCTTCGACGGACCCTCGGGGGCGAAGATCGACTCGGCCGGAACATCCTCGACATCCTCGGAGAGGGCCATGAAGGCCTCCATGTGCTGGATGACGATGCCAGCGGCAGCGACGACCGCGTTGTTCGCGGTGATGGCGCCGTTGGTCTCGACCTCGAGCACAAGGCGGTCGTAGTCGGTGATCTGGCCACGACGGGTGTTCTCGACGTTCATGGCGCAATGCTTGACCGGCGAGAAGAGCGAGTCGGTGCGAATGAGGCCGATGGGGTCGTCCGCGCACTTGTTGCGCTCAGCGGAGACGTAGCCGCGGCCGGTCGCGATGGTGAGGCTCATCTCGATCGAGCCGCCCTCTGCGAGCTCGCAGATGACATGCTCGGGGTTGATGAGGGTGAACTCTGCGGGAACATGCATGTCCGCACCGGTGACCACGCAGGGACCGGTTGCGGAGATGGTTGCGGTTGCTTCCTCTGCAGACTCGAGCGAAGAGAATACGAGGCCCTTGACGTTGAGGACGATATCGGTGACGTCCTCGACAACGCCCTCGGGGGCGGTGAACTCATGCTGCACGCCATCGATCTTAATGGCGGTGACAGCGGCACCGGTAAGCGACGAGAGGAGCACGCGGCGCATGCTGTTTCCCAAGGTCTGGCCATAGCCGCGCTCGAGCGGCTCGACGATGAACCTTGCGAAGAAGTCGTTTACGGGTTCCACCGTGACCTGAGGTCTGATGAATTTGGTCATATTCTATGCCTCCTGGTTTCCAGTCATTACTTGGAGTAGAGCTCGACGATAAGCTGCTCGCGGATATCGAGATCGATCTGATCGCGATTCGGGAGCTGGAGGACGGAACCTTGGAGCTTTTCGATGTCGACCTCGAGCCAGCCGGGCACCTCGGTGCGCTCGTTGCTGACGAGGGAGGACTTGATGACCAGGAGCTCCTTGGCCTTGGGGGCTACGGCCACGAGATCGCCCGGGCGAACCCTGAACGAGGGGATGGTGACCCTGCGTCCGTTGACGGTGATGTGGCCATGGCGGACCTGCTGACGGGCCTCATCGCGGGACTTGGAGAATCCCAGGCGATAGACGACATTGTCGAGACGGCTCTCGAGAATGCGCAAGAGGTTCTCGCCGGTAATGCCGGACTGGCGGTTTGCCAGCTCGTAATAGCTGTGGAACTGCTTCTCGAGAAGGCCGTAGATCCTCTTGGTCTTCTGCTTCTCGCGCAGCTGCATGCGGTACTCTGAATCCTTGGTGCGCTTCTTGCCAGCATCACCAGGGGCATAGGGACGACGCTCGAACGCGCACTTCTCGGAGTAGCAGCGATCTCCCTTGAGGAAGAGCTTGCCACCCTCGCGGCGGCAGAGGCGACAATCCGCACCTGTATAACGTGCCATTGTTTGTTCTCCTTATCTTGGGGCTACACTCGACGACGCTTGCGCGGACGGCAACCGTTGTGAGGTATGGGCGTGCAATCCTGGATGGACGAGACCTCGAGGCCGGCAGCCTGGAGAGAGCGGATAGCGGTCTCCCTGCCCGGTCCGGGACCCTTGACGAAGACGGAGATCTTGCGAAGTCCGTGCTCCTGGGCGGTCTTCGCGGCCGCCTCTGCTGCCATCTGAGCGGCGAACGGGGTGGACTTGCGGGAGCCCTTGAACCCGACCGTTCCGGCAGACTGCCAGGAAATCACGTTGCCCTGCGTGTCCGTGATGGACACGATGGTGTTGTTGAAAGTGGACTTGATGTGTGCCTGTCCAACGGCAATGTTTTTGCGCTCAGAACGCTTTACGCGAGTCTGAACCTTCTTCTTAGCTGCCATATGCTACTTCTTCTTTCCGCCGATTTGCTTACGAGGACCCTTGCGCGTACGTGCATTGGTGTGGGTACGCTGCCCACGAACCGGCAAACCTTTGCGATGGCGAAGGCCGCGGTAGCAACCGATCTCCATGAGGCGCTTGATGTTCTGGGAAACCTCGCGACGAAGGTCGCCTTCGACAGTGTAGTTCTTGTCGATGTAATCCCTAAGGCGAACGAGCTCGTCCTCAGTGAGATCCTTCACACGGGTGTCCGGGTTGACGCCGGTCTCCGCGAGGATCTTCTTGGAGGTAGTCAATCCGATACCGTAGATGTAGGTCAATCCTATTTCGACTCGCTTATCACGTGGCAAGTCAACACCGACTATACGGGCCAATGCTTACTCCTCCCCTAGCCCTGACGCTGCTTGTGACGGGGATTCTCGCAGATCACGAGAACCTTTCCGTGGCGTCGGACAATCTTGCATTTGTCACACATCTTCTTTACAGAAGGGCGAACTTTCATTTTCCTGTCCTTTCGGATGAAACTCTCTAATATATCTTCGCGCCGCAGCCGCAGGCGATTGTTGTCAAAACATGGCTTTAGCTGGCGAAAGCCCAAGCTTTGCCAGCGAAGTTATAATTATATCCCTATTTGAATCTATAGGTAATTCTTCCGCGAGTGAGATCGTAAGGAGACAGCTCGACGGTAACCCTGTCACCGGGAAGAATGCGGATATAGTGCATCCTCATCTTGCCCGAGATGTGCGCCAGGATTACGTGCTCGTTCTCCAGCTCCACACGAAACATCGCATTGGGAAGGGACTCCAGGACCGTTCCCTCAAGCTCGATGACATCTCCCTTGCTCAAAGCACTTCCTTTACCGTAAAGATAAATAGCGACGGTCGTTTATAATACCTCTCCTTTCAACGGTATGTGCGAAATGTTTCCATAGGCGGCGCAAATCCGCACGTAATAGCCGAAAAATGCCCATTTTTAACCTATTTCGGAGCTGCTTTGAGACGTGCTTTTCCGCAAAGGGCGCAGATTCGGCGCGATTCGCCTTGCAGAAGACGCCTTTTTCGGCCCTCACCTCGGCGTTTTTCGGTGTTCGGAGCTGACGCGCGGGACCACCTTGGACGAGCATGGCCGTCCCTGATATTTATTTAATATTTTGAATTAATTTATCTTGTATTAATAATCATGTATTATTCTCAAAATAAAGTTAACTTTGTAATGAAAATAGCTGTTGAACTATTTCTCTAGGTCTATAATTATTTTTCGTCAACGTGCGATTTTTTCCTAGGACATCTAGGGATACTCGTGGAGCATGTAACATAACAGCGCAATTTGATGAATGAGGCTGCGAAAGCAAGGGGGCCCATATGTCTTTCGACAACGATCTGATCGCCGCGAAGTTGAGAAGATGGGAGCAGTACCTGCTCGACTTCAAGCTACCGGAGTGGAACGAGATACCCGACATCGGCCTCTATATGGAGCAGCTGATACAGATCCTCGGGTATTATCTCGACTATTTGCCTCCAGAGCTCAAGGAGGAACAGTTCGTCACGCCGGCAACCATCAACAACTACGTTCGCACCAAGGTCATCCCTGCTCCTATCAAGAAGCGCTACTACCGCGAGCATATCGCCTACCTCATCTTGGTCCTCATGCTCAAGCAGAACATGAACATCGCGCAGGTTCAATCGATCATTCCTGTAGGCATCAGCTCAGAAGAGGTCGAGGAGAAGTACAGGGCGTACGTGCAGATGCTCGAAAGGGCCAAGACGGTCTTCCTGATGAGCATGCGTGCGATTGCAGGCCCGATTCTCAAGCACGATGACGTCAACGACCTGCAGGTGGACAACACCGACGACCTCATCCTCCTCGTCGCTATGTCCGGCGGATTCAACAGGTTGCTCACGGACAAGCTGCTGCTCCTCAACGATGTGAAGCTAAGCGACATGTCTCCGGAGGATCTGGAGATCAAGCACAGAAGATAGTCGAACTGGACCAATGCGCTAGGTACGAGCGCGAATTGCCAACGCAAGGGGGATTCAATGGCGAAGAAGGACGGTCTGAGCACCAAGCTGCTCGTTCCGCAGCGCATCGGATACGGAGGACTTGCGTTTCTCCTCATCGTCATGAGCGAGATCTCGGCGCTGGCGATGGACATGTTCTCGCCGTCGCTGCCGACCATGGTCGAGCAGTTCGGCATCTCCACAGGCGAGGGTACCACAGCCATCACGTCGTTCTTCCTGTTCTACGCCATCGGAATGCTCGTATTCGGCACGTTCTCCGACAAGTTCGGGCGCAAGCCGGCGCTCATCATCACGATGAGCGGCTTCATCCTGGGCAGCGCGCTGTGCGCCGTCTCCGTGAACTTCCCGATGCTGATCGCCTGCCGCATCGTCGAGGCGCTCGGCGGAGGTGGCGCAGCAGCCGTTGGCATGGCGCTGCTCAAGGACGTGTTCTCGGATGAGCCACGCGAGAAGTTCCTGCTGTTCATGGCGCTCATCCAAGTCATCGCGCCGGTAGCCGCGCCAATCATCGGAGGCGTCGTTGCCACATTCGCAACCTGGCACGCGGTCTTCTGGATCCTTGCGGGCGTCGGCGCGGTTTGCCTTGTTCTCATCCTCTTCTACAACGAGTCGCTGCCTCCCGAGGAGAGACTCCAGGAGTCGGCCATCATGTCGTATAAGCGCATGGGAGTCGTGCTCAGGGATCCGGCATTCACTCTGTTCCTGATCATCACGACCATACCGGCACTCATCTTCGGAGGCTTCCTGGCTACCGGATCCTTCGTCTACATCGACTACTTCGGAACCTCCGAGGCCGCATTCGGCGTCTGGTTCGCCGTCACCGCAGGCGTCAGCATGGGTGGCCCGGCACTCTATTCCCTGCTGCTCAAGAAGTTCACCCGCAAGACGCTCATCACCATCGTCCTGGTCGCGCCGATCGCCACCGCGATCCTCGAGCTGCTCTTCGGCCATATGAACCCGCTGCTCTTCACTATCTGCTTCGTGCCCGAGACCATCTCGATGGCCGCGATGCGGCCGGCGATGTCGGCGATCCTGCTTCAGCAGAACGAGAAGGACGCGGGATCTGCCTCGGGAATCATCATGTTCGCGGGCACGATCATGGGAGCGCTCGGCATGGTGGTCATGGGATTCTTCTCCTTCGACTTCATCACCGGGCTCATCATCGTGACCTTCTCGGTCACCGCGGTCTCGGTCATCATGTGGATCTTCTTCGTGCGCTCGAACCTCAAGATCCGCGCGTTCGAGCATGAAAAGGAAGCGGCGGCGGCGGTGCAGGCGGCTTCCGAATAGCACACGGGTTGACGCAGAAGGGCGACTAGCGCGAGGCGTTCGCGAAGCCTGTCTCACCCACGGTATTCTCCGCGCCTCCACCAGCAATGAAAAAGGCCGCCATAAAGGCGGCCGAAGTTTGCTGGTGGAGGCGCGGAGAATCGAACTCCGGTCCATGAAAGCCCCCTGGGCGGCATCTCCAGGCTCAGTCCCTGATCTGGATTCTCGATCGCGCTAGGTTCAGTGA